>JAHJLI010000290.1 GCA_018821785.1 Pseudomonadota bacterium
CCGCCGATATGCTGAGTGTTGCAAGTCAGCATGACCACCAGCAGCTGTTGCAGCCAGCACTGCATCTCGATATTGTAGATACCCTTGGAGAATTGTGGTCAGGCCGGCAGGAGCTTGGTCGGATCTTCAGTTTGTGGCAGGGAAAAAGGGAGGCCTTGGCAGTTCTCAGACGCCAGGAGCAAGAGAAAGAACAGAAACAGGATTTCCTGAAGTTCCAGGTAAGCGAAATTCGCCAGGCGGAGCTTCTACCAGGGGAAGACGAGGCGCTCAGCGCCGAGAAGAAACGACTGAAGAATGCCCAGGCCTTGATCAAAGTCAGCCAGGAAAGTTGTCGACTTCTTGGCAGTGATCTTCTTAATGGTTTGACCCAGTTGCGGCAGAATATGGGCCACATGGCGGCCCTTGATCCGGGTGCGGCCAAGCTGAGCGAAGATGTCAGTGGTTACACCTTTCTGGCCGAGGATTATATCAGTCTGCTCAGGGAATACCGCGACGGACTCGAGGACGACCCGTATCGCCTCGATCAGGTCAATGAGCGTCTCGACCTTGTCCAGCAATTGAAAAGGAAATACGGCGCAACCATAGAAGAAATTCTCGAATTTGTGGAAAAATGTGAAGCTGAAATACTTCATTTTGAAAACATGGATAAAACAATAGCCGCCCTTTTCTCAGAAGTGCAGATGCTTGAAAGGAAGATGGTGGAACAAGCCAGGCATCTTTCCCGGAAACGCCGTCAGACTGGTCGAGAGATGGAGAAGGCGATGGCCAACGAACTAGCTTCCCTGTCATTTGATCGTGCCGGATTTGTCGTGAATTGGCGCGAGATTGACGAGATCCCGGAGAAAATGCGGGCAACTGGCTGGGACCGCGGAGAATTCTACTTTTCCCCCAACCCAGGAGAGCCGGCAAAGCCTCTGGCAAAGATTGCTTCCGGGGGCGAATTGTCGCGCCTCATGCTGGCGATGAAATGCCTTCTAGCCAAGAAGGATATGGTCGATACGGTCATCTTTGATGAAGTTGATGCCGGAATCGGTGGTCAGGCAGCTGAGGCGGTGGCGAAAAAAATCCAGGAACTGGCTGGGCATCATCAGGTCTTTTGTATTACCCATCTGCCGCAGATCGCCGCCCGCGGAACGCAGCACTTCCAGGTGTCAAAAACCGTGGAAAACGGGCGAACTCAATCGGCAGTCAGCCGTCTTTCCTCTGAAGACCGGGTGCGGGAGTTGGCAAGAATGCTTGCCGGTGACTCGGCTACCGCCCAAACCAATGCCTTTGCCGAAGAATTGCTGTTGAAGGGAGGAACTTCGGCATGACGTATGTCAAGGCGTTGGCCCTTTTTTCCGGAGGCCTCGATTCCATCCTCGCAACACGGCTGATCATGGAGCAGGGTGTGGAGGTAGAGGCCATTCAGTTTGTTACCCCTTTTTTCCACTACGATCTTCTTGATGATATCGAAGGGCATGTGGAACGGATGCACAACAAGTACGGGATCAAGGTAATTCTTGAGGATATCAGCCCCGGCTACCTGCAGTTGCTGCATAACCCGGCGCATGGCTTTGGGAAAAATTTTAATCCCTGTATCGATTGCAAAATATTGATGTTTTCCCGGGCTAAAGAAATGCTTGCCGAGCGGGGGGCATCATTTCTCATTTCCGGCGAAGTTCTGGGTCAGCGACCTATGTCCCAGCGTCGGGACACCCTGAACGTCATCGAACGCGATTCGGGTACCAGGTCGCTTCTGCTTCGTCCGCTTTGCGCCCAGTTATTAAAAGAAACACTGCCGGAGTTGCAGGGTTGGGTGGATCGCAGCAAACTGCTGCGATTCAGCGGGCGAGGCCGTTCGGACCAGATTGCCATGGCGGCACGCTACGGGATAACGGATTTTCCCGCCCCGGCTGGTGGTTGCACTCTCGCCGATCCGATTCTTGGGCGGCGTATCGAAAAACTCTACTCAACCGATTCGAGGCTGCAAGGGGCGGAGATCACCGCAGTTGATATTCGCTTGTTGCTTGTGGGCAGACAATTCATTCTGCCGGGTGGCGGCTGGTTGATCCTCGGTCGAGATGAGAAAGAAAACAACACCTTGGAAAAACTTGCCGGGGAAGATGATGCCTTGCTATTGATGGAAGATTGGCCCGGGCCGACCGCGGTACTGAGAAAAATAGCCAGCCACTCTGTGTCTGATGTTGATGTGCGGGAAGTGCTCAATCTTGCAGCTGCCATGGTTGTCCATTACGGGAGAAAACTGCCGGTTGGCAAAACTTCCGGCGAGGTCACCTGCACCTTTGGTGGAAACCGTATTCTGCTAAGAGCAGCACCAGCCGTCGACGAGAGTTATCGAAACTGGGGAATATTATAAAGCCGAATCGACATGCCGGGCAACCTTAGCCTAGGCGGTAAAGAGCTGCTCGATAACCTGCAAATATGCCTCGATGCTTTCGCTTTTAAGTATCTTCTTCTGAAATTTCTCCTGTCCCGGAAAGGAAATAATGAGATATGCCCAAAGTTGTTTGACCCTGCCGAGGATGTGGGAGGGCCCGGATAACCTTTGTTGGTAACGGGTGAAAAGGTCGAGGTGGAAGGCGTAAAGGCGTCTTTTCCTGTGTTCCGGAGAGTCGGTTGGAAATCCTTTGATTTCTTCTGCCAGAAACGGGTTGCCGAGTGCCCCCCGTCCGATCATCCAGCTGTCAACGGTTGGAAAACGGGCAGCAAGGAGGTCGAAGGTGGCAAGGTCGGTAATATCACCATTATAGACCAGCGGGTGGCGGCTCAGCTTTTGACAGACGGCAAAACCATCTGGGTCGGTATTACCTTTGTAGAGCTGTTTGCCGAGCCGGGTGTGGATGATAATCTCTTTCAAAGGAAATTGGTCGAGTTGTGGCAGAAGGACTGCCAATTCCGACCGGTTTTGGTAGCCGAGCCGGGTCTTGATCGATAATTTAATATCCAGTTGCGGGAGTACCTGGTCAAGGATCTCAAGTATCATTTCCGGGTAGGGCAGGAGGCCGGAACCTCTCTTCTTCCTGGCCACCATCGGGGCCGGACAACCGAGGTTCCAGTTGATGTGGGTGTAGCCCAAACCGGCAAGACGATTGGCGAGGACGACAAATGCCTCTGGATCGGTGTGCAGCAGTTGAGGAACAATCGGCCACCCCTTGTTGTACCGGGGCAGCACGTCCCTGATCATAGCGTCCTCATAGAGAGTTTTTCTCTGCGGGTTTATAAAGGGTGTTACTGCCGCGTCAAAGCCTTTGAAGTGATCGTGCAGGGTGTCGCGGAACAGGGCATCGGTGAGGCCGCGGATGGGCGCGAGATAGAGAAAGGGTTGGCTGTCGGGCATAGGTTTTTTCCGGAAGTGGCGCGGAACTGTCTTTCTTCGCCTGGATATGGTATCTTTACCTACCCCTTTAGTACCTTAGAAATTCGTTTCTTGTTTTTTATCAACGAATTTCGTCAAGGTACTTATCCCGTTCACCGGGGTTGGGGAGGTCTGCTGATTGATTGAGAAGAGAGTCCGACTGCAGATTTTTCGGGTCAGCGTGTAGGCCTCGTCGATTGCGAGTATAGTCAAGTGCAAAAGGAAAGGAAAGGGTGCATTGCTTAGAGCCGGATAATTTATGGGACCTGCGGGGAAACGCATCTCCGCAGGTGGTACAGGCTCTGTTGCGGCTGTCGGTCAAAAACAACGCCGAGCTTTATCTGGTCGGAGGGACGGTGCGCGACTGGTTATTGGGGCGCAGGTCTTGCGATATTGATATCGCCGCCCCTTGCTCTGCCGCGTCTCTCGCAAAACAGTTTCGTACAGAACTCGGCGGCGGGTCTCTAGTTGATCTTTCCGGGCCGGATGATGAGGCTGTTCGAGTGGTATGGCACAATGAGCAGGTAGACTTTGCATCCTTTCGCGCCGGAACCACGACCATCGAAGAGGATCTGCAGTGCCGTGACTTTACTGTCAATGCCATGGCAGTGCCACTTGCTGCACTGGCGACTGACGGAGAACCGCTCCGCTTACTTGATCCGACCGGCGGTCTGGCGGATCTCCGCGAGGAAAAGATAAGACATTGCCCCGGCGCCTTCGTCGCCGACCCGCTGCGCATGTTGCGCGGCTATCGGCTATGTGCAACGCTCGGGTTTCATCTGGTTGAAAAGACGCGGGTGGAGGTGCGAAAACATGCGGCGCGTATCGCTCATGCTGCGGCGGAACGGATTGGCTATGAGCTGCGGCTGATTTTTGCTTCGCCTCGGACAGCCTTAGTTCTGCAAACCATTGCAGAGGATGGTCTGCTGGCTCGGCTCTTGCCGGAACTCTATCAGGGAGCAGGCGTTCTGCAGCCCGAGTTTCATCACCTGGATGTTCTCGGCCACAGTTATCTTGCCCTTTCGACCATGGAGGAGATCCTTGCCGACCCGCAGCGGTATTTTCCGGGCCGAATCACGGAAATAACCAAATATTTGCAGCAGGAGAATGCTCTTTCTTGCCTTAAGTGGGCGGCGCTGCTGCATGATATAGGGAAACCGGCGACAAGGGAGGTGCAATTCGGCAACGATGGTCGGGTGACGTTTTACCGGCACGACGAAAAGGGTGCCCGTATCTTTCGACAATTTGCCGAGCGCAGCCGGTGGAGCAAAGCAGAAATAGAGCGCACCGGAGGGCTCATCGCCATGCACATGCATCCGTTTCACCTGTGCAATGTCGTGCGCGAAGGCGAAATCACCAGGAGAGCAGCATTAAAACTCTGTCGGCGTGCCGGAAGCGATCTGTCCGGGCTTTTTCTCTTGGCGATGGCTGACAGTATGGCTAGCCGCGGGGAAAAAAAACCAGAGCGGATGGAAGAGGAGTTGCAAGAGCTGTTCGACTTCGTGCAGAAAATGTATGATGATCACATTCAGCCGGTACTCTTTGGGCCGCGCCTGCTCACCGGCAAGGATCTTATCGAAGAATTTGCCCTGGTGCCCGGCCCGTTGTTTACCAAGATTCTCGATGAACTGGAAGTGGCCAGGGTGGAAGGGGAAGTGACGGATCGGCGTACGGCGCTGGCCTTTGTTGCTACCTATCTGAAGACTGATGCAGCGAACCACCCAACCTCCTCATGAGGAGTATGGTGACAGCCGGTTTTGGTCTTGTCAAAGAATAATAAATGGACTAAAACGTGCGTAAAATAAACGATTACTATTCGAAAAAAGCAAAAAAAGAAAAATATCCGGCTCGTTCAATCTATAAACTGGAAGAAGTCCAGCAAAAGTTTAAGTTCCTTTCCTGGGGAGACAGCGTCCTCGATCTTGGATGTTTCCCGGGGAGCTGGTCGCTCTTTGCAGCCGAGGTGGTCGGACCGAAGGGGATAGTCGTCGGGGTTGATCTCCAGCAGACGGATGAGGTTGCCAGGCCAGGTGGGGCTCCGATTCATTGGCTGTGCCAGGATATCATGGTCCCTGAGATGCTTGTTGCGGTTAGGCAGTTTCGTCCGGCTTTTCGAGTACTGGTCTCCGATCTGGCCCCGAAGACCACCGGTAACAGATGGGCGGATGCCCAGAAGTCACTGATTCTGGTGCGACAGACCCTGGCGCTTGCCGAAGAGCTGTTGCTTAACAAAGGACATTACCTTTGCAAGGTTTTTCAGGGTGAGGATTTTCCGGAATTTGTGAATGAGATGAAGAAGCGGTTTGAAATGGTAAAGGTGCTGAAGCCGAAAAGCTCTCGCACAGAGAGCAGAGAAGTTTTTGTTTTGGGAATGGGCTATATGAAGTCGACTCCCGAAAAAGAGTTGTCGTAAGGAAATATGTTTTAACTAAAAAAAATCAATAGGTATGCTATATGTCTGGACATTCCAAGTGGTCGACAATTAAGAGAAAAAAAGGGGCAATTGATGCCAAGCGGGGGAAGATATTTACCCGTTTGATTAAGGAAATCACAGTTGCCGCAAGAGCTGGAGGTGGCGACCCGGAGGGCAATCCTCGTTTGCGGACGGCGGTGACCACGGCCAAGACTGAAAACATGCCAAAGGACAATATCGCCAGAGCCATTAAAAAGGGAACCGGTGAGATTGCCGGCGAGATATATGACGAGATCATGTACGAAGGATACGGTCCCGGAGGAGTTGCCGTTCTCGTTGAATGTATGACCGACAACCGCAACCGGACGGTCGCCGATGTGCGGCATTTTTTTGCCAAAAGCAACGGCAATCTCGGCGAATCCGGCTGCGTGGCCTGGATGTTTGAGAAAAAAGGATTGATACTCATTGATAAAGAGATCACCACCGAAGAAAAATTGATGGATATGGCCCTTGAGGCCGGAGCGGATGATGTCGTCGAGGAAGAGACTGAATTTCAGGTCCATACATCTCCCGAGGAGTTTGAAAATATTCGCGCCGCTCTGGAGGAAGGGGGGCTGACTTTCGTTGATGCCTCGGTGTCGATGATTCCGAAAACGACCGTTGAGGTAACCGACGAAAAAATAGCCAAGTCACTCATCAAGCTTATGGAAAATCTTGAAGATCATGAGGATGTTCAGAATGTTTTTTCAAATTTTGACATCGATGATGCCCTGATGGAGCAGCTGTCCTAGCCGGCAGGGAAAGTGGCAAGGATCATCGGGGTTGATCCGGGAAGCAGGGTAACCGGTTACGGCATCATAGACGCCTATCGCGGGCGTCTCGAATATATTGTCTGCGGAGTTATCAAGACCACCAGGGATCAATCGTTTTCTTATCGGCTCAATGAAATTTTCGAGGGCCTGAATGAAGTTGTTCAGGTCCACCAGCCGGTGGTTGCGGCAGTTGAAGAGGTTTTTCTCGCATCCAATCCGCGGTCTGCGATCAAACTTGGCCATGCCCGTGGCGTAGCGGTGGTTGCAGTCATGCAAAACGGGCTGACGGTTTATGATTACAGTCCGCGGGTCATCAAAAGAGCGGTTGCCGGTTACGGCCAGGCGGGAAAAGAACAGGTGCAGCACATGGTACAGGTGTTGCTGGGGCTTTCCGGTAAACCGAGCCCGGATGCCGCCGACGCACTGGCCGTCGCTATTTGCCATGCTAATCAGTTTCAGGTCTGATATCTAATGATTGCCTCACTAACAGGCAGGGTCCTTGCAAAAAGTGCCGATCGAGCAGTCGTCGACGTCGGTGGAGTAGGCTATGAGGTTATCCTGGCGACCGATGCTGTTGCCCGCTTGCCGGAAAAAGGCCGGGAGGTGTTTCTCCATATCCACACCAATGTCCGTGAGGACGCCATCACCCTGTTCGGCTTTCTTCTCGAGGAGGAAAAAGAACTTTTCCTCATTCTTCGAACCGTTACTGGGATTGGGCCGAAGCTTGCCTTGGCCATGTTGTCGGGAATGAAGGTTATGGAGATCTGCGGGGCGATACTTGCCGGAGACATAAAGCGGCTGACCATGCTGCCCGGCGTCGGCAAAAAAACAGCAGAGCGGATTTGTGTCGAGTTGAAAGAGAAGGTAGCCCATTTGAGCAGTGGTACTCTGCCTTTTTCTTCTGAAGGTTCGGATGTCATTGTCGCTGAAGGTTCAGTTGCGGCCGATGCTCTGTCGGCTTTGACCAATCTTGGCTATCCTGATTCTGTGGCTAGAAAAGCCCTGGAGGCCGTTAAAAGACAACAGGGCGAGGAGGCCTTTGCTCAGTTGCGAATCGAGATTCTTATTCGGGAGGCTCTGAGGATACTGGCATGAACATCGAAGAAGATATAACTGCGGATAACCGCCTGGTCAATCCGCAGCCCCAGGTGCGCGAGCCGGTAGCCGACAATGCCCTGAGGCCGCAAAAGCTTGCCGATTATATCGGCCAGGAACAGGTACGCAAGAGCCTGGCGATTTTCATCCAGGCAGCCCTTGGTCGCCGCGAACCTCTGGATCATGTCCTTTTTCATGGTTTTCCCGGACTCGGCAAGACTACCCTTTGTTATATCATCGCCAACGAGATGGGGGCGGGGATAAAGGTGACCTCAGGTCCGGTCATCGAAAAGCAGGGGGATCTTGCGGCCATTCTCACCAGCTTGCAGGAGGGTGATGTTCTTTTTATTGATGAAATCCATCGACTCAACCATGTCGTGGAAGAAATCCTTTATCCGGCCATGGAGGATTTTCAGCTCGATCTGATTATCGGCCAGGGACCAGGTGCCAGATCGGTAAAGATGGATTTGCCGAAATTCACCCTGGTTGGGGCGACGACCCGTACCGGCCTTCTGACTCCACCCCTTCGTGACCGTTTCGGCGTTGTCCTGCGCCTTGATTTTTATACTCCCGAGGAGCTGGTAATCATCGTTCAGCGGTCGGCGAGGATTCTCGGTATGAAAATCGATCCGGCCGGGGCGCTGGAATTGGGCAGGCGCTCCCGCGGCACCCCGAGAATCGCCAATCGGCTGCTGCGGCGGGTGCGCGATTTTGCCGAGGTTGGCGGTCATGCTGTGGTTGATGTAACTGTTGCCAACGATGCTCTCAATCTTCTCGGGGTCGATCAGTTCGGTCTGGATGATATGGATAGAAGGGTGATGCTCACCATTATTGATAAGTTCGAGGGTGGGCCTATTGGTCTTGAGACTCTGGCGACGGTTGTCTGTGAAGAAAAAAATACCCTCGAAGACGTGTATGAACCGTTTCTGATTCAATCAGGCTTTTTGCAAAGAACCCCGCGCGGTCGGGTGGCCACCGCAAGGGCGTATGAGCATTTTCAGCGGAAGGTTCCCCGGCAGGCAGCCATTCAGCAGTCTCTTTTCGAAGAATGGAAGAGAGACAACAATGAGGTCCCCTGATAAAGAGGATACAATTATGCGTAGAACAGTTTCAGACATCAGGTCCATGAAAACAGAAGGGAAAAAGATTTCCATGCTCACTGCCTACGATGCCTCGATGGCTCGCTTGCTGAGCAGCTGCGGGGTTGTCGACATCCTTCTGGTCGGTGACTCCCTCGGGATGGTGATGCTTGGTTATGATTCCACTGTACCGGTAACCATGGAGGAAATGCTGCATCATGCCAAAGCGGTTCGTCGTGGGGCTCCCAATGCCTTTATCGTTGGGGACATGCCCTTCGGGGCCTATCAAACCGGTGAACGTGACGCTGTTTTCAACGGCATGCGCTTTATGAAAGAAGCCGGCTGTGATGCCGTCAAACTTGAAGGCGGTCTGGTGATGTGTGGTGTTGTCAGGGCTTTGGTTGATGCCGGGATACCGGTCATGGCCCATATCGGTCTGACACCGCAGACTGCAGGTCAACTGGGTGGCTATAAGCTGCAGGGCAAGGGGCTTGATGCGGCCAGGAGGCTGCTGGCGGAAGCAAGGGGTCTTGAAGAGGCAGGGGCTTTTGCGGTAGTCATGGAATGTATTCCGTCGGGACTTGCTCAGGTGATTACCCAGAATATCTCAATACCAACAATCGGTATCGGGGCTGGCGTAAATTGTGACGGGCAGGTGCTGGTTACCCACGATCTGCTTGGCATGTTTGATAAGTTTATTCCAAAATTTGTTAAAAAATATTGCGATATGGCTCCTGTTATCAAAGAGAGCATCATGCAATACGATCTGGAAGTCAAGGCAGGTTCATTTCCCGGCCCGGAGCATGGGTTCACCGGTCAAGGTGATTATTCTCAGATATTAGTATCTTAGAGATTCGTTTCTTGTTTTTTCTGAACGAGTTTCGTGAACGTACTTATCCCGTGTATCGGGGTTAAGTGAATAACTACAGATTATTGTATTCTTTTTCCGGAATAAATGGGGCGATTGCGGTGAACGTAATCGTCCCATTTGCTTTTTTTACAGTATCCCCACCCACCTTTCCCCACACCTCAGAAAATCCCCTATTCACAACGTTTCGCAAAAATATTCTGAAGTTTCAGTAATTATTCAGAGAATGTCTTAAAAAACAGTTTCCGTGTGTTGGGGATGTTGTTCTCTGATTAGTTAGTTAACTACAATATGTAGTGTAATGTGTTGATGTAATCGCTGCATGTTGTGTTTTGTCGGTTTTGTTCTAAGTCACTTATCATGTTGAAGTTAATCGAATATTTTCCTTGACACCTTCTTGTGGCATGATATAAATGAGATCGTAGTGGGGAAAAGTGGGTGATTGGGGGAGCGGGTGGTTAGTTGTAGGTTTTTGGGGGCTTGAGTGATCAACAACAGATTTCGGAGCAGGACGGAACACACCTTGGATGCGAAAGGGAGATTGAATTTTCCCAGTCGATTCCGTGAGGTGTTGCGTCAAAGCGGCTCAGAAAACCTGATGTTGGTGCCGTGGGGCAATCATCTTCGAGCCTATCCGGTGTCCGAATGGGAGGCCTTGGAGACAAAACTGTTGACCCAGGGTGGTGAAAACCGCATTTCAAGTTTTTTTCGTTACGTCGTCGGAGGTGCAGTCGAATGTACTCTCGATAAGCAGGGGCGAATCCTCATTCCTCCCGATCTGCGAAACGATTTGTCCTTGGGAAAGGATGTGACGGTTACGGGCATGCTCGACTGGGTAGAGATCTGGGATAAAGAAGCCTGGATCGCAGAAACGAAGTCAACCCGTGACAACTTTGTTGAGCATGAAGCGAGTTTGTCGAGGATGGGGATTATCTCGTGACAGAGGCAGAGATACACCCGGCGGAGCAGATTCATAGCTCGGTACTTGTTGAGGAGTGCATGCACTTTCTTAAACCGGAGGCCGGTCGGATATATGTCGATGGCACCTTGGGACTGGGAGGGCATAGTGCGGAAATTTTGTCGCGATCCGCGCCCGATGGCAAGGTTGTCGCTTTTGAATGGGATGAAAACGCTCTTCGCTGTAGTGCCGAACGATTGCAGCAGTTTGCCGGAAGAATCACAATTATAAGACGTAATTTCGCAGAATTGGCTGTTGGTCTTGAAGAGGCTGGCGTCCGGGAGATAGACGGGTTGTTGATTGACATCGGGTTATCTTCCCTCCAGCTCGATATGGGGGGGGATCGAGGTTTCAGCTTTCAGCGCGATGAAACTCTTGATATGCGCATGGATGGCCGAAATCCGACATCAGCTCAGGCAATTCTCGCGACATGTTCGGAGCAGGAACTGGCTGATATCTTTTTCTACTACGGTGAAGAACGTCAGGCCCGACCGATTGCCGCCGCAATCGTCAATTTTCGCGAAAAAGAGCGCATTTGCAGCACCAAGCAGTTGGTTTCGATCATTGTAAAGGCGGTTCCGAAACGCTTTCATCCAAAAAGAATCCATGTTGCCACGAAGGTGTTTCAGGCACTCCGGATTGCAGTGAATACGGAGTTGGAAAATCTGGCCAGAATATTAGATGACGCCGTAGCTTTTCTCAAACCGGGAGCAAGATTTTGCGTCATTTCCTTTCATTCTCTTGAGGATCGGATTGTGAAAAGGAAGTTTAAAAATAATGAGATGTTGGAAGTATTGACCGGAAAACCGATAATTCCGTCTTCGGCAGAAACTGTCTTGAATGCCAGGTCGCGTAGTGCCAGGCTGAGGGTTGCACAGAAAAGAAATTGAAATAATTTTTTTGGGGGATAGTTCATGAATTTTCACAATATAACACAGGGTTCATATCTTAGGACTGTTACGAGTCTTGGGGTGCGGCAGCAGTTGCAGTCCAGGGGGGTATTTGATCTGCCTGGCGGTCTGATTTTGTGGAAAGCCGTGGGGAGAATAGTACTATCTATGCTTCCCTTTATTTTGGCGGCAAACATGTTCCTGGCATCGACAGTAGATGATGTTGAACGGTCACTCATAGCTATTGATAATCAACGGCATGAGCTTATGGATAAGAACATTGGTTTGTTGGCAAAAAGAGCTCGCCTCTATGCACCCGAACGTGTGAGCCTGATGGCTGCAGACAAATTGTCCCTATACGCCGCTTCACCTGGCCAGATCGAACGTATCAACTGAAGAGGGAAAGAATCTAGCTTTCCTCACACATCATGAATAAACAGTCCCGCCCGAGATTGCAAAACCGACAGAGGGGCAGACTGTTTTTCTTCTATATTATGCTTTTTTCGGCAGTTGGCATAGCTTCCTGGAAGTTTGAACAGAAATTTGGGGTTGTCACTTACATTAGAGATTTGATTGGATTGGCAACAACGTTTGAGACCGGTGTCGGTTTTCCTCGCGGAACATTTTATGACAGAAATCTCAAGCAAATCGCAGTGACGCTAGATAGAGTTTCGCTTTATGCTCGAACTCAGGAGTTGAAATCGGTTTCGGCTACCGTGAAAGTGCTCGGAGAAATACTGTCTCTCGACGAAAAAGAGCTCCAACAGAAATTGCAAAGTGGTTCTTTGCGGGTTTGGCTTGCAGAGGATATCAGTATGGAACAGGAGATTGCAATAAAAAGCAAGAGGTTGTCGGGAGTGTACCTGCAGAAAGAGGAGAAGAGGTTCTACCCCAATGGTACTCAGGCGGCTCATTTGATCGGGTATGCCGAAAACGGTATAGGCTTGGCTGGGGTCGAACAGTATTACGATCGACTTCTGGCTAGTCGGAAACGACCAATTGAGGAGCAAGTACACCTCAGTTCTCCACAGGACCTTGTTCTTACCCTTGACCTGAAGATTCAAGACATCCTTGATAAATTGGTTGAAGAGACTTCAAAGCAGCAGAAGGTCCGACAGGTAATGGCTTATATTATGGAGGGCCGCACAGGGCAAGTCATTGCGGGAAGCCAGTTACCTGGTTTCGATCCCAATAATTTTGCCAAATTTTCCCAAGAGGTGCTTGCTAATCGTTTCGTCATACCTGTTATATTGCCGGACAAATTCCGTTCATTTTTAAGAGATGTGGCATTGTTGCATGGCGAGGATCACGACGAGTCGATACGGCTTCCATGGAGTTTAAGATCCAGTGCAGGTAATCTTGGCAATCAACTCCGTTTGTGGGAATGGCTTGGGCTAAATGACAAACCCCTGACCGATTTTCATATGTCGATGCAACCCGGAGAAAAGTTGGAAGGTGCTCAGCAGCAGGTACTTCCTCAGTCGCCATTTCTTGTAATGGTACCGGAGTATGCTACTCCTTTTAATATCCTCACGGCATTTGCTGTTCTCCAGAATGAAGGAAAAACTGTCAGACCATTTGTGGTTCAAAAGAGTGTTGGTGGTGCATCGGTGTTCGAATTTTCACTAGGTGAAAACTCGGCTGGGGAGCGTGTTGGAGACAAGAGTTTTTTTAATTTCTATGATAGTGAGGAACTTTTTCGGAGCCAAGCAAGGCAGGGAGTTGCAAATTCATATTTTTTCCGGGACGAGATACCAGTAACGATACTTAAAGGTTCGAGTCGCCATCTGTTGATAAACGAATTGTTGCTTGTAACTATTCCAGCTGGTGGCAACGATTTGAATTTACTGGTGATGGTTGAACGGGAAGCGGACGGACCGAATCCCAAAAACGGAAAATCAGCGATGACTCTTGAACAAATTGTGGAAGAAAAGGTTGAGAGAATTTCTGTATTGCAGCAGGTGGCTAAAACCGTAGCCGATGTGGTGGAGCCGGAATCGTCCGAGGATGGAAATTATATTGGGGATAAAGATCAGTTGCAAGCTCCCCACAAGGCCTTAGATGTAAAAAACATAGAATATCAGAAGCTTACGGTAATGCCTGATCTTAGAGGACAGAGTCTGAGAAAGAGCCTTCGCCTTCTACAGGGCGTATATATGAAGATCAGTATTCGGGGGACAGGCAAGGTGGTTTCGCAAAAACCTGCTCCCGGAGCACCTCTGCAGGGAGTAAGCGAGTGCACAATCATTCTCGAAAAGGGTGAAGATGTAATCCCGGAAAAGCTTTCGAAAGGTGCTTCTGTTAAAAAGCAATGAGCCGGAAAACACCGGCAACGCGCCCATTTTTTGCGAGGAGAATCGCCAATGTCGCTACATCGACCGCATCCAACACTCGCTTCCCTTCTTTTGGGCCTGAACTTTAGGATTCTTCACACCCCCAGTGAAACCTCCCCAGATGAACTGCAAATCACTTCTGTGACTTCCGATTCACGTTCAGTCACTTTCGGCGCACTTTTTGTTGCTCTTTCGGGAGTTGTCAACGATGGCCATGATTTTCTCGAAAAGGCGGTAGAGAGCGGTTGTACGGCGCTGCTTTGTGAGTCGGGGCGAGTGAGCGAGAATCGGCTCAGGGCTCTCAATGTGGTAGTTGTTGAAGTGTCTGACACACGTTTAGCTTATGCTGCGGTGGCTGCCAATTATTATCATCGGCCGGCGGAGAAGCTCTGCTGTGTGGGGATAACCGGGACGAATGGCAAAACCACAATTACCTATCTGCTGGAAGAAATATTTCTGCAGAATGGGTGGAATGTTGGGGTCGTAGGGACCATTAATAATCGGTACACCCTGAAAAGCGGTGCGCACAAGGTGCTTGATACCCGGTTCACTACCCCGGAGGCATTTATACTGCAACAGGTGCTGCGGGAAATGGTTGATGCCGGGGTCGATCATGTAATTATGGAGGTGTCGTCGCATGCTTTGGATCAGGCAAGGATAGGGGGCATTACTTTTGAGGCGGCAGCTTTCACCAATCTGAGCCGCGACCATCTCGATTATCATCCGGATATGTCTGCTTACTTGCAGGCTAAGACGAAACTCTTCAGCGAATACCTGAAAACCAAAGGGATAGCTGTCCTGCCGGTTCCGAAAGATGAAAGCGACAGCTGGAGCTGGCTGCAGCCTCTCCACGATCTATGCAAAAAGACTGAAAAACGGATAATTGGTTGGGGAGAGAATGAACGAGCTGAAGTACGCCTGAAGAGTTTTCAGTCGGGCATTGATCGAACCGATTTGGAAATCGAGACACCTTTCGGCGTGCAAACCTTATCCAGCCCGCTCGTCGGCAGGTTTAATGTCGAAAATATCCTCGTCGTCTTTGGCCTTTGCCTGGCAATGCAGATTGATGATAAATTGATCTGTAAAGCTTTAAGCTCCGCAATCGGTGCTCCCGGCAGGCTTGAAAGGATCTTTGTCGGTTCGACCTGGAATTCGCGGGGTCCTGTGGTTTTAGTCGATTATGCCCATACCCCTGATGCATTGGAGAAGGTGCTGCTGACAGCCAAGGCTTTACCGCATCGTGAGCTATTCTGTGTCTTTGGTTGCGGAGGTGACAGGGACACAGGCAAGCGCCCTCTGATGGGTGAGGTCGCGGCACGGCTTTGCGATGTTGTTGTGGTTACCGATGACAATCCACGTACTGAGGATCCGGACAAAATTGTTGCCCAGGCAATTACTGGAATCTCCCCCCTTTTGGGAGAAGTGAAAGACAGCCGTTGGCTTGAGCTACGAGGACAGAAGGAGCATGGTTATGTGGCTATCCGCGACCGTCGGAGTGCTATTGAACAGGCTATCAAGGCTGCAGGCCAGGAGGATATCATCGTCATTGCCGGTAAGGGGCATGAAAAGTACCAGTTGACTCTCCAGGGCAAGCGATTTTTCGATGATCGAATGGAAGCGGAAAAAGCTCTTCTGTCATGGACCGCTGAGCTTGTCTCTTTGGCTGTCTGCGGAACCCTGACGCATGGAGTAAAGGGCCAGGGCATGCTGGGTTCGGTGTATACCGATAGCCGGATGCGCAACAGAAAAGGGATTTTTGTGGCATTGAAAGGCGAAAACCATGATGCCCATGACTTTCTCGAACAAGCAGTAGCCAACGGCGCATCATGCCTTGTCGTCGAACATGTTCCAGTCGCACTGCTGGGATCCGAGGCAAGCATGATCATTGTTGCCGATACCCAGCGAGCTCTCGGGGACATGGCAGG
Source organism: Pseudomonadota bacterium (assembly GCA_018821785.1). Lineage (GTDB taxonomy): Bacteria > Desulfobacterota > Desulfobulbia > Desulfobulbales > Desulfocapsaceae > Desulforhopalus_A. Next base: position 15,732 of record JAHJLI010000290.1, read on the forward strand.
GTTTCGACGGAAAATGCTGTCAAGTATTTGCGATCAACGGATAATCGGCATAACCGGCAGCTGTGGTAAAACCACGGTCAAGGAAATGGCTGCCGCGATTCTTGCCCGAAAGTGGCCGGTCGGTTCGGATTATCCTGAAAACTGTGTTCGAAAGACTCTGGGCAATTTTAATAATCTTATCGGTATGCCTTTGTCACTCCTGCCATTATCTATTGATAATCGGGCTGTGGTTTTGGAGATGGGAATGAATAGACCGGGAGAATTACTCCGGCTTGCCGAAATAGCCGATCCAGACATCAGCTGTATAACCAACATTCATGCCGCTCATATCGAAGGCCTGGGCTCGATCGAAGGTGTCGCTCGGGCAAAAGAGGAGCTTTTTGCTGCAACAAAAGCGACAGCAACCCTCATCGTCAACCTTGACGACCCATGGGTCTCTCAGCTTATAGGGAAATACCAGCAGAAAAAAATGACCTTTGCGGTAAGAGGCGAAAAGATGAAAACGAAGCCTGATTTTTGGGCTTCCAATATTTTCTTTGATACAGGCGGGGCAATCACCTTCACCCTGCACTATCAGCTGCTCACCGCAGCAATTCATCTGTTTACCGCCGGTGAGCATAATGTCGCAAACGCTCTTGCCGCAGCCGCCATTGCCACCGCAGCCGGAGCGAGCCTTGAGGAAATCGCCGCCGGCCTCGGAGACTATCGTCCACCGGCCAAACGCATGGAGATGCTTCGCAGTAAATTTGGCTTCACCATCCTGAATGATACCTATAACGCCAATCCAGCATCAATGGCGGCCGGTTTGAAAACCCTCAAGCAGTTGGCCGGGAATATCGCTGTAGCAATTATTGGTGACATGCGTGAACTCGGGGAGACCTCAAGGCCTGCCCACTTCGCTATTGGTAGTCTGATTGCAGAACTAAAAATTGAACATGTTGGAATAGTAGGAGAATTCAAAAATGACGTAAAGCTGGGGGCCCTTTCCGCCGGCTTTTCGCCGGAGAGGCTTCGCACCTTCGCAGACAAGGATGGGGCGGTTGCATGGATAAAAGAGATGGTCGCGGCAAAAAAGCTTGGAAAAGATGATCTGATCCTGGTAAAGGCATCGCGTGGATTGCGGTTTGAAACCATTGTGGAAAAACTCATTGACGAAGGTGCCTGATCATGTTGTTTGGTATTCTTTTTTCGCTTAATAATTTACCTCGTGAGTAACTGAGATTATGTTGTACCATTTCCTCTATCCTCTCCATACTGATCTGAATTTTTTAAATGTATTTCGATATATTACCTTCAGGTCAATAGGGGCCGCAGTCACCGCTTTTCTGATCGTAGTAATATTTGGACCTCTTTTTATTCGCACCATGCGCCGCTTTCAAATCGGCCAGGTTATTCGCGATGATGGCCCAGCGTCGCATTTAGCAAAACAGGGGGTTCCGACAATGGGCGGGCTGTTGATTATCGCGGCAATAACCGTCGGAACTCTCCTCTGGGCCCGTCTTGATATATGGCAGGTTTGGCTGGGGCTCTTTATCATTCTGTTTTATGGCGGGATTGGTTTTGTCGATGATTATCGTAAGGTAAAGAAAAATAATTCCAAAGGATTGAGTGCTAAAGGTAAACTTATTTTACAGATAATTGGTGCATCTGTTGTTGGCCTTGCCATCTTTCTGCATCCGGGCTTTGATGGGCATTTAAGTTTTCCATTTTTCAAAAATCTACGCCCTGATCTAGGCTGGTTTTATGTAGTTTTTGCCGTCCTGGTTATTGTTGGTTCCTCGAATGCGGTTAATCTTACCGACGGACTCGATGGTCTTGCCGCCGGACCAACCGTGGTGACCGCTGCTGTGTATCTGGTTTTTTCCTATCTGGCGGGTCATGTGGTTCTGGCCGATTACCTGCAGTTACCTTACGTCGCAGGGAGCGGTGAACTGGCTATTTTTTGCGGCACCATTGTCGGGGCATGTCTCGGCTTTCTCTGGTTTAACGCGTATCCGGCCCAGATGTTTATGGGTGATGTCGGTGCCCTTGCCCTAGGCGGTGCTCTGGGTGCCATCGCCATTATCATCAAGCAGGAATTTCTCCTGGCGATTGTCGGCGGAATCTTTGTGATGGAGGCGCTGTCGGTTATCATGCAGGTTGGTTATTTTAAATTGACCAACGGTAAACGGATATTTTTAATGGCCCCGTTTCATCATCATTTCGAAAAGAAAGGCTGGCATGAACCGAAGGTTGTCGTGCGATTCTGGATTGTCTCTATTATTCTCGGGCTCTTTGCCATTGCCACTCTGAAGCTGCGATGAAACAATCAAAGTTGATATCTGCAGGCACAAAAGTTGCCATTCTCGGATTGGGAATTTCCGGTCGTGCGGCGGCCAAATACGCCCTGCAGTGTGGTGCCGAAGTGCGGGTGTCGGACATTCGAACGGAACAGCAGTTTGTCGCAGAAGAAGGTGCCTTTTTATCAGCAACCGGGGTAAGCTGGGAGGCAGGTGGCCACACCTATGATTTTTTGCAACAGGCTGATGTAGTTCTTGTAAGCCCCGGGGTGGATCTTGCCTCGCCGCTCATCAAGTCGCTGCAAGTCGCTGGAGTAAAACTGGCCGGTGAGCTGGCAGTGGCCGCAGGGCAGCTGCAATTGCCGGTGGTGGCAATCACGGGCACCAACGGTAAAACCACGGTGACAACCCTGATAGGCGAGCTTTTGTCCGCTTCCGGTAAGAAGGTTTTCGTCGGCGGCAATATCGGCATCCCTCTTTATGAATTTCTCTGCCATCAGGAAAAATATGATATGGCGGTTGTTGAGGTTTCCAGTTTTCAGCTCGAAAGTGCCGGTAATTTTTCTGCTGATGTAGGGGTGTTACTGAACATCACTCCAGATCATCTCGATCGTCATGGCAGTCTTGAAGCATATGGACGATTGAAAATGCAACTTTTTGCCCATAAAAAAGAAGAGGCATTGGCAGTCATCAATGGCGATGATTCATTGTGTCTGGAATTGTCCAAATATTTGACAGGCGATGTCCAAACCTTTGGCGTGGCAAAAACCGCTACCGCAGTAATCGATAGAGACCTGATACGCCTGACCCTGGCAGAGAAGACGGAAGAATACCCGCTTGCCGCAACTGCACTGGCCAACAGTGTCGGTCTGAGAAACAGTGCTGCAGCGATACTTGCCGCACGTAGGCTCGGCTGCACTCCGGAACAGATTCTCCAGGGGTTGCAAAAATTTCGCTTGCTGCCGCACCGGATCGAGTTTGTTGCTGAAGTGGAAGGCGTTGGCTACTATAATGATTCGAAAGCGACTAATACCGGAGCGGTGCTTGGCGCCCTGGAGCAGTTTCCCGGCAATGTCATCCTTATTGCCGGTGGCCGTGACAAAGGCGACGATTACCGTTTGTTGAGGAAGGCCGTGACGGAGCGGGTACGGCAACTGGTAGTGATAGGCGAGGCAGCGGTTTTGCTGGAAGAGGCCCTGGCCGATGTGGTTACAACTTTGCCGGCACAGTCGATGCAGGAAGCCGTAACTATTGCTGCTGGATCGGCAAGGCCGGGTGATGTGGTGTTGCTCTCTCCGGCATGTGCAAGTTTTGACATGTTTACCAGCTATGGTCATCGGGGAAATGAGTTCAAAAAAGAGGTGCTGGCCTTGCAGGCAGCCCGAAAAAAAATCCTGGAGAGCGGTAAAAATTGAAGGAAAAACTGCCAAATATTCGGTTGCTCCTGACCGGTGGTGGAACGGGTGGGCATCTTTTTCCGGCGGTGGCCGCTGCCCAGGAGTTTTTGCGGCAGATGCCCGAAACCCAGGTACTTTTTATCGGCACACGGCGGAAATTGGATACCAGAAGCCTTGCGGTTTATGGTTTTGCAAGTGACAGTATCAGGTGTTACGGGTTGAAGGGCAAGAGCCCATTGGAGCTCCTTAAGGCTCTTGCAGTACTGCCTGTCTCCTTTTATCAGGCAGGCAGGATTATCCGCCATTTTCGACCGAACATTATCCTCGGTGTTGGGGGATATGTCACTGGACCGGTTGTGGTCGCAGGGAAAATATTTGGCATTCCGACGATCATCCACGAACAGAACTCCGTTCCGGGATTGGCGAATAGAAAACTTGGCTCTTTTGTCGACAGGGTGTGTCTGTCTTTGCCGGAAAGCGCAGGTGAATTTCCTGGAAAAAAAATATCCTATACCGGTAATCCGGTGCGCAGGAATATTCTCGATTTGGCCAAGAAAATGCCTCAGCCGATGCGTGTTAATGGCAAAAAATCCCTGTTGGTGCTGGGAGGCAGTCAAGGAGCCCAACCAATCAACCGGCTGGTGTCGGAGGGCTTGCAGAGTTTGCCGGACAATGTAATTAAGGGTCTTCGGGTCATTCACCAAACCGGAGATCAGGATCTGGAGCGAATCAAACAGATCTATGTTGCTCGAGGAATTGAGTCGGAGGTTCAGCCTTTTTTCAACGATATGGCAGATATTTATAGCCAGGCCGACCTGCTGGTTTCGCGGGCTGGTGCCACCACTCTTGCGGAAGTTGCTGTATTGGGAAAACCGGCCATTCTTATTCCCTATCCCTTCGCTGCCGACAATCATCAGGAAAAGAATGGCAACCATTATGCTGCGGGTGGCGGGGCGATAGTGCTCAGGCAAAGTGAGCTGACCTTCGAAAAACTGGCCGAAGATATCGCACAACTGATATACGATGAAAATAAACTCATCACTATGGGCATGGCCATGAAAAAGCTGGCATTTCCTGATGCCGCTGAAAAAATTGTGGAATGCTGTCTACAGGTTATGAAGATGAAAGGCAACTGATGTATAGAAAAACCAAACATATTCACTTTGTTGGAGTTGGCGGCATCGGCATGAGCGGTATTGCCGAGCTGTTACTGAATCTTGGTTACAAGGTGTCGGGTTCGGATCTCCACAGTACCGGTATTACGGAAAATCTTGCCAGGTTAGGGGGGCACATTTATCAAGGACATGATGGCGCTTGGATTGCAGGGGCAAGCGTTGTGGTGACTTCTTCGGCCATTTCTCCCGATAATCCTGAGGTGGTGAAGGCCAAGGAAAGTAACATCCCGGTGATTATGCGGGCGGAGATGCTCGCTGAATTGATGCGCTTGAAAAAGTATGGAATTGCCATTGCCGGTAGCCATGGCAAGACTTCGACTACGTCCATGGTCGCCTGGATGCTCTCTCACGCCGGCCTCGACCCGACCATTGTCATCGGTGGTAAGGTAGATTCCCTCGGCGGCAATGCCAAGCTTGGCGATGGGGAGTTTCTGGTAGCGGAGGCCGATGAGAGTGACGGTTCTTTTCTGAAACTTTCGCCGGTGCTTGAGGTTATTACCAATATTGATCTTGAACATCTCGATTATTATCGAGATCTTGACCATATCAAGCACACCTTCCTGCAGTTTATCGATAAGATTCCCTTTTACGGTGCTGCAATCGTCTGTCTCGATGACCCGAGTATTGCTGATATTCTCCCAGCCATCAAAAAAAGAATCATCACTTACGGGTTGACTCCGCAGTCTGATGTCTACGGGGAGAATATTACCTGGAAAGATGGACGGGTACATTTCATGGTGAAAAATGTGGCGGGTGAGTTGGGAAGCCTGCACATTGCACCACCAGGTATGCACAACGTGTACAATGCCCTGGCTGTTGTTTGTGTCGGGTTGGAACTGGAACTGCCTTTCGAAAAGATCCAGGGCGCTTTGCAGAGCTTTGCAGGGGTGCAACGGCGAATGCAGAAGAAAGGTGAGGTCGACGGCATTACCGTGGTCGATGATTATGGCCACCATCCTACGGAAATTCGGGCGACTCTTGGGGCAATCAAGCAGGCCTGGCCGGAGAAACGGTTGGTGGTTCTTTTTCAGCCACATCGTTATTCAAGGACCAAGGCTCTCTTTAAAGAGTTTCAGACCTGCTTTCACAAGGCAGACTATCTTATTATGACCGATATTTATGCAGCCAGTGAGCAGCCCCTGGAGGGGGTAACCAGCGAGAGTCTGCTGGCTGCAACCATGCAACATGGACAACGCAATACCCGCTACATCGGCGATGTTGATAAGATGGCGGTCGAGGTGTCGACAATGATCGAAAAAGACGATTTGGTGTTGACATTAGGGGCTGGAAACATTGTCAGGGTAGGAGAAGAACTGCTCAGCCTGTTACAGCAACGGAGAGGGAAGAAGGGGTGAATCAGGGGCAGCAAAAAAGACTGGCGGAGCTGGTTTCACAACCGGTGCAGTGGCAGTGCGACCTGTCCCGCTACACCACGTTTGCCATAGGTGGGCTGGCCGAGGCTTTAATAAATGTCCATCAACTGAGCGAGTTGCAGCCCCTCCTATGGTTTCTGGCCGAGGGGAGTATTCCTTGGCGGATTATCGGCAAAGGGAGCAATCTGCTGGTGCGGGATGAAGGTTTCTCTGGGGTAATTCTTCGTCTTGGTGGAGAATTCGCTGCTGTCTCTGAACAAGTCGGTGACGACGGTTTAGTTGTTGTGCGGGGCGGCGGGGGCGGCAGTCTCGCCAGGCTTTCCTGGCACTGTTCGGAACGAGGACTGACCGGGTTGGAGTTTGGCTGCGGCATTCCTGGAACACTTGGTGGTGCGGTTATCATGAATGCCGGGGCGTGGGGTCAAAACATTGGTTCCGTCCTGCGAAGAGTGAAATTGATGACCGCCGAGGGTGAGATCAATCTTTCTTCCGGGGATCTCAACTTTTCCTATCGATGTTGGAAAGATTTTTCCAGGTACCAGGGCAGGGCTGTCGTCGCAATGGCGGAACTGGCGTTGCAGCGCGGTGAGACCGTGGCAATCCGGGCCTATTGCAGCTCCTTGCAAGAGAAAAGGAAGGCGACACAGCCAAATGAATATGCCAATGCAGGTTCCTTCTTCAAGAATCCACCGAATGACAGTGCCGGCAGGCTGATAGAGGCGAGCGGGTTGAAAGGGTTGAGGGTGGGCGGAGCCATGGTATCCGAGGGGCATTGCAATTTTCTCGTCAATACAGGTGGCGCGACCGCTTCTGATGTTTTACGGCTTATGCAAATTGTTCAGGATAAAGTAAAAAGAGACTCTGGCGTTTTTCTTGAGCCCGAAGTACATTTCATTTAGTGCATTCCAGATTGTCTTCGTTGATAAAAAACAAGAAAATAATCTGCAAAAAGCACTTATCCCGAATACCGGGATGAGGAATAGCGATGCTGTTTACCCGAATAAAAAAAACCCTTGTCTCGATATTTCGAAAAAAGAAAAAAGGGTATGCGACCTTTGCAAACGATCTGCATATACGTGGTGCTGTGGCCGAGACTCGTCCATATAAAAACCGGTTACATCGTCTAGCAAATATACGGCAACGAATTCTGTCAAAAAAGACTGAGTTCCAGGAAGAATACAGTCGGCCGGTGGATAGGGTTAAAATGTATGCCAGGTTTGGAGCTTTGATCTTGATGCTTACAGCTTTGCCGCTGGCATGGCTTTTCGGAGGCGGGGAAAAAGTACTTCAGGGCCTGCAGTCGATAGCCTTTTTCAGGGTAGGAAAGATAGAAATTACCGGTTGTACTGCTGTACCCAAAGAGAAAATATTGAATGCCTCTGGGATTATACTTCATCAGACAAACCTCCTCACTCTTGACAGTAAACAGATTGAAGCGCGCATTGCCGCGGTGCCGTGGGTGGCTCGAACAGAGGTAAAAAGGAACTGGCCGGCAAAAGTTCAAATATCAATAATAGAAAACGCCCCGGTGGCTCTTCTTCATTCTCCCGGTGTCGAGGGCGGAGAATTGCAGTATCTTGATAATAATGGGATCGCATTTTCCTCTGTTAATCTAGGAGCGGACATCGATTTTCCAATTGTTACCGGCCTGACGGAGATAACTGATCTACCTTTAAAAGAAAAGGTGTTAGCTGAGATTTTGACATTTCTTCGCAAGGTACGTGACAATGACCCACATCTGCCCGCTCATTCGGTTTCCGAACTGCATGTCACCAAGTCCGGTGAAATGGTGGTGTATCTTGTCGAATACCCGTTTCCAATTTTTTTTGGAAATGGTAGCACTAAACAAAAATATTCGCGCTTAATCCAGGTGCTCAGGGCCCTGTATAAAAAACAAAATGCTAAGGAAATGTTGTCTCAGATTGAATATATCCAGATGGATTACTTGAATGATAAGGTGCTCGTTGTAGAGAGCGGCTCGGGGTAAAAGAAGAATGGAAGAGAAGAAAGAATTAACGGTGATTGACGAAAGTGACGCTATCAGCCCGGAGAGGGTTGGCTCGCGTAAGCATGAGCAAGGGGAACTGGTGGTCGGTCTCGACATAGGAACAACCAAAATTTGCTGTGTTGTTGGGGAAATGTTCGATGACCGGGTGGAGGTTATTGGCGTCGGCACAGTGCCTTCCAAGGGTTTGAAAAAGGGCGTGGTTGTCAATATTGAAAGCACGGTCAATTCGATTCGACAAGCCGTAATCCTGGCTGAAGAATCGGCTGGTTGTGATCTCCGGTCGGTGTACGTGTACGTGGGCATCGCTGGAAACCACATCAAGGGGTTCAATAGTCCCGGTATTTTGGCTATTAACAACAGGGAGATCAAACAGGCCGATATCGATGAGGTAGTGTCTGCGGCAAGAACCGTTAAGATTTCCGAAAATCAGCGGATTATTCATGTAATGCCGCAGGAGTACATGGTTGATGACCATACCGGCATTCAGAACCCTATAGGCATGACCGGTGTTCGACTGGTAACCAATGTTCATATTGTTACGGCTGATATCGGTGCCGTCCATAACTTGGTTACTTGTTGTAATAAAGCCGGGTTGGAGGTGGCTGAATTGGTTCTTGAATCGATTGCTTCCGCCAGTGCGGTTCTCAGCAAAGATGAGATGGAACTGGGCGTAGCCCTTGTCGATATCGGTGGCGGGACGACAGATCTGGCGGTTTTTTGCGATGGGACAATTCGGCATACATGTGAAATTGGCCTTGGTGGCCACAATCTCACCAACGACCTGTCGGTCGGACTTCGCACCCCTTTGCAGGATGCAGAATGGTTGAAAGAAGATTTCGGTGGTGCGCTGTCTTCGGTTGTGAAACCGAATTTCGTGGTCGAAGTTCCGACCGTCGGCGATCGTGAACCACGCAAGGTAACCCAAAAGGTGCTGGTGGATATTCTTGAGGCTCGGATTATCGAGATTCTTGAGATTCTTGATCGGGAATTAATCGCCTCGGGTCAAAAAAACAAAATTAACGGTGGAATTGTTCTGACCGGCGGAACGGCTCTTTTGACAAATATTGTAGATTTGGCAGAACAGATCTTCGATTTGCCGGTTCGGATAGGATATCCGATCGGTCTGACGGGGAAAGTTGAAGAACTGTATAACCCTCGTTGCACAACGGCGGCAGGACTCGTAATCTTTGGCAGAAAAAAGCAACATGAGATGGGGCAACAAGATAATGGTGTTTTCAGCAAGATGCGCAATTGGATAAAAAAAATCATGTGATTTTTACGTTTTTTGTTTGAGTGGCACCCGCAGAGTGCTATATAGTACTTTGATAATATTCTGCTTTTATCACCGATAAGGTGGTGCGAGTTCAATGAGTTGATCAGGGGGTAAACATGCCGTTCAGGATGGCAGAATCAGAAGGCGTTGCGGTCGTGAAAGTAATTGGCGTCGGTGGTGGCGGCGGTAATGCTATCAACACGATGGTAGTCAATAGGCTTCAGGGTGTCGAGTTTATTGCAGCCAATACTGACAGGCAGTCATTGAATCAGTCAAAAGCCGATGTCTGTATACAGCTTGGTCCGGGTATCACCAAAGGACTTGGTGCAGGTGCAGATCCGGAAACCGGCAATATGGCTGCAATGGAATCTCTTGAGGAAATTAGAAATGCCCTGAAAGGCAGTGACATGGTCTTCGTCACTGCCGGATTGGGGGGAGGCACAGGAACGGGTGCCGCTCCGATAGTGGCTAAGGTGAGCCGTGAGCTTGGCGCTCTGACTGTGGCTGTGGTCACCAAACCCTTTAGCTTTGAAGGAAAATTTCGAACCCGTAATGCAGAAGAAGGATGGCAGGAACTACAGAAATACGTAGACACCATAATCACCGTTCCCAATGACAGGTTGCTGTCAATTATGCAAAAAAACAGTAAATTATCCGACATGTTGGCGATGGCGGATAACGTTTTGCTTCAGGCGGTTAAAGGAATTACCGATCTCATTAATGTGCCTGGATTGATCAATGCTGATTTTGCCGACTTGCGTACCGTCATGCGGGAGGTGGGACCGGCGATAATGGGTTCAGGCTCTGCTACTGGAGAAAATCGTGCGGTAGAGGCAGCAAGAAAGGCTATCGACAACCAGCTCCTTGAGGATTTTGGCATAGACGGCGCCAGAGGCCTGTTGATAAATATTTCCGCGTCTCAAGAGTCATTTACTATGGCAGAGTTCATGGAGGCTTCAGCAATGATTCAGGAGAAAGCCGATGATGATGCCAAGGTGGTAATCGGGGCGTTGTATGATGATTCCCTCGGCGATGAGCTGCATGTCACCGTAATTGCAACGGGAGTCGGGGCGATGATCGAAAAAAAAGATACCATCACTCCTCTTGATACCCGGAAGAAAAAGCTGGCCCCGCTTAAAGAAGCTGAGCCAGCTATCAAAGGTTCACCAGCCCCGCCGAATCGGAACCCGCAGGTTTCCCGCCTGCCTGGATCAAATTTTGAATCTTTTGACAGCCTCGGATCTTCCAATCCTCCGGAGGGAAAAGCAGGAAGTGCCTTGAACTGGAACGATGATTATCTTGAGACTCCAACGTATCTTCGTAAAAACGCCAACTGATTGGCGCGACCAGCGGCCATGAGGTGCATTTGAGCTGTTTCCTGCGTTCTGTTCCACTTTGCCGGAAATGAAAAGGGGAACAGGACGGCCGTTTCTGATCTGAAAATAATGTGTTATGGCTAAAGGGGAAAAGACGGTCCAGGCTCTCAACTCAATGCAAAAACAAAAGGTTTTAGCTGGTCTCGAACCTTTTAAGCTGGTTGAATACTTCTCTTTTTCCAGTCTAGGCGTTATTCTCGTATTTACTCTTCTCCTCTCTTGGTTGATTTCCGAAAATGCCCGTAAGGTTATGCTGGAACAGAACGAAGAGTATTCTCTTCTGCTCGCGGAAAACCTCAACCAACAAGTGTTTCGCCGTTTCGTCCTCCCCGCTGTTATTCGCTACGGTGGCATCGCCTTGCGCAATCCCGAGCAATTTGAACTCCTTGACGGCATCGTTAAAGGGGTTACGCAGGGACTCAAAATTGACTCGGTGACCATCTATGATTCAAGTAAAAA
>JAHJLI010000005.1 GCA_018821785.1 Pseudomonadota bacterium
CAAATACACTACAGGGAGAGCAGTTGTGGCACAAAAAACCATAGTTCATAAAGGCTACCACGGGACTATCGAGGTAAACACCAGCGACTATACGTTATACGGCAAGATTCTCTTCATTGATGAGGAGATCACCTACAGCGGTAAAAGCTTTGAGAAGCTTGAGGCAGACTTTCAAAAAGCAGTTGAGGGACATATACAAAAATGCAAGGCAAAAGGGCAAGAACCCCCATTTGCCGAATAACTCCGAAAAGGACACACCCATGAATATTTATTATATCGACGGTCAATTCGTCGAAGACCACCAGGCAAAAATTCCCGTCGAAGATCTTTCAGTTCTCCGCGGCTATGGTGTTTTTGATTTTCTGCGAACCTATAATGGCGTCCCCTTTCATCTGGACGACCACCTCCTGCGCCTTCAGCGCTCGGCACGACTGATCGGTCTACAGCTAACGCACACGCCGGCTGCTCTGACTGAAATCGTCAGGGAGACCCTGGCTCGGAACACTCACCTTGAGAGCAATATCCGCATCGTTGTCACCGGCGGCATGAGCCAGGACGGCATAACCCCAGGCGATTCGCCTAGGCTTATGGTGATGATCGGTCCAGTCAAACCGATGCCGGAAGAGTGGTACACCGATGGGGCCAAGGTTATCACCTGCCATGTGGACCGTTTCATGCCGGGTGCCAAATCAATCAATTACATCCCTGCCATCCTCTGTCAGGCGGAGGCCCGCAGCCACCAAGCCATCGAGGCGGTCTATGTCGATCGGGACGGGTATCTGCTGGAGGGAACCACCTCCAACCTCGTCGCCCTGCGCGGCGACACCCTGATCACCCCACCCTGCAACCGGATCCTGCCAGGCATTACTCGCCAGGTGGTCCTGCAGCTTGCTCGCCAGGAATTCGAGGTTGAGGAACGACAACTGCACAAAGATGAGATTCGCCTTTTAGACGAGGCCTTCCTGACCTCGTCGGTCAAAGAGGTGGCACCGGTGGTCACCATCGACTCGATGAGCATCGGCGGCGGCGAACCGGGCAGCCGCACCCTGAGAGTTATGGAGTTATTCAGGGAGTATACCGCTGCGTATCGCGACTGATGTGCCGGCAGGGGGGTAATTTTATTCGCTTTTACGGATAAATAGGTAGAGTAGGAAGGAGATGCCATGTTTGAAAAGTACCGCCTGTCTTCCCTTGAACTCAGAGGACGCTGTGATTCAGATCAATTTCTCTTTAAAAGCACGGCAGAACTTACACCCCTGAACGAAGTGATCGGCCAGGAACGAGCCGTATCGGCAATCCAGTTCGGTCTGGGCATGAAAGGGCGTGGCTACAATATATTTGTTACCGGCCAGGAAGGAACCGGCAAACAGACCATCGTCCGTGACCTCATCACTCAGTACGCCTCCGGGCAACCCACCCCATCGGACTGGTGTATGGTCAACAATTTCAAGGATGAGTTTCGTCCTCATGCCATCCGACTGGCACCGGGGAAAGGTTATGGATTTGCCAAGGCCATTAACCGCCTGATCAATAACCTGCAATTGCGCCTCGTAAAAAAATTCCAGAATCGCAGCGTAAAAGGCAAGATTATGGAGATACAATCCCGTGGTGCTGGGCAGCAACTCATCCTGATGGAGCAACTTAACAGACTTACAGCCCAGAAAGGCCTGCAGCTCATCAAGACCGATGGGGGATATCGCTCGGTTCCGATGACGGATAACCGCCCTTTCACCGAGGAAGAGTACGACCAGCTGCCACTGGAAGAAAGAAACAATCTGGAAGTGGCCATGCGGGACATTCAAGGGGAACTGCAAAAAATCGAGGGGGAGATCAACAAGATAAACCAGACCCAGGACAAGGTTCTTGATGAGCTGATTGAAGAACTGGCCAATAAAGTCATCGGCGCCCGCGTCGACAGCCTGCGTGCCGAATACAAAGATAACCTTGAAGTCCAGGCATATCTGTCCCAGCTGCAGACCTCAATTGTCGACGATCTTGACAATTTCATCGGAGCCGACAGTGACGGCCAGGGTGCTGACCACTCCTATGAAACAAGCGAAAAACCAAATTTTGACAGGTATCGCGTCAACGTTCTTGTGGCTCAGGGCAATAGAAGCGGAGCACCAGTAATCTTCGAACCCAATCCCAATTATAAAAACATGTTCGGACAGATTGAAAAACGCTCCAATCTGGAAAACCAGGCTATTGATTTCACGATGGTGAGGGCGGGATCTCTTATGCAGGCCAACGGCGGCTATCTGATCATAGAGCTGGAATCTCTCCTGGTGAATTCCCAAGCCTGGGAAGCCCTTAAAAGAACCTTGCAGACGCGAATGCTCACACTTGAGGAGATCCCTTCCGAAATGGGCCCGGCATCGGTTTCGCTTCAACCAGAGCCCATCCCCATGGACTTCAAGATCATACTGCTGGGTGATTACAGCCTCTTTGAACAGCTGCAGAATGAAGACCCTAAGTTTAATAAATACTTCAAAGTCCGGGCCGATTTTGATTACGAAACCCTACGCAGCCCGGAAACCATGCAGTTGTACGCCCGTTTTATCGCCAGGGTATGCCGTCAGGAGGGTCTGCTGCCTTTCAACCGCAAAGGTGTTGCCTCTATTATCGAATGCAGCAGCAAGATTGTCGCCAATCAGAGGAAGCTGTCACTGCGATTCGGCCCCATCGTCGGCATCATCAAGGAGGCTGAATACTGGGCTCGCCTAGAAGGGAAAAAACTGGCAACCGAGACCCACACCTACAAGGCATTCAGTGAGCACCGTTTCCGTAATAATCTCTACGAAGAAAAAATACACGAATCCTACGTCGATAACACCATTATGATTGATGTTGCCGGAGAGGTCATTGGCCAGATCAACGGTTTGGCAGTCTTTTCAGTGGGAGAACTGGCCTTCGGCAGACCGACCCGAATCACCGCCGAAACCTTCATGGGCCCCAGCGGCATCATCAATATCGAACGTGAAGCTGAAATGAGCGGGGCGACCTATGACAAAGGCGTGATGGTGCTTTCCGGGTATTTAGGCCGTGTTTTTGCCCAGAAAACCCCTCTCAATCTGTCCATCAGCCTGGCATTTGAGCAAAGTTATGACGGTGTTGATGGGGACAGCGCCTCTTCCACCGAGCTCTACGCAATCTTGTCGAGTCTTGCGGACCTGCCTATCCATCAGGGCCTCGCCGTTACCGGATCGGTCAACCAAAAGGGGAAAATTCAGGCCATCGGTGGGGTCAACCAAAAGATAGAGGGATTTTTCGAAGTGTGCCAGAGTAAAGGTTTAACCGGCACACAGGGAGTCATTATTCCCGCCGCCAATGTCAACAACCTGATGCTCAAGCGGGAGCTGGTTGAGATCATCGAAAAGCGTCGGTTCCATATCTATCGGATCAGCAGCATCAAGGAAGGAATCGAGATTCTGACCGGAGTTCCAGCCGGTGAAGCGAATGCATTAGGGCAATATCCTGCTGATACGGTATACGGCAGGGTACAGCGGAAACTCGACCGTTTCCTCCATCAATCTTTAAAGCTAAAAGAGACTACCCTTTTTTAGTCACTTACAAAAAATATTTGCCGGTTTTTAATATAAATAGGGACACTTCCTGTTTTTTCAGAAATAACGGAAGAGCACATACCGCCGCTATTTTTTTATTTTACGGACCAGATCAATGTCTTGGCCCTTCCGAGCGCCCTTGCTCTTCAGAAATTGTACTAGCTCTTTGTTATTAGCGGCCTCGGCAATATCAAGAGGTGTCTCTTTTTTGTAGTTCCAAACATTTGGTTGCGCCCCGAGCGAAAGAAGCAGCTTGGTCATCTCAAGGTTTCCGGTCTTTGCCGCAAGATGCAGGGGGGTGAGAACACCCCAATCACCATCGGGATTAATTTTGGCGCCGCGCTTGACCAAGAGCTTTACCATCTGCAAGTGTCCGTTCTGCACGGCATAGGACAACGGCAGGTTGGTGCTGCCACTGCCGTTCGGGTCAGCGCCATGGTCAAGCAGAACATTGGCCACATCGATCATACCATCGGCTGCGGCAAGATGAAGCGCTGTCAGCTTGTTAGATGTGGGTCGATTGACGTCCGCGCCGGCTTCAGCCAAAATTGAAACAACATCGGCATGTCCTTGTTTTGCAGCCGATGTCAGCGGGGTGTAGGCGAACTTTGCTGAGGACTCCTTATTCGCCCCGCCTGCCAGCAGAAATTGGACGATTTCGGAGTATCCGGAAAAAGCGGCTATGTGCAGGGGGGTGTAGCCTTCCGGCGTCTGAAAATCGATGTTCGCGCCCTGTTTAATGAGGTTCCGGACCTCTTTTAAGTTACCACTGGATGCAGCATTATAGAGATTGCCGTCTAAAGCCTCCCCTTTACCCCCTTTTGCAGACAAGAGGTCTGCGATACCATTGTGGTTTGTCTGAACGGCAAAATCCAGGGGGGTATGGCCCGTGGAAGTCTTGAGGTCGAGTCGTGCACCTCGGGCGAGTAAAAGTTCAACTAAGGCAGCATGACCGCTATACGCGGCAAAGTGAAGCGGCGTCCAGCCATCGCTCTCCTGAGGCGAAACTGCAGCACCGGCAGCAAGCAACAATTCGGCTATATTGGTAAAGCCTGACTCGGCGGCGAGATGAAGGCAGGTCCAAAGCCCTTCTTCATTTTGATAGTTAACATTGGCCCCATTATTGATAAGATTTTTCACCCCAGTTTCATCGTTTTTATACACTGCTGCGTACAGCTTTTCGCCTTTATCATCTGCTCGCGCAGATGGAGTCATATGGAGCAAGACAAACAGCGTAAAAAAAACGATAACAAAAAGAGGTATCTTTACGCTGCTGGTATATCTCAATCGATCCGAACAGTAATATTTTTGCATATGGCGTAGAGGCTGAAGTTGACAGGGACGAGCCATTTAAAGCAACTTTGAAAATGG
>JAHJLI010000291.1 GCA_018821785.1 Pseudomonadota bacterium
CACCTCGCCGGAGATCTCCCCGGCCAGTAGTCTGGCGCTTTTTGTGGAAAGTTGGGGTTGGGCGAAGATGACGTGAATATTCTCTGCCCTGGCTTGCTCGATCAGTTTCCGCAGCTGATTGGGTTTCGGTTCCTTGCCCTCTATTTCCACGGCCACCTGTTCGAGACCGTATTCCTTGGCAAAATATCCCCAGGAGGGGTGAAAGACCATGAACCGCATGCCTTCTTTGCCTTGCAGAAGAGCCCGCAACTCAGCGTCAAGGAGGTCGATTTTCTTGGTGAATGTGATCAGGTTTTGTTGAAAGAAGGAGGCCTTGTCCGGGAAGAGTTCTGTGAGTGCCTCCTGCATAATTGCTGCTTGCTTTTTGACGAGGGCGGGCGACAGCCAGATATGTGGATCAAGTCCGTGGTGTTCATCCTCCCCCTCTTCGTGATGATCCATCATGGCGATTTTCTCAATTCCAGCAGCGGTGTCGAAATCTTCAACTGTCGATTGACGCCGATGAATTTGTCGAGCCAGGTGGTCTCAAAAGGCAGGCCGATGGCAAAATAGGCCCGGCTCGCGGCGAGCTTTTTCATCTGTGAGGGCTTTGGTTCATAGGTGTGGGGGCTTGCCCCGGGTGCAACCATTATCTCGATGTTGAGGCTGTCCTTGCAAATCTGTTGCATAAAGTATTTTTGCGGCAAAATGGAAACGAAGACCGTTTCAAGGGATGCGGTAAAAGCCCTTGTGCTGCTACAAAAAACAAATAACAAACAAAGAGATGTGTTGATAAGTATGTGCTTCATCGTAGTCCTCATCGGAAGTGGATAAGAGTGTGCTCGAATCTGCGACTATATTGCATTATGAGAGGTGGGCAAGGTCTTTTATATTTCCTTTTGGAAATATTGTTTGCATGTTTCTTGCTTCGACTTATTGGTACTATTGCTCACAATGGGTATTCGAGGAGTATTGCCTTCGGTAAGGATCTTCTGCTTTTTAGTGTCTGCTTCCTCCAACAACAATTTTCTGTTTGGCCAACAGAGTAAGAGGAGTATCTATGCTGGGCTCAACCATACAAGGATTATTTCTTCTTATACTTTTTATTGCCGGTAGTGCCTACGGTGAATGCACTGCCCGTGATAAACAGACCCTTCGTGACACGGGGATGAGTGAATATAAAATTGATAAGCTTTGTGGTGAGACAAAGGACCGGCCCGTTGTGAAGGAGGAAGAACAGGTGCGGCCGAAGCGGCCGGACACCCATGGGCGATTGCGGGAATTAACAAACATTTGTCAAACTGAACTGTTATGGTGTACCCTGCGGCAGGAAGGGCCACCTGGTACGCCCTGTGTGTGTGAATCAGCCTACGGTCCGGTTAAGGGGGTTCTGGTTGCCCGCTGATCGGCCAAACTCCCCAACCCATGGAAATAGAAGGAGGCAGTGATGAAACTCAGATACTTTTCCCATTCATCCTTTCAGATTACCACCGATGCCGGTCAGAGTATCCTCATTGATCCGTTTCTCGATGACAACCCGACGGCAACCTTTTCATCATCTGATGTTGCCGCCGATTTCATCATTCTGACCCATGCCCACGGCGATCATGTGGGGGATGCCTTCAAGATTGCGGCGCGAACCAATGCGCTCTTCATCTGCGTCAACGAACTTGCCAACTATTGTATAGGCAAAGGTTTTCTGGCGCATAACATGCATATCGGCGGCGGCCACGACTTTGACTTCGGCAGGGTGAAATTCACCATAGCCCACCATGGATCGATGACCCCGGATAACACCTATGCCGGGGAACCGGCCGGCGTGGTGCTGACAATCGACGGCAAGTCGCTGTATCATACCGGCGATACCGGCCTCTTTTACGACATGAAACTGATCGGTGAAATGACCCGGCTTGATTATATGCTGCTGCCGATAGGCGATAATTTCACCATGGGTATTGGCGATGCGGTCAAGGCCGTTGAACTTGCCGATCCCGGCATAGCCATCCCCATGCATTACAATACTTTCCCGGTGATCCAGGCAGATCCCGAGGAATTCAAAAAGCAGGTGGAAGCAATCGGCAAAAAAGTCGTGGTCATGGGTTTTGGCGAGGAAATTGTTCTCTAAGCCGTTGTTCAAAAACAATTACACCACGTAGCTGGCTGGTCGATACTTTGGCGTCAAAGGCGTTCTATTGAAAACAGACGAAAGCACATTGAAATCGGCGGCGGCAGACGACGGGCTGCCCCTTGGTGCATCTCTCTTCACCATGTTTTTGTGTATTCTGTTCGGTGCCAATACGGTGGCGGTAAAGATCAGCTTGACCGGGCTCGGGGTCTTTACCACCGCTGGGCTGCGCTTCGGTATCGCCGCCGTGGTCATCTCTTTCTGGGCGATCTGCACAGGAAGACCCATGGCTCTTACTCGACGCCAGGCCCGGTTGCTTGCTCCGCTTGGAATAATCTTTTTTTGTCAACTCGCCCTCTTTAACTCCGGCCAGAGTATGACCATGGCTTCACACGGCACCCTGATCTCTAATGTGCTGCCCTTTGTAGTGATGATTCTTGCCCATTTTTTTATTCCCGGCGAGACTATCCGACTGCAGAAAGTCGTGGGGCTGGTTCTGGGTTTTGCCGGTGTGGCAATGCTGTTTTTTGATAGCGTCGTCATGACTGGAGAAGCCCTCCAGGGTGATTTGTTGATTCTCTTGGCGGTCATGGTATGGGCCTGCAACGCTGTGTATGTAAAAAAGATCATCGGTGGATTTCATCCGCTGCAGATCACCCTATATCCGATGGTCATGGCAGTCCCGGTGTTTCTTGTCTGTGGCTATTTTTTTGATGGCGGAATGGTGCGGTCCCTTGATGCCCCGGTTATTAAAGCCCTGTTGTACCAGGCCCTGGTTACTGCCTCTTTTGGCTTTGTCGCCTGGAATACCCTGATTTCCAAATACGGGGCCACTGCCCTCCATTCTTTTGTCTTTATCATGCCGGTTTCCGGGGTGTTTCTGGGGGTAGTCATGCTCGGCGAACCGGTGACCGCACACCTTATCACCTCGATTGTCCTGGTTACGGCCGGACTGATCGTCGTTAATGGGCGGAGGGTGGCGGCGCGGCCTGGAAAAGAGACAGGAATGGTATCATAGGATGTCATTAAATCACGATCGTCGATAAGCCCTGCCCAGCCACTTCGGCGGTTTCCCGTGTAACAGTCGCATAATCCGGTTTTGCCGGGTTGAGCTGAGGTGGATGAGGATCAGGGTGAAGATCATCAACGGAAAGGGCGCCACCTGGAAGATCTGCGCCGGGATGGCGGGGAAGAAATCCTGGAAATAGATGCCGAGCAGCTGCAGCATGCCAAAAAGATAGGCACCGGCCACAACCCGAAGCGGATGCCAGCTGCCGAAGATTACCAAAGCAAGGGCGATCCAGCCGATGCCTTCACATCCCTGGGGCTGGCCCCAGCCGGGTTTGACCGAAAGGGAAAATGCAGCACCGCCGAGACCGACGAGCATTCCCCCGGCCATGGTGGCGAGCATCCGCACTGCAGTCGGGTTGATGCCCCGGGCCCAGCAGCCTTCCGGGTTTTCGCCGGCCATTCTGAGAAGCAGGCCGTGGCGTGTGTAGTAGAGAAAATAGGTGCAGCAGGGGATGGCGAGAAAACTCACATAAACGATGAAGGAGTGGGAAAACAAAACCTTGCCGAAAAAGGGGATATCGGAAAGAAAGGGTAAGGGCAGCGTTGCTAGTTGCGGGCCCTGCTGCCTGGCAAATGGATTGCCGAGAAAGTAAGCGAGATCCCGGCATAAAAAAGTCAGGGCGAAACCCACGGCTACCAGCGACTGGCCAAGCCATACCCCGATAAACGAAAGGAGCGCCGCCACGGCACAACCGGTAAGCGCCGCCGCAAGAAAGCCAAGGGCCAGGGAATGCGACGTACTGGCGACAACAAAGCCGGTCATGGCGCTGAGGAGGATTCCGCCGTCGAGACTCAGGTTGACAACCCCGGCCTTTTCGGTCAGGGCTTCGCCCAAGGCGGCCAGCACCAGCGGGGCGGCCATGACCACGATTGCTGCGAGAAATGACGACAGGGAAACATCCATCAGTTTTTCACCCTTTGTCGTTTCTGCAGGCCGTGAATGAGCAGGGCACTGACTACGCAGGCTCCCTGAATGACACCGGAAAGGGCCGAGTCGAGCTGCAGGACGATCGGCAGTTGAATGGACCCGACGGCAAGGCAGGCAAAAAACAGACAGATTGCCGGCACCGGGGTGATTCGGTAGTTGGCGAGCATGACCACCAGGAGTGCCAGATAGCCGTAGCCGCTGGAAATCGGCGGCAGGAGTCGGTGATACACACAGCTGACCTGCAGTCCGCCGGCAAGTCCTGCCAGTCCACCGCCGATGGCCATGGCCGCAAGCCCCGTTCGCTCGGGATGGATGGCAAACAGCTTTGCCGCCAGGGGGTTTTTGCCGGTGGCTTTGATCTTCAGGCCAAAGCGGGTTGCGCCGAGGAGCATTGCGGTAAAGGCAAAAGCGACCAGGGCGAGGAGCAGGGCGGCGGGGGCGATCCGCCAGCCGGGGGGGGTGTACATCCACAGCTCTTTGGCAAACATGTCAGTGCCGCTCATTGAGGCAATACCGGCACGTTTCCACGGCCCAAGGATGAGCCAGAGTATCAAGCCCTGGGCGACAAAGGTAAGTCCTAAACCGCCAAAAATCTCGTTGACCCCGCCACGATTCTTCAAAAGCCCGGCAAGACCTCCCCACAGCCCGCCGCCCAAAAATCCCACGACAAGAGCCAAGGTCAGGATCAGGGCCGGCGGCAGGCCGAA
>JAHJLI010000292.1 GCA_018821785.1 Pseudomonadota bacterium
AGCAGGTTGTCCTGAATGTGCATGACGCAGGTCGGGCAGCCGGTTGCCACATAGTCGACTTCCGCCCGGCGGATATTTTGCACCTTGTGGTTATTGATCTTGATTGCCGTATCATAGTGGGTGATACAGTAGCTGCCGGCACTGCCGCAGCAGACAGCGGCGTCCTTCATTTCCTTGAATTCTACCCCGGGAATCATCTTGATGAGCCTTCGCGGCTGCTCGCTGATGCCTTGACCTCGCACCATGTGGCAGGGATCGTGGTAGGTTACCCGGTAGGGCAGTCGGCCTAGTTCTGCCTCCTTGATATCAAGGTATTTTTCAATAAATTCGTTGATATCGAAGACCTTCTCGGTGAAGGCCTTGAGCTCTCGGCTTGGCTCAATAAACATCTTGATCTCTTTTTTCAGGGCCATACCGCAGGAGGAACAAGCGACGACAATGGCATCAAGGTGATAGTGGCGGAACAGGTCATAATTATGTTGCATGAATAGTTTTGCCCCTTCGTAGTCGCCGTTGGCCAGCACCGGGGTGCCGTTGCACTTCTGCCTTTTCGGAATAACCACCTCATAGCCGTAACCGGTGAGGATATCGACCACCGATTTCACGACGTTGGTGTAGATGAGATTTCCGGCGCAGCCGGTGAAGTAGTCGATGCGCATCTTCGCCGGGCCTCTTTTGGCGGGGATAATCTCCGGGTACTGGCTCTGGGCGCTTCTGAGGGCCATCTGCGGGAAAAAGCGCCGTTTGGAAAAGCCGAACAGGGGGAAAAGATGACGCACCGGATTGTTCGGGCCGATGCCGAAGAGGGCGCGCTGGGAGATGCCGATGAGCATGGCGGCGAGGGTAATCGGCCATTTGCGCCACAGCAGCTGTCTGAAGATAAGGGCCTTGAAAAAGCCGAGCCCTTCCTGGGTGGTAATGTACCAACGTAACCTGAGTACGACGTGTTCCGGGCTGACGCCGGCCGGGCAGTTAGCCGAGCAGGTTTTGCAGTTGAGGCACTCGTTAATGGCGTCCTTGACCCTCTGGGTGATCTGCAGGTCGCCTGAGACCAGTTTTTCTGCAAGTTTGTTCTTGCCGCGGGCAACATACAACTCGTTGCCCATTTCTTTAAATACCGGGCAGACGCTTCGGCATTTGCCGCATTGCATGCATTTTTGAAATTCCTTGGCGGCTTCCAGGAGATGTTCTTCGGCCTGTTGTTTGGTGGCGATGTGCATATTCATGGTCTATCCCCCCAATTAAGCTGACTGTTGCTCGGGCATGTCGAACATCTTGCCGGGATTGAGCAGATTGAGGGGGTCAAAGGTCTTCTTGATATTCTGCAACAGTCTTATGCCTTCAGCGCCCAACTGGTTTTGCAGGAAGGGTTTTTTCTCAAGTCCTATGCCGTGTTCTCCTGAGATTGTGCCATCTAGATCGATGGCCAGTTGGAACAACTCGGTTACCGCCTTTTCGGTGCGGGCCATTTCATCTTTGTCGCGTTTATCGACAAGAAAGGTCGGGTGCAGATTGCCGTCGCCGGCATGGCCGAAAATCCCTACCTGGAGCTTATATTTATTGGCGATAGCGGTAATGCCCCGCACCATGTCCGGGAGTTTTGAGCGCATGACAGTGGCATCTTCGAGAATGAGATTTGGGCGGACGCCGGCCAGTGCATTCAAGGCCACACGACGCCCGGCGAAAAATCGGTCCCGCTCTTCGCTTGATTGAGCTCTGGTAAAATCGCGGAAATCATTTTTTCTTACCTCGGCCTCGACCTTGGCCATCTCGGCGATGGCTGAGTCTTTTTGGCCGTCGGTTTCGATAAGCAACACTGCTTCTGCGTCTCTTGGTAGTCCGCAGTCCTTGAAATTTTGGATGGCGTTGATAGTGGCGTTATCCATAAATTCCATGGTTGACGGGGTGACCCCGGCGGCGATAATGGCTGCGACCGCCTGAGCGGCGCCGTCGAGGCTGTTGAAAATCGCCAGAGCAGATTCACGGTGCTCGGGAATAGGCAGTAAGGAGAGGGTTACCTCGGTCATGATGCCGAGCAGTCCTTCGCTGCCGACGAAAATTCCTTCCATATTAAAGCCGGCGACATGTTTTACGCATTTATTACCCAGGGTGACGATGTCGCCCTGGGGCAGAACCACCTTCATCATCTTCACATAATCCTTGGTGACCCCGTATTTTAGGCCGCGCAGGCCACCGGCGTTTTCGGCGACATTGCCACCGATGGTTGAAAAGCCGACGCTGCCGGGATCGGGCGGGTAAAAGAGGTTGGCCTCTGCGGCGATTGGGTCGATATCGGCGGTGGTCAGGCCGGCCTCAACGGTAATGAGGCGGTTCGCTGGATCGAATTCGATTATTCGTTTCATTCGGTCCATGACCAGGACAATGCCTTTTTTAAGCGGTACCGAGCCTCCCGACAGGCCGCTGCCCTGTCCCCTCGGGGTAACCGGGATACGTTCACGGTAGGCAAGTTTCATGAGTAGGCTGATTTGCTCGGTTGTCGTTGCAAACACCACCGCTTCAGGTTGGATCTCTACGTGAGAAGCATCGTAACTGTATGCTATCATATCTTCGATTTCGGTGAGAACCTTGTCTTTGCCGAAAATATTTTGCAATTTTTCAATCTGGCTCTTTTTCATTTGTGACTCCTTCGACGGCTACAGAGTGGAGATGGTTTTCCACCACGTTGTTGGGGCAGCTTTTTGATCTTGAGTATTTGGTGAAAATAGCAGCTGCTGTGTTTTTAGATTTTTGCGCGATTTTCTCACCTCGAAAATTGGTACTACCAATATTAAAAAATCCCGACAATCTTGTCAATGAATATTAAAAACGACAATAATTGTGAAATATATTGTTTAACTTGCTAATATGTATATGTATAATTAAAAGATAGGAATTATGTGTATTGGTAATACCAATAAAAATTATGATCCCGATTGGCGTAGAGGGGCAGGAAGGACAGGAGAAGCCTTTTTTTAAGGAGAAAGTGACTCTTGTCGGTGAAGGGAGGAGGTGGCAGTCTTTGACAATCGATCTGTTAATCTCTATAATGTCCGCGGTTGGTGGTGGGGTTTCAGGGATTAACTTATAATTGTTGGGCCAATTGTGCAGATAGTGTGCCTTGCAAATAAAATGCCTACCGGCTTGTTTGCTCAGTGTATTATTTCACAGCATAAAAAACAAGAGTGGCCGGGGTGGCACGGAGAACAGCTAATGGCAAATTGCAAGAATCATCCGCAGGTGGAAAGTGCTTATTATTGTTCTAAATATAAGTACCACCTCTGCCAGGCATGTATTCGTTGTGTGGACCCGCAAATCTATTGCAGGTTTAGGACGTCCTGCGTAATTCATTTCCTTGAAAAAGAAAAAAAAGTCCGACAGCCTTGAGGGCGTTGCACATATCCAAGTTTTTTTGCCCAATGCCTTCAAGAAATTACCATAATGTGTGAGGTGAAAGGCTCAAAAACATGTTGACGTTTGCGTTAAATGCGCCAATATCTCCTGATATTGCAGGGATGGGTTGAATGAGTCAAGTATCAAATTCAATTATATGAAATACCATACAATCAAAATACTTATTTCATGATGAATTAAGGAGTGATGAGGGAAAAAGTACCAATTACAAGTTGTAAGTGTAAAAATATATGATATATTTGGCGGTGTTTTTTAGCCTGCACGAGGGTGATTGTGGAGATGTCTTTTTTTATTCACCACTGAGTCAATGTTCCGGCAAATGGACAGAGAAATCGGTCCTTGTCGGACGCTGCTGTGATGAATGAAAAAAATGAGAGATTCCAATTATTTCCCCGGCGTATAAGGAAATCCTCATGAGTAATTGCACCGTTACATTTCTTCCCCACAACCGAGTAATTTCTGTTGTCTCGGGAGAGAGCCTGATTCGTGCCGCACTTCAGGCCGGTGTGCATATTAATGCCTCCTGTGGCGGTGAGGGGGTGTGTGGAAAATGTCGAATCCTTGTTGAAAAAGGTGACGTCTTAGGCGGCTTAAACGAAAAAATCAAACAGGATGAGAGCGATAAAGGCTACCGTCTCGCCTGTCTTGCCAAGATTTCGGAGGATGTCGTCGTTCGCATCCCGGTAGAATCGGCAATGGATAAAAGTGTTATGAATCTGCAGGTTACGCCCAGGCGTACAGCAACGATTCAGCACATGGATTTTGAAAGCCTGAAAGAAGAAGGGCTGTTCATCCCTCCCGTTGAAAAAATCTTCCTTACTTTGCCACCGCCCGATGCCCAAAACAATATGCCCGATGTCACACGGCTTATTGAATTCCTGAAACACGAGGCGGGTGAGCACAAACTTGAGCTTACTCTGCCGGTTATCCAAAAATTACCGGGGATTTTGCGAGAAAGTGGTTTTCAGGTAACCGTTACCCTTATCCGCCCGGTTCGCGACGACGGCAAAAACCTCATTGTCAATGTTCAATCTGGCGACAGAACCGCATATAACTACGCGGTTGCCATGGATATCGGCACCACGACCATTTATGGACAACTCATCGACCTCGCTACCGGCAAGTGTCTTGCCGAGGCTGGGGATTTCAATAGCCAGATAAGTTACGGCGAGGATGTCATCTCCCGAATAATGTATGCCGAGAAACCGGGCGGCTTAGATAAATTGCATGATGTCGTAGTAGGCACCCTCAACAGCGTACTTGTGAAAATCATACATGCCTCAAAGGTTGATCGCGAGGATATATCGACGATTACCTTTTCCGGCAATACCACCATGACCCAGTTGTTTTTGCAGGTTGATCCCCGTAATATCCGCCGTGCTCCTTATGTGCCGGCAGCAGCACTCTATCCGCCATTCAGTGCAAAAATGGTTGGAATTGATATCAATGAGCATGCCATAGCCTTGATTTATCCTCAGATATCAAGCTTTGTCGGTGGAGACATCGTTGCCGGAGTTATGGGGTCGGGAATGTACCGGCAGGAAGAATTGACTCTGTTCCTTGATATCGGCACCAATGCCGAACTGGTAGTGGGCAATAAGGACTGGCTGGCATGTACCGCCTGTTCGGCCGGACCGGCTTTTGAGGGTGGCGGTATTGAATTTGGGATGCGCGCCGCCAAAGGCGCTATTGAAGATTTTTCTCTCGATCCAGCCACCTACGAGCCGATGCTTTTTACCATCGGCGATGTTCGGCCAAAGGGTATCTGCGGCTCCGGCCTCATTACCATGGTTGCTGTCATGTTCGAAATGGGGGTTATTAATAACCGGGGCAAATTCAACCGCGATCTCGGTACGCCGCGGATCAGGGCAACTAATGATATTTGGGAATATGTCGTCGCCTGGAAGGAAGTGACACAGCTGGAACGGGACATCGTCCTTACTGAGCCTGATCTTGACAATCTTATTCGGGCAAAAGGAGCCATATACAGCGGCTGTATGACCCTGCTCGAAGAAGTTGGACTGAACATGGACATGGTGGAACGTATTATCCTCGCTGGAGGTTTCGGCAGCTATATAGATTTAGAGAAGGCGATGACCATCGGCCTTTTACCGGAGATTGACCCCGCGCGAGTTACCTTTATAGGCAACGGGTCACTCATGGGGGCGCGGATGAGCTCACTCACCAACAGGATACGTAAAGATGTGGTCGCTGTGACCCAGAAAATGACCAATTTCGAGCTGTCCGAGACACCATCCTATATGGATAATTATATAGCTGCGATGTTTCTGCCGCATACGGAGATCGAAAAATTTCCTCGGTTGAAAGCTCGCATGGACGCCCGGATGAAGAAAGAGGTGTTAATTTAATTTGACACTGGCTTATTTGAAGGATTTTGTACCTCTTGTTGTTTGGCTAGTTTGTGAAAAGGGGAGGTTGTCGGAGCTGTTTTTCACAACCTTCGGAGAATAATTACTCACCAGTAAGGAGGCAAAAGTGGGATTTGAATTAAAGAAGGAATCCTATAGTGGCGGCATTAAGGCAATTTCCATCGGCAAGGGTGCTTCCGCCATTACCGTTGGAGGTCAGACATGTTATCCTTTCTACACTTTTGAAGGAAATATGCCCAACCAGCCTAAGATTGCTATGGAAATTTGGGACATTGCCCCGGAAGATTGGCCGGAACCGGTAATGGCCCACTTCAAAGATGTTTTCTCCGACCCAGCAGCCTGGGCCAAAAAATGCGTTGAAAAATTTGGTGCAGAAATAATTGTTCTTCAGCTGAAAAGCGCTGATCCCAATGACAAAAACGCCAGCCCCGAATCGGTGGCTGAGACCGTATTAAAGGTTTTAAAAGCAATCAATGTTCCTCTCATCGTCTGGGGTTGTGCCAATCCGGCCAAAGATGAAGCGGTCCTGAAGGTCGTTGCCGAGAAGTGCGAGGGCTACAACCTAGTCATGGGTCCGGTTGAAGAGAAAAACTACAAAGGCATTGGAGCTGCGGCAATGGGCTATGGCCATGCGGTTATCTCCTCCTCCCCGATCGATGTAAACCTGGCAAAACAAGTCAATATTCTTCTTGAGAATCTTGGCATGCCTATGGACAGGGTGATCGTTGATCCGACCACCGGCGGTCTCGGTTATGGCATGGAGTACTCCTATTCAGTTATGGAGCGACTCACCATGGCGGCCATGGTCCAGGGTGATGAGAAACTGCAATTCCCGATGATCAATAATCTTGGCAATGAAGTCTGGAAGTGTAAAGAAGCCAGGCAGAAAGCAGACGATGCGCCCATCCTTGGCGACCCGGAGAAGCGCGGTGTCATGATGGAGGCCATTGGCGCAGTTTCTTATCTGCTCGCCGGTTCCAGCCTTCTTATCATGCGTCATCCTGAGGCTATAAGGCTGACCAAAGAATTTATCAATGCCCTGTCTGGCGGCGGATCTCTGAAAGATTCTGCCGCGATCGCCAAGGTCCTTGCCGAAGCGAACATTGATTTCGCAGCCCTTGCTCCGACTCCTGACTTGACCATCGCCGCAGAAGAAAAGAAAGCTGCACCAGCCGCTAAGAAGGCAGCCCCTGCAGCACCTGCCGCAGCAGCACCTGCCTCTGCAAAGCCAGCTGCAGCCCCAGCACCTTCTGCACCTGTGAAAGAAGAGGCAAAAGCCCCCGCTCAACCTGCCGCAGATCCGGCTGCCCAGGCCAAGGCCGAAGCAGATGCAAAAGTAGCTGCCGAAGCGAAAGTGGCCGCCGATGCCAAGGCTAAAGCCGATGCTGAAGTTAAAGCCAAAGCCGATGAGGCTGCACAAGCAAAGGCCGCGGCCGATGCACTGGCCGCTGATAAAGCTCGCCGTGACGAGGATGAAAAGGCCCTCATGCGATTGCGAGCTCAGGCCCGCCAGGCCGCTGATGAAGCTGCAGCAAGCAGCCCCGATGCGGATGAGGAAGTAACCATGACTGCCGCTGCGGTACAGAAGGATCAGCAAGAAAAAATTCTTGACATGCTGGATAGATTTCATCGCAGAAACAGATAAAGAAGGTGAGTTAATAGAAAAAGTATACGATGTGTCGCTCTTGAGATAATTTATCAGTAATTGGTAATCTCAAAAAACTCTTTGAGGAGGAACCTCGATATGGCAGAAGTAACCACAAAAGTTGAAAAAGTTGTAAAGCTTGCAAACCCGATGGAAGCATCCATTGAACCGTCGACCCAGGAAATGATTCGCCGCGCCCAGCAACTGGGTATTGAAACGGTCTTCGATCGTGCAGTCACCATGAAACCTTGCGCCATTGGCCTCCAGGGCATCTGTTGTAAAAACTGTGCAATGGGACCCTGTCGTCTCCCCCTGCCGAAAGATGGTATTCAGGGTGAAGATACCCGTAAAGGTCTTTGTGGCGCGACCGCTAATACTATTTGCTCAAGAAACTTCGTGCGGATGATTGCCGGTGGGGCAGCTGCTCACTCAGATCACGGCCGTAATGTTGCCGAAACCTTTTTGGCCGCTGCGAGAAAGCAGACCAAAGACTACACCATCAAGGATCCGGCTAAACTGATTCAGATTGCTCCGTATTTCGGGGTTGCTACCACCGTTGAAGTAGACGGGGTGGTCAAAGACCGTGATATATATGAGATAGGTGTGGGCGTCGGCGAAGCTGCTCTGAAAGAGTGGGGCAAGCCATCCGGCACTCTCGCTTACCTGAAAAGAGCACCGCAGCCCCTTCAAGATAAATGGGTGGCACAAGGTGTTCTGCCCAGAAATATCGATCGCGAGATCGTTGAATGTATGCACAGAACGACCATGGGTGTTGATCAGGACTACAAAAACCTGATGAAACAGGGAGTACGAACCTCTCTCGCCGATGGTTGGGGTGGGGCGATGATTGGGACTGATCTACAGGACGTGATGTTCGGCAGCCCGACGCCACTGCAATCCGAGGCTAACCTCGGGGTCATGAAAGCTGACCATGTGAACATTATTGTTCATGGACATGAGCCACTGCTTTCGGAAATGATCGTGGCCGCTGCCCAATCCCAGGAAATGGTCGAATACGCCAAGTCAAAAGGCGCCAAGGGCATTCAGCTCGGCGGAATTTGCTGTACCGCCAATGAGATCCTTCAGCGTCATGGCGTTCCACCGGTCGGGACCTTCCTGCAGCAAGAGCTGGCGATTATCACCGGCGCCTGCGATGCAATGATCGTTGACGTGCAGTGTATTTTTCAGAATCTTGCCAATGTAGCAAAATGCTTCCATACCAAGCTGATCACCACCCATCCGATTGCCAAGATGGAACAGGATAATGTTGTTCATATTCAGTTTGATGAACACCATGCCATGGAAGATGCTGTTCGTATAGTAAAAATTGCTATCGACAACTTCTTGAATCGTGGTGCCGAAGTCATGATTCCTCGCCATAAATCATCGCAAATTGCCGGTTTTGGTGTTGAGTCGATCAGATATCATCTGGGCGGAAGCTTCCGTGGAGATTACTTCACCTTGAATGACAACATCATCAATGGTCGAATTCGCGGTATTGCCGGCGTTGTTGGTTGTAATAATGCCCGCACCAAGCATAACGAAGAGCATATCACTCTTATAAAAGAGCTGATCAAAAACGATGTTATCGTTTTGACCACCGGTTGTAGCGCCATTGCCTGCGGTATCCATGGTTTGCTTACGCCGGAATCGGCAGGCGTGTTTTGTGGTCCCGGACTTGCCGAAGTGTGTGAGACGGTAGGTATTCCACCGGTTCTCCATCTCGGATCCTGCGTCGACAACAGCCGAATCCTCTTGGCCGCCACTGAAGTAGTGAAGGCCGGTGGACTGGGCAACGATATCTGTGACTTGCCGGCTGCCGGTAGTGCACCTGAATGGATGAGTGAGAAGGCTATTGCCATTGGACAATATTTTGTCGCTTCCGGCGTCTACACCGTCTTCGGTTATCATATGCCGCTTGAGGGTGCCCCGGTCTTCAAGAATTATCTGTACAAGGAAATGGAAGATATGTATGGCGGTAAGTGGGATTGTGAGCCCGATCCAATCAAGCATGCCCATAAGATGATTGCCCATATCGACAAGAAACGTAAGGAACTCGGAATCGACAAGGCTCGTGACAGGGTACTTATGGATATGGCTGACAGACAAGCCCTTGGAATGGAATAATCTGACTGAAACCAATACGATATTACTAATCCATTAATAAAGGAGTAAAGCATGTCAAGATTAGTAGCATTTGCAGCTATACAGGGTGGTTATAAGGTGGTATCCCAGGTCGAGGGTGAGCTGGAAACAGCCCTTCAGACCTATGACGCCAGCACTAAAATAGGATTCCCCAATACCGCATACTATCTTCCGGTTATCTATTCTCTCACGGGCATTAAATGTGAGACCCTCGAAGATCTGAAGAAGCCGATGAAGTTTGCCCGTGGCCTTCTGCCGCCGCATATCAAGGGCAGCAACCATCTTCCCTACCTTGGACCGCTTCTTGATGCAGGTATGGCCGGTATCTTCGCCTACGAGGTAAAAGAGGCTCTGCGTATCCTGCGTCAGCCGGATTTCTACGTAGACACTGAAGATCCGGATATCGATGCCGGAAAGATCTGGGTTGGTCCCGCCAATGACATTATTCTCAGGAAGCGCGGTGTCGAATTCGTTGACGGATCGGCCCCCGGTTTTGCAGCCATCGTCGGCGCCGCTCCTAACGCCGAGATCGCCAAAATGATCGTCGAGGATTATCAGAAGAAAAACCTCTATATCTTCTGTGCTGCCAACCATAATGGCAAAACCGTCATTGAGCAGCTTATTGAAGCCGGAGTACAGATCGGTTGGAATACCCGTATCGTTCCCTTCGGTCCGGATATCTCCTCAGCCATTTTCGCCCTTGGTTTCGCCAACCGTGCGGCCATGGCCTTCGGTGGCGTGCAGCCGGGTGACTATCGCCGTATGCTCATGTACAATAAAAACCGTATCTTTGCCTTCGTCAATGCTTTGGGCGACGTCGGTACCGAGTGGGCCGTTGCTGCTGCAGGTTGTGTTAACTGGGGCTTCCCGACCCTTGCCGATACCGATATTCCGGAAATTCTGCCGACCGGTATCTGCACCTACGAGCATGTTGTTGCCAACGTGCCGCATAACGAAATCTGCCAGAAGTCCGTTGAGGTTCGCGGTCTGAAAATCAATATCACCCAGATCGACATTCCATGTTCCTTCGGCCCGGCATTTGAGGGTGAGCGGGTACGTGGCGGTGATCTTTACGGCCAGATGGGTGGTGGTAAGACCCAGTGTACTGAGCTCGTGAAAATGGCAGAGATGGGCGAGATCGAAGACGGCAAGGTCACAGTAGTCGGCCAAGATCTCAAGGATATGAAGGAAGGAGGAACTTTGTCGCTCGGAATTTTTGTGCAGATTGCTGGTCGCGAGTTCCAGACCGACTTCGAGCCGATCATGGAGCGTCAGATTCACCATTTGATCAACTACATCCAAGGTGTGATGCATATCGGTCAGCGTGATATTGCTTGGGTACGCATAAGCAAGGCAGCTGTCGAAAAAGGCTTCACCCTGAAGGATATCGGCGTTGTTCTCCATGCCAAGTTCCATCAGGATTTCAAAAAGATTGTCGATAAGGTTCAGGTGACACTCTTTACCAATAAGGAAGATGTCGACAAACTGACTGCCACCGCTCGTGGCGAATACAAAACCCGTGACGAGCGTGTCGATAAGATGACTGATGAGGCGGTAGACACCTTCTACTCCTGCAGTCTCTGTCAGTCTTTTGCACCGAGCCATGTTTGTACCGTCAGTCCAGAGAGAACCGGTCTGTGCGGCGCCTATAACTGGATGGACTGCAAGGCCTCGTTTGAGATCAATCCGACCGGACCCAATCAGCCGATTAAAAAAGGCAAGGTCCTTGATCAGGTTCTCGGCCGTTTTGAGGGTGTAGATGAGTTTATTAAGGGTGCTTCCAAAGGTGCCATTGATACCTATAACTTCTACTCCATGTGCCAGGCGCCAATGACTACCTGTGGTTGCTGCGAATGTATCGCGGCCGTGCTCCCTGCTTGTAACGGGATTATGACCGTTGGCCGCGATTACACCGGTGAGACGCCTTCCGGTATGAAGTTTACCACTCTTGCTGGTGTTATGGGCGGCGGTGCTTCTTCACCTGGATTTGTCGGTCACTCCAAGTTCAACATTACCCAAGGTAAATTTATCTTAGGTGATGGCGGCTTGCTCCGCATGGTTTGGATGCCAAAGGTTGTCAAGGATGAGATCCGTGATAGACTGAATGCCAGAGGTGAGGCGATGGGCGTCAAGAATTTCGCCGACATGATAGCCGATGAAACGGTCGGTATCACGGAAGACGAGATTTTGCCATGGCTCAAGGAGAAAGGGCATCCTGCCCTTAGCATGCCATCTATTATGTGATAATTTTTCAAGCTGAAGGGGAAATGGTTTCCTGCTATTGAGACCATTCCCCCTAACCGGCTGTTAAATAAAAATAAGGAGACAACACAAATGGCGTTAACAGGAATACAAATTTTCAAACTCCTGCCAAAAACCAACTGCAAGGAGTGTGGGGTTCCGACCTGCCTTGCATTTGCAATGAACCTCGCTTCAGGCAAAGCCGAACTCGACGCTTGTCCGTACGTATCCGATGATGCCAGGGCGCAGTTGGCCGAGGCTTCTGCTCCACCTATTCGACCGGTGGCAATAGGCAAAGGTGTTCGGGCTGCAAAAACCGGTGGTGAAACTGTTCTTTGTCGGCATGAAAAGACCTTTTTTAATCCCACTCTTTTTGCTGGAACTATTACCTCTGATACCACTGTCGCTGATGTTGAGGCCAAACTTAAGGTATGGAATGCGCTGCAGTATGAGCGTGTCGGTTTGAATCTCAGACCGGAACTCGTTGCACTGAAAGATGTCAATGGCGACGGGGTAGCTTTTGCCTCTTTGGCCAAAGTCATCGCTGAGACCTCCGAATTCAACCTCATCCTTATGAGTGAGAGTGCGGAAATTATTGGTGGGGGAGTTGCGACCGCTGGTTTTAAACGACCCTTGATTTATGCTGCGACAGCTGCAAATGTTGATGTTTTTGGTAAAATTGCCCTGGATAACGACCTGCCTTTGGCGGTAAAGGCCGATACAGTTGACGGCCTTATTGCTCTTACCGACAAGTTGGTCGGCATGGGAGTGAAAGATCTGGTGCTTGATCCCGGTTCACGGGAAGTGAAACAGGCGCTGGAAGATCAGGTTGGAATTAGGCGTGCGGCGCTCAAAGCCGGCAATCGTTCTCTCGGCTTTCCGACCATCACCTTCCCTTGTGAGATGGCCTCCAATGTCGCAACGGAAGGGCTTATCGCCAGTATGTTCGTTGCCAAATACGGTGGCATCGTTGTTATGTCCGATCTCACCACCGAGGTGATCTTCCCGTTGTTACTTGAGCGGCTGAATATCTTTACCGATCCGCAGCGGCCGATGACAGTCGTCGAGGGTATTTTTGAGATCGGCACACCGAACGAAAATTCCCCGGTACTGGTTACCACCAACTTCGCCTTGACCTACTTTATCGTCTCCGGCGAAATTGAGGCGAGCAAGGTTCCTGCCTGGTTGTTGATCAAGGATTCTGAAGGACTTTCCGTCCTCACCGCCTGGGCCGCCGGCAAATTTGGCGGCGATGATGTTGGAATGTTTGTCAAAAAAAGCGGGATTATGGACAAGGTCAAACATACTGAGCTGATCATCCCCGGCTATGCTGCAGCTATCGCTGGTGATGTTGAGGAAGAGTTGCCTGGCTGGACCATTACCGTGGGTCCAAGAGAGGCGGCCCATCTCGCAGGATTCCTGAGGGCCAGATAACATCTTGTGTACGATATTTGCCGGCTTTTTCATGATGAAAGAGTCGGCAAAATATTTTTTATGTTTTTCAAACCTGGAGCAGTTCAGAACAGTTTGATTACAAAATATTTTTACAAAGGAGAATAACATGATTCTGCACGGCGAAAGCCTAAATGTCATTTCCAAGGTTATCGGAAAGGCATATAAAGAGCGTGATCCGAAGCCGATCCAGGCTGAAGCCCTTGAGCAGGAGAAGCTTGGCATGGATTACATCGACATTAATCTTGGCCCAGCTAAAAAAGATGGTCACGAATTAATGCCGTGGGTAGTTCAGGTGGTACAAGAGGTTGTGCCTAATATGCCCTTGCTGCTCGACACCTCTAACATTGCCGCAATTGAAGAAGGTCTGAAAGTTATAAAGCCTGCGAGTAAGCCGCATATCGTCAATTCGATCATGGCCCGTCCGGAGCGATATACTGTTATGCTGCCAATGGCTGCCAAGTACGAGGCTGATATCGTAGCCCTGATGTGGGGACCGGATGGCTTGCCTCGTGATGAAAATGAACGAGCTGCCCTTGCTGTAGAGCTTTTGTACGCTGCAAACGAAGCGGGTATTCCCAACGAGAAAATCTGGGTTGACGGTATCGTTACCCCGGTGAATATTCAACAGGTGCAGTGTGTTTCACTTTTGAATTTCATGATGATGCTGGAAGATATCGCGCCAGGTAGCAAGTCAACCTGTGGCTTATCCAACATTTCCAACGGGCCTCCAGTGCATCTCCGGCCAATTCTCAACACCACTTACATGATCATGTTGGAACGGTATGGGATGAAGGCAGTTATTTCCGATCCGCTCGATACTACCTTGACTGCTGTCGCAAAGGGCAAGCGTCCTGATATCGTCGAAGTGGTCCACCAGGCCATGGACAGCACAGCACCGAGTCTTTCATCTTTGTCTAAAGAGCTGGGAGATTATGTGAAAACCGTTCGGGTTATCACCGGAGAAAGTCTCTTTTCTGATTCTTACCTGGATATTTAGTACCTTAGAAATTCGTTTCTTGTTTTTTTGAATAAATTTCGTGAAGGTATTTATCCAGTCTTCCGGGGTTAGTTTCCGTTCATTTGTTGTTCTTAAGCTCCATCCTTTGCGGGATGGGGCTTTTTTTTTGAATGGATCATGGTTACTACTCTTCTAGGTGATGGGTAGGACAATATTATTGAATTCCACTGAACAGAGAGATATCATGACTGAAAATACAAAAATAACAGGATGGGTTTACGTTTTTGTCTGCGATCCGGGGGGCAGTGAAAGCTTTCTCGGACTCTATAACGAAGAAAAGGATGTTCATTTTATTCCGGCATTTCGAACCAAGGAAGAGGCAAATGATTGTTTCTTGAATTTACCGCGAGAAAAGGGAAAAAAATACGAGCTGCAGGCGATTCATATCGAAGAGCTGTATGAGGATGCGATCAAAAACAATTTTGTCGTAACAATGGTTGACCATGAAGGAAAGGTCATTAGCGAGTAACTTCGAGGTAGAGAGGAAGTAAATTACACTGGAAGGAGAATTCCGACGTGAGTCTAAAAATTGCAATTGGAGGAAAAGGCGGGGTCGGCAAGACCACCGTGACGGCGCTTTTGGCCCGTTGTCTAGCCGCCGATAAAAATAATAAGGTTATTGCTATTGATGCTGACCCGGTGGCTAACCTCGCGGCCGGTCTTGGTATCCCCGAGGATCAGCCGATCACGCCGATCTCTCAGTTGACCGAGCTCATCGAAGAAAGGACTGGGGCAAAGGCAGGCACCATGGGAGGTTTTTTCACCCTCAATCCGAAAGTCGACGATATTCCCGAGCGATTCTCACTAGAGCGTGACGGTGTCAAATTGCTGGTTATGGGCACCGTTCAGAGTGGTGGTTCCGGCTGCATTTGTCCGGAAAGTACCATACTCAAGGCCTTGATGAATCACCTGGTACTCTTTAGGGACGACATTGTCATAATGGACATGGAGGCGGGAGTGGAGCATCTTGGAAGAGCGACATCGGCTTCAGTCGATGCTCTTATTATCGTCGTCAACCCAGGATCAAGAAGTAGGGCAGCGGCGGACAAAATCCGAAAACTTGGCAGCGATATCGGCATTAAAAACATTATCATCCTTGGAAATCGGGTGAAAGGGGTTGAGGATGAAGAGTTGATTCGCAGCTCTTTGTCTGATTACCAGATTATCGGCTTTCTTCCCGAGCAAGAGGAAATAGTTGATGCAGATCGGGCGGCGCGAAGGGCCTTTGATGACATTCACACCGCCCCTCCGGAGCTTTTTGCCATAGTTGAAAAACTTACTGCAATGAAAAAATAATATACTCTCCCACTTTGCTGTTCACGCCTCATTTTTTTCGAAAAAAGCCGTCTCCAACAAATTAACGTTGGAGACGGCTTTTCCGATTATTGTTTCCTGATTCTGCCCTCTATCCTGTTCATCACTCGCATGAAATTGTGCCTTAGCCCGGCACAAAGCAAACACCCTATTGACAATGCCACAATGTGGTATAAAATTAATAAAATGGGAATATTTCTCAAAAATGAATCAAGTACCTCATGGAAGTATTAAATTTCCGGATGTGTGAGATGCAAGGTTCATGCCCGGTCTCTGTCTGGTCGGTTGGGTTTTAACAGGCCAGATATTCAGAATAATATTGTATCCTGCATCAGGAGGTATCATGGCAAAACCACTAGAACTTATCAAGGTTGAGGATTTGACAATATGCGAATCAACCGCACAGATGATCACTAAGGCGAGAAACGATGGGGTGGAGCTTTTCTTTGATCGGGCTCATGCCATCAAGCCATGCCCGATAGGCGAGCAGTCTGCCTGTTGCAAGCACTGCTCCATGGGGCCTTGTCGAATGAATGTCAACAGCCCGTATGACCGGGTTGGGGTGTGCGGGGCAACGATCGACACGATAGTCGCCAGGAATTTTGGCCGAATGGTTGCAGCGGGGACGGCAGCACATACCGATCATGGCATGGCGATGCTTGAACTGTTTCGTGATGTCATTAACGGCAAGGTCAAGGATTTTTCCATCAAAGATCCGATCAAGCTCCTTGAGATTGCGACATCTCTCGATATTCCCACAGAAGGGCGTGAGTTGAAGGCTGTGGCCCTGGACCTGTATAAAGAGCTTGAGAGAACCTACACTCAGGTAGACGGTGAGATCCCCATGATGAAAAGGGTGCCGCCTAAAACCCTTGAACTTTGGCGGGCAGCCGGCATTGTGCCGCGAGGAGCAATGCGGGAAATCATGGAGATGATGCACCGTACGGCCATGGGTGTTGATCAGGATTACGAAAATATTACCAAACAGATATCGCGTACAGCCCTCGCCGATGGCTGGGGTGGATCGATGGTGTCAACGGATATTTCCGATATCCTTTTCGGGACTCCATCGCCGGTCGAAATTGAGTGTGATATGGGCGTGTTGAAGGAAGATCAGGTCAACATCATCGTTCACGGTCATGAACCCATTCTCCTGGAAGCTATGATCATCTCGGCAGCCGATCCGACCTTGCAGGGAATGGCCAAGGATGCCGGAGCCAAGGGATTGAATCTGGTTGGTATGTGTTGTTCCGGGCTTGATGTCATGTCGCGGCATGGCCTGCCGCATGCCGGCAATTTCTCAAGCACAGAGGCGGTTTTGGTCACCGGGGCCGTTGACGCCATGACCGTTGACATCCAGTGCATCAAGCAGGACCTGAAAAAGGTCGCCGATTTTTATGATACCCCGTTTATCACTACCAACTATCGGGCGAAGATCGAGGGAGCTTTGCACATTCAGCTTGATGAACACGAGCCCTTGAAGTGCACCGATGAGATTATCATCAAGGCGATCACCAGATTTAAAACCCGGAAAAAACCAATTCAAATCCCCAGAAAAGTGAGCCGTGGTGTGCATGGCTTCTCCTTTGAGTATATCAACTATATGCTTGGCGGTTCGTTCCGTGGCAGCTATACTCCCCTTAATGATAACATTATTAATGGGCGCATTCGCGGGGTAGCCGGGGTTGTCGGCTGCACAAATCCACGGTCTAAACAGGATTATTCGCACGTAGAACTGGTTAAGGAACTCATTAAAAACGATGTCCTCGTCCTGCAGACCGGTTGTTCACAAATGGCCCTGGCCAAGGCGGGGCTCACCGGGCCTGGGGCGGCCGCTCTGGCCGGTCCGGGGCTTGCCGAGGTCTGCGAGACAGTCGGGATGCCACCGGTACTTGGTCTTGGGGCCTGTGTCGACAACAGCAGAATACTTATTGCTGCCTCAGAGATGGTGAAGGTCGGTGGGCTTGGTGACTCCCTCGCCGATTTGCCGGCCGCAGGCTGTGCGCCTGAGTGGATGAGCGAGAAAGCCATTGCTATTGGCCATTATTTCGTAGCCTCCGGCATCTATGTTGTTTTTGGCCATACCTTTCCCATGACCAAGGGGACCAAGTTTGAAAAACATCTTTTTGAAGATCTTGAAAAACTAGGGTTTGGCAAGTGGGCCGTTGCTGATGATCCAAGAGAAATGGCGAGACTGATGATTGCCCATATAGATAAAAAACGACAGCAACTGGGTATCGATAAAACGCGGGAGAGAGTTTTGTCGGATATGGCCGACAGGCGTGGACTTGATGCATCTGCCTGAAGTGGATCAATAGCTGCAGTATTTCCTGACGGCTCCTGAAAAAGGAAGGGAGACAGCACATCGAATATGCCGCCTCTCTTTCGGTTGTCTTCTTGGTAAGAATAGAAAGAGGGAAGAATATGGCGATTTTTAACGGCCGGTACCGGTGGGATGGCACGAAACAGGATGATCTTGAACCTGTTGCCTGGTATCCCGGTGCTTATGATGTCAAGATTCTCGACCGTTCCGGAAGAGAGGGCAAGGTGCAGCACTTGAAACCTTTCATCTGCCTGTATGCACGAACAGGTGAAGGCCAGTCCATTTCCGCCAATCCTGAAAAGTTTGCCAAACGGATTTGCAGCGACTTCTCCCTGGATATAGATCGTGTACTTTGGGTTGAGGATCTCCTCACCGAAAATGAACGTTATGATATTATTCTCTTCACTCGAACCGGGAAAATGGGGAAGGGTTTCTTTTATCGAGCCGAAAAACGTCGGGCTCTCGAAGCCGAAGTGAAAATGATTGAACACGCGTTGAATGATCTGGTTGAAGAATCTCAACTCTTAAAGGGGAAATGATCGATAGCTGTTTGGCAGGAGGATATTGATCTTGGAGAGAGACCTAATACAAATCAGGTTGCGCGAATTGGAAGAAGAGATTGCTGAAACCATTCGACGACTTCCTGCCCATTCGGTGAAACCTCCGGTGATGATAGATCTTTTTGCTTTGGAAGATGAACGTGATATGTTGTTGAAAAAGCTGGGGCCGGATGAACCGGCCCCAGCTAGATTAAAAACACTTTCCAAGCTCTAGTCCCGAAAAATGGGATAAGTCACTTACAAAAAATGTGGGAATATCTTTTGTAAGCGACTCCTTATTGTTTTCCCACCCGAACGGCACACACCTTGGTTTCAGGAATCTTAGCCACAGGGTCCAGTGCTCCACTTGTCAATACGTTGGTAGGTGATTCCGCAAAATGAAAGGTCATGGAAACGATCCCCGGCGGACAGATCCTGCTCACCCGGGCTTTTGCAGAGACCTGTCCCCTTCGGGAGCTGATATTTACCATTTCTTTATCAGCGATGCCCAGTCTTTTGGCATCCTTGGGATTGATGTTCAGTTGCTCTTCACTGTCCAGTTGATTGAGGCCGTCCACCCGGCGGGTCATACTGCCGGTGTGATAGTGGAACAGACTCCGGTCAGTGGTCAGCAGCAACGGATATGCATCGTCTGGAAGCTCGGCAGACTCGCGGAATGAGAGCGGCATCAGTTTTGCGCGGCCACTGGCCGTTGCAAAGAGCCCCTTTTCGGCTGCATGAAGGATCGGAGTGCCGGAATGATCCTTAGTCGGGCATGGCCATTGAATTCCACCCTGCTCCAGTCGGTCATAGGTGATTCCGGCATAACTGGGTGTAACCGAGGTGATTTCCGTCATGATTTCCTGAGGATTAGCATAATCAAAGCCTTGGGACTTCATCCTTTTGGCGATGTCACAGACGATCTGCCAATCGGGTCTGGCCTGCCCTTTTGGGGCAATAGCCTGACGAACTCGCTGTATTCGTCGCTCCGTATTGGTAAAGGTGCCGTCTTTTTCTGCAAAGGTGGCTGCCGGCAGCACTACATCCGCCATTTGCGCGGTTTCTGTCATAAAAATATCCTGTACCACCAAAAAGGGAAGCTTTTCCAGAGCAGCTACGGCATGGGAGGAATTGGCGTCGCTTATGACCGGATTTTCCCCCACCAGATACAGGGACCGGACGGTGCCGTCATAAATCTTGTCAAAAATCGCCGTGTGGGTCAGGCCCGGCACAGGCGATAATTTCTTTTGCCAGGCGGTTTCAAATTTTTCCATGGCTTTCGGATCATCCACTTTTTGATATCCCGGGTACACATTGGGCAATGCCCCCATATCACAGGAACCCTGGACATTGTTCTGGCCCCTCAATGGATTGACACCGGTTGAGGGCTTGCCGATATTGCCCGTGACAAGAGCCAGGTTGCTGATGGCGAAAACATTGTCAGTGCCATGACTGTGTTGGGTAATGCCCATGCAGTAAAGAATGCTGGCCGGGCTGTTCTCGGCGTACATCAGGGCGGCTTTTTTGATGAGCGCCGCGGGCACCGAGGTGATCTGTTCAACACGGGCCAGATCAAATTCAGAGAGTGATGCAACGAATTCATCGTAGTTATCACACCGTTCTTTGATAAACGTGGTGTCGGCAAGTCCCTGATCGACAATGACACGGATCATGCCCATGAGCAGAGCTACATCGGTTCCTGGCCGGTGCTGGAGAAAAAGAGTGGCATGGCGGCACAGATCGATTTCTTTTGGATTGGCAACAATCAGTTTGGCCCCGTTCCGGGCGGCCTTTTTCACCTGCAGGGCAATGATGGGGTGAGCCTGGGTCGTATTGGTGCCGATGGCCAGAATGGCTTTGGCGCCGATTATTTCATTGATGGAGTTGGTCATTGCGCCGCTTCCCAAAGTGGTGGCCAGACCGGCCACGGTTGGGGAGTGTCAGAGGCGGGCGCAGTGATCAATGGTATTGGTCTCCATCACTGATCGAGTAAATTTCTGAAGTAGATAATTGTCTTCATTGGTCATACGGGCCGAGGCCAGGGTGGCAAACCCGTCACCCTTACTCTTGGAAAAGTTGTCAGCAATAAGGTCCAAAGCTTCATCCCAGCTTGCCTCCACC
The DNA here is from genome assembly GCA_018821785.1 of Pseudomonadota bacterium. Taxonomy (GTDB): domain Bacteria; phylum Desulfobacterota; class Desulfobulbia; order Desulfobulbales; family Desulfocapsaceae; genus Desulforhopalus_A. The sequence goes on from JAHJLI010000292.1 coordinate 20,603, forward strand.
AACTTTCCGTCTTTTTTTACCCATGGGGTTTTCAGGCGATCAGGGTGGTTGACAAAGTCGTACCCAAACCGTCCTTTGACACAAAGGCTTCCTTTGTTTACTGGATTGTTCCGATCGCCCCTGACTGACACAATGCGGTCACCTCGGACTCCGAGGAACAGGCCACATCCCACACCGCAGTAAGTACAGATACTGCTGACTTCCCGCATTGGAGCCTGAGCGGTTTTGACGGCTAGCGCTCCAACCGGGCACCGGACCACGCACTCACCGCAGGATTCACACCTGGATTGAGCAATGGGCTTATTGCCAAGGGTTGCGACAATGCAGGAAACTCCCCGCTGCGCATAATCAATGGCGTTGATGTTCTGCAACTCATCACAGGTGCGGATACAGATGCCGCACATTATGCATTTGCTGTGATCGATGTCGAAAAATGGGTTGGAGGTATCTTTGGGAATAGTACGTACGGAGCGTCTATAGCGTTTCATTCCCTCCTGAGTGACCCCCACATAGTGGGCCACACGCTGAAGCTCGCAGTCATTGTCTTTTTCGCAGGTCAGGCAGGTCAATGGATGGTATGCCACTAGGAGTTCCACGGAACTTTTCCGTATCTGCATAACCTCGGGATCTTCGGTGCTGATGGCCATGCCGTCTTGAACCGGCAATTTGCAGGAGATGGCAATTTTTTTATTATCCACTTTGACCACGCAGACCCTGCACAGACCGGCAGGTGCCAGATCCGGGTGGTTGCAAAGGTTGGGGATATACAGACCATTGGCGAGGGCAGCCTGCAAGACTGTCATTCCGGATCTAGCAGTAATCGCAAGTCCATCTATCGTAATGTTGACGTTATTCATTTAAGATACCTCCGTCTTTACTCTGGGGGATACACAGTCCACAGCACTGAATTTGTTCGGGCATTTTTCCATGCATACCCCGCATTGAACACACAGGGACTGATCAATGACATGGACCTGTTTCTTCTCCCCGGAAATGGCATTGACCGGACAGGATTTGGCACAAAGGGTGCATCCCTTGCATTTATCTTCTAATATAACATATGAAATCAATGATTTGCATACTTTTGCCGGGCAGCATTTGTCATAAATATGGGCGTCATATTCTGATTTGAAATAGCGAAGGGTTGTCAGCACCGGATTTGCCGCTGTTTGGCCCAGGCCGCATACCGAACCGCCATGAACGGAATGGCTCAACTCATAGAGTAGTTCATGGTCTCCTTCCTTTCCCCTGCCCTTACAGATATCTTTTAAAATCTCCAGGAGCTGTTTGGTGCCCAGCCGACACGGAACACACTGACCACATGATTCGATCTCAGTAAAATCGAGAAAATACCGAGCCACATCTACCATGCAGGTTTTTTCATCCAACACTACCATGCCGCCGGAGCCCATGATGGAGCCGGCCTCATCCAGGGAATCATAGTCAATTGGGGTATCCAGCAGGGATTCGGGCAGGCATCCGCCGGAAGGCCCGCCGGTCTGTACGGCTTTGAATTCCCCGCCATCGGAAACACCGCCACCTATATCGTAAATTATTTGACGGAGGGTGATGCCCATAGGCACTTCAATAAGACCGCAATTATTCACTTTTCCGGTCAAGGCAAAAATAGCCGTGCCTGTGCTTTTTTCAGTTCCCACACTGGCAAACCATTCAGCACCCTTAACGATGATCATTGGAGCTGAGGCAAAGGTTTTAACATTGTTCAACAGGGTGGGTTTGTCATAGAGACCGATTTCAGTGGTCCTGGGCCTGGGGGCGACTCGGGGCATGCCTCTTTTGCCTTCGATGGAAAGGGTCAGGGCTGTGGATTCGCCACAGACAAAAGCACCGGCTCCTGGAAATATGTTGATATCAAAACAAAAATCCGTTCCCAGAATGTTTTTTCCCAACAATCCTTTTTCATGGGCCTGTGCAATAGCCATCTCCAGCCGTTTGATGGCCAGGGGATATTCTGCACGGACATAAATGTAGCCGGTTTGCGAGCCAATGGTATACCCGGCAATGATCATGCCTTCAATGACGGAATGGGGGTCGCCTTCAATGACGGCCCGGTCCATAAAAGCGCCTGGATCGCCTTCGTCTGCATTACAGACTACGTATTTCGGCGTCCCCTTTGCCTTTAGTCCGGCTTCCCATTTCCTGCCGGCAGGAAAGCCGCCGCCGCCCCTGCCGCGCAGGCCAGATCTTTTCATAATATCCACGACCTCTTCCTGGGTCATGGTCAAGGCCTTGTTCAGTCCTTCATAGCCTTGGTTGGCAATGTAGTGATTGATATTGGTGGGGTCAATGACCCCGCAATTGCGAAAGACGCGCCTTTCCTGGGGTTTAAAGGACGGGGTGTCAAGAACTCTGGAAACTCCTTCAATTTTTCCATCGCCGAAAGTCCCCAATGTATAGTGGGCAAGCGGGTCTTCACCAACCAGGTAAGCGTCTGTTATCTCCGTTACCATGGAAGGGGTCACATTTCTGTAACTGATCGTGGGTTTTCCAGGCTTGGCAATGTTCACCAGGGGTTCGGCATAGCAGGGACCTATACATCCGACCTCAGTGATATGGGCGGTGATTCCCTTTTGTTCCAGCTCTTGTTCAAATGCCTTGACCACTGCCATGGCGCCTGCAGATCGACCGCAGGTAGCCGTTCCGATCATGATTTGCGGGTTGTTGTCATTTCGTAACGCATTCCACTCTTGCCTGGCATCTTCCTGTAATTGAGTAAAGGTCATTCTGTTTTCCTCCCATCGATAATCTCTGCGACCATTTTGGGGGTCAGCTTGGCTTCAACTTCCTCATCGATCATCACACAAGGAGCCAATGCGCAGCAGCCGATGCAGGCCACCGTTTCAAGCGTATATTGCAGGTCCTTGGTGGTCTCTCCTTCAACAATGCCTAATGATCTTTCCGCCTCTTCGAGGATTTTCTCAGCACCCCTTACATGACAGGCAGTGCCGCGACATACCAAGAAAGAGTGTTTGCCTCTGGGGGTGAACCGGAATTGTGCATAAAAGGATGCAACAGCATACACCCGGCTTTCCGAAAGGCCGGTTGTTCGGGCAATTTCCAGCATGGCATCATCAGGCAGATACCCCAATTCTCCTTGAACTTTCTGCAGAATCGGGATGAGCTGATCCCGCTTTCCTTCATAGGGCGAAAGTATTTCATGTAAGCGTTCTTTCATTGTGTTCTCCTTATCACCTTTGTTGTCTTATTGTATAAGCCAAATTTGTTTCCAGTCGGTGGAAAATACGGATGAAAATATCGTGGAAAATACAGTATCTGGTCTAAAATGTAAATATCTCTTATCCTAATATCATCATTGTGAATGCTTCTCTGGCAGTTGGTATGCTTTTAGAAAAACAATAAACTAGAAACTTTGATAAGCGTCAGTTTGATTTTCTCGGTTTTTTGCTTATTGTTTGAGTGACAGATCAGTGGAGTAAAACAATTCATTCTCAGAATGAAGTTATCTGGCTCATGTGGCAGGAATCTAACAATTAAGGAAAAGGAGATTCATTATGGCAGATCAACATTGTCCAGGATTTGAGAGCAATAAGACTTTGAGTGAAGTGAAAGTCAAATGTCCGGAGTGCGGCAAAGAATGGGCGGTTTTCTCTGATGAGCTAGAGAAAACCGTCAAATGTTCTGCTTGCAAAGCCAGTTTTGATGCCAAAGCCTGCAAGACCAAATGCTAGTTCTGCGTTGCCTCTGACCAGCCACCGGCCCTATTGAAATGATGCTTTTTCAATAGGGCCATTTTTTTCTGATGACTTTTGTCGATATATTTCTCTCTCGTTTTACAAATGCGTTTTTATACCATATAATCAGAGATGTCGATCAGGTTTTGGTCGGTGATAAACGTTTACCAAGATACGGCCTTGTGCTTTTTGGAGACAGTCTTGCAAATTATAACTCGTTGACAAGGAGGCTGTTATGCTCAACAGATTCTCAGTAAAAGGACGAATGTATTTGATAATCCTTGCCATCCTGGCCCTCTTTGTGGTCATGGTGTTTTTTACCGTCCAGAGCGGCAACCGTGTCAAAGAGCTGGGGCTTGATAAGACTGGCGAGGTCATGTTGGCCGATCAAAAGGCCAAATTAAAGGTTGCCAGCCACTCTCTGGCCCTGGCAGTAGGTCATGCAATCGAGAAGCTCGACAACGCCGAGAAGAAGATAGAGGTGATTCGGACCCTGGTTGACGACATTCGCTTTGAGGATGACAAGTCTGGATACTTTTTTGTTTATCAAGGAACGACTAATGTCGCCTTGCCCCCAAAAAAGGAGATGCAAGGAAAGGATATGGGGGAGACCAAGGATAAAAACGGTGTCTTTCTTGTTCGTGAATTACAGGCAAAGGCGCAGGCAGGCGGTGGCTTTGTTGAGTACATCTGGCCCAAACCGGGTGCGGCAGATACCCCGAAACTGAGCTATGCCGAACTCATCCCAGGAACCGACATGTGGATCGGTACTGGCGTTTATCTGGACAATATCGCTGCCTATAAGGGTTCGATGGAAAAAGATATCAACGCCAGGGTTTCCACCAATCTTATCACCATGCTCATTATTGCCGGGGCAATCTTTATCGGAATTATCACCTTGTGTCTTGTGATTGTTTTCGGCCTGGTTAAAGCCTTAAAAATGATGATAAGTAATTTCCGGGATATCGCCGAAGGGGAAGGGGATCTTACCAGGCGCATTGCCATCGACTCAAAGGATGAAATTGGTGAGTTGGCCTCTTGGTTTAATATCTTTCTTGAAAAACTCCAGGGTGTAATCAGAACGATTTCAAGCAATACCGCGTCGCTGGGCAATGAGGCCAGAAACCTTGCGGGCATTGCCTCAAATCTTGCCAGAAATGCTCAGGATACCTCAGATCGATCAAATAACGTCGCCACCGCGGCCGAAGAGATGAGTGCCAATCTCAACAATGTCGCCGCAGCCATGGAGGAATCGACAACCAATACCGGCATGGTCGCAAGCGCTGCCGAAGAGATGACCGCAACCATCAATGAGATTGCCCGGAATTCGGCCAAAGCCAATGAGATCTCTGAAAAAGCGGTGAAGCAGGCGGAGACAACATCGGTCAGGATGGCAAAGCTCGGAGCATCTGCCGATGCCATCAGTAAGGTCACTGAGACAATCACGGAAATATCGGAACAGACCAATCTGCTCGCCCTGAATGCCACCATCGAAGCTGCCCGTGCCGGGGAAGCAGGCAAGGGCTTTGCGGTTGTTGCCAATGAAATTAAGGAACTTGCCAAGCAGACTGCAATGGCCACCCTGGATATCAAGACCAAAATCGATGACGTGCAGCAGACCACTATTGTCACGGTCCGGGATATCGAGGAAATTACCACGGTTATCAATAACGTTAATGAAATTGTGGCAACTATTACCACGGCGGTGGGCGAACAGTCTAAGGCCACAGAAGAGATTGCCATGAATATCAATCAGGCGGCAGATGGTCTCGGTGAGGTGAATGAGAACGTCAGTCAGATATCCGTTGTCGCATCGACCATCACCGCTGAGATTGCCTTGGTCAATTCAGCGTCCGGGGATGTCTCGACCAGCAGCACCCTGGTTGACACCAGTAGCGGCGATCTGCAGAACCTGGCCCAAGCCTTGCAAAAGGCTGTGGGCAGTTTCAAGATATAGTCATCAAGAAAAGAAGAACCTTAATAATTGCTCGAAGTATTTAAGGCTCATGGTCCAGCACATGGCGGTATGGCTTTCATACCGCCATTTTTTATCTTTTTCCGGAAAGTACCCTGGTTTCTGTGACTACCAGATCAAGTATCTGGTCATGTTCACTTAAGGGGGCCTTGTCGATTATTTGCAGTTCAAATGCGAGACCAATGCGGGTGGCTGCCGGATTGCCAGCTAGGAACCGGTCATAATAGCCACCGCCGTAGCCAAACCTGCCACCCCGTTTGTCAAAAACCGAACCCGGCAACAGGATGGTCTCAATATCTCCCGGGGCAACGTGGTTCGTGCGGCAGAGCTCCTCCCTCGGCTCGGGGATCATACAATAGCCTGGTTGAAGGTCCGCCACCGGATTGGTGATGCGGATTGCATCGAGTCTTTTTTCCCGGACCCGGGTAATGGGCACAGTTACCGTTTTTCCCATATCAATCAGTATATTTATAAGGTCGAAGGTTGCGACCTCGCTGCGAAAACTGACATACACAAAAATCGACTGGCGGGTTCGCACCTGATCAAGGTTCAACAGGACCTGTTGAATTGCCAGTGATTTTACGGCGATCTCTTCCAGGGTGAGTAGGTTGCGGGCAGCCAAAATGTTTTTTCTCAGGTTAGCGGCTTCAGTCATCTCCATTTCTCCATTGTGATGGTGGCAAAAAGGGGTGTCAATTAGTCACTCACAAAAAAATATTTGCACGGTTTCTGCGAAGATTTTCGGATATGTGACTTATCCCATTTATCGGGGTTACATGTTACAGTGGTTGGTTTCATAATCGTTGAATGATATAGAGAAAAGTGGGCAATCTGCTGAGGATTTTTAGTCGGTTAAATTCAAAGAGACGTGCCCGGGAAGGCTGGTTGAAGGTCAGGGGAGAGAAATAAATCGAGCCCTTAGGTTTTGTGCGCACCAGTCTCTCTCTGATTAATTCCATGATTGCCGGATAATGATTAGCCGGCAGTCCTACATCCATAATGAAATTGGCCGTTATCTCAATTGATCCATAGCGGTCGTTGATCTCTTGCATGCGGGTAAAAGCCTCTTGCACCAATCCGACCGAGATAGGTTTACCGAGTTTGTCGAGGGTATCTTGGTCAGCGGATTCGAGTCCTATATTGATATAGTGCATCCCCGGCAGTTTTTCCAGATTGGTAAAGAGGTGTTCCGGGGCGTTGACAAGTGAGGTTGCGGAGCCGAAGAGAAAAGTCTTATGCTCAGCTATATGTGAATCGGCAAAACCGAACTCACGGTACGCCTCCTCAATACCAAAACAGATAAGATCACTACCCGCCATCAAAGAATCGTGTTCACCGAGGAAGAGAGCATTGTAGTTGGGCAGATCCGCACCATAAAAGTTTTTCAGGCAGCCGATCTGGTAAGTGATCTCCATTGCCGTTTTGACTCTGAAAGGAAGGGTGTTTTTTACTTTACAGAATCTGCACTTATGAAGGCAACCTTGGGAAATGGTCAGGGGAATAAGATTGTAGTCGACATGTCGGGCATCCGGCGGAAGTACGGAGATGCGTCCGCCGATGATTTCTTGCAGCCTTTGCGCCTTTTTTGCCAGGCAGGCAGGGGAGTTGGACAATGCATTCACGAGGAAACGGTGAACAGGTTCCGGTGTGTCGGTTATGTTTTCGGCAAGTTGGGTAAGTGTCTGATGCCATGAACTCTTCAAGCCACTGATCGCCTTCTCGGAAAATGGATGACCGCCCAAGAGATTATTGGTCGGGTACTCGAAGTTCGGCAGGTAGTATTCGCCGATGGACTCGAATACCCCAGCATAACCTCCGGTAGAGTAATAAACCCAGTCGTCACCTTTGGTTCGTTTCAGCCATTCATGGGGGTGTCCCCATTCATTCCCTTTGCCTTTGGCCCGGATAATTTCACCACTGAGATTGAAATGGAGTACTGCGCTTGCTGAGCTGATTTCTGAAAATACTCCGCAGTGTAAAGGAAAACTTAACTTTGAGTAGTTGGAGCCCCCTTTTTTCTCAAGGACGATTTGACAGTTTTTTGTTAAAAAAGAGGCATTCATCAGGGTAGCGAAAATGGGTGTTGGGTGAGTTGTGGCAACTCCGGGCATCGATTTATAGTTCCTTAGAAATTCGTTTCTTGTTTTGTATCAACGAATTTCGGTAAGGTGCTTATCCCGTTCACCGGGGTTAGCAACATAGCCTCTTTGGCCTGGTTTTTTGATACTTACAAGATAGCCCCAGGATTGTCAAATCACACGGAATGTGCCGAAACACAAAATATTTTGCCAAGTTAGGCCACGAGCCCGACAAGCAAAACTCTGGAAGCCAATGTTTGTGCAGTTAAATTTTGAAAAAATGGAGTTGCCTGTAATCTCTCAAGCCGAGAAGGAGATGCGTCAGGTCAAAAAAAATCCTTTGCAAAAAAACATACAAAAGGGTTTCTATCAAGAGGTTCCTTGGGTACGGTTTGAAATGAAGACTGGAAAGTGGGTTCGTTTGGCAAAAATTTACAGCCCAGTCTTTTCATCCGTGGTTCCTTTGGATTTAAAAAGACGTCAACCAGAGCCTTGCTTTTCATCTAACATTATGAAAATATGAGTGATATTATTTCTATTCGAGGGGAAAAGGTAACAGTTGACGATTGTGAGACTGTTATCTCCGTCCCGGAGATTGCTGTAAGTGAGCCTGGCCACATCAAGACCTATTCGCGCCAAGAGAGTGGGAATGCCAAACATGAGTTCCATGCTCTCGCACAAATGGTGTATTTTCAATTTCAGGATGAAGAGTTGGAGATTATTAAGATCGATTCGCCGCTTACAATCAGCGATGGTGCAGAGAGAACCGAACTGCGCGATGGGTTAGTGCTTTGTCGTGATCGGGTGGGAGAATTGCAGGTGCTGGCGATTGCTGGGAAAAACACAAAAAAGCTGCTTGAGGCGGCCTATCGGTACTGCACCAGGTGGGTTCGTTTGGATATATGAAAACGTTGGTGAAGGATGTATCAGTGAAAGATGATTCTATTGTTGTTCGGCAGCGGCTTATGGTTTTTCAACAAAACGGCAGCGGTGAGCAGAAGATTGCCGGTTTGAGAAAATATGGCGGCGAGCTTTTCGATCTTGATGTCTTTAACATTGATGAGCCGCTACCTCCGGTTCTAGATAACACCAGCACCTATCTTCCTCAGGATATTTCCTGTGAGTTGGTGTTGGACTTTTTGCGCCACAATGATTTGTCGACTGATCTTGCTGCTCTTTGTGCCGAAAAAGATATCCCGGTTATTGCCTCGGGTAAAAAGATAACCTGTAAAGGTTTGGTTACCCCGCCCACCTGATGTGGCCTTCCAAGGCAGGTGGGCCTTGGCAATTATGGTGAACATTTCGGGGCTCCGGAATTTACGGTGGAAATACAGGACGGAAAGATCATCGAGGTACAGGTAGTTCGAGGGGCACCATGCGGGGCGACGTGGGAGGCTGCAAGAAGATTGATCGGCCATCCGGTAGAGGATGCGGTGCGCAAGATCGGTCTTGACACCCAGTTTTACTGTTCGGCAAATCCGGCTGGCTGGGATCCGATTTACGGCAAAAGTCCGGTCCATTTTGCCGGCAAGATTCATAGCAAGGAACTGCAGAAAGCAATCGAAAAAGTGCTTTCACTTCTGTAAAGGGAAGGAAAATATTGCTGGCGTCGTTGCGCGACTACTGAAAGAAAAAGGCCATTGCCTCCAAGGCGATGGCCTTTTCTTTACCAATGCTTCCCAAGTATCGCAAAATACCCCGGTGGTTTAACGCAGGCCGGGCACTTGTCCGGTGGCGAGGTATCCTCGTGCAGGTATCCGCAGTTGAGGCAGAGCCAGACCACTTTTTCCGCCCGTTTGAAAGCCCGTCCGGAAGCGAGGTTGTCGGCCAGAGCGCGAAACATCAACTCGTGATGTGCCTCTGCGACGTTGATGGCTGTAAATGTTTCTGCGGCTCTCGGGAAGCCTTCTGCCTCGGCTACCTCTGCAAAAACCTTGTACATCTTGTCGTGGACAAAAAGTTCCAGATCTGCTGCGGCGATGAGATTGGCGTGGGTATCTTTAATTACTCCGGACGGGAAAGTTCCAGTAATTTCCAGTTCGCCGCCGTTAAAAAATTTAAAAAACCGCAAGCCATGCTCATACTCCTGCTCGGCGGTTTCATCAAAGATCCTGGCTATCTGAATAAGATCTTCAGCCCTAGCCTGCTCCGCAAAGAAGTTGTAGCGGGTTCGGGCCTGGGCTTCTGCGGAATAGGAGAGAAGCAGATTATGTGCGGTTTTACTGGTGCGAAAACCGGCCATGGTGTATGCCCCTCCCGTTATTCTTCAAGAGTAATGGCGTTGGCGCCGCATTCAGCCGCAGCCTTCTGTACTATCCCTTCAAGATGCTTGGGAATTACCTCGAATTTAACTATGGAAAGAAGTTGGTCTTCATCGTACTCAAATACTTCCGGGCAGAGTTTATTGCAATTTCTGTCACCCATACACTGCTTGGAAATGGTTGCTTTCATTGATTTCTCCTCTTGTAGTTGAAAGATTGAATTGGTAAACAAGTGTTCATTAAAACCACACTTAAGAATGTCACACAGTATCTAGCCGGATTCGTGAAATATCAAGGCAAATGTTACGAGTACCTTAGAAATTCTATTTTTTTAAAAAAAGAATTTCCTTAAGGTACTTATCCCGGTTTTCTGCCAGGTTGCCGAGGTTAGTCAAGATCATGAGATGCTTTCAGTACAGTATAAGGAAGCTGGATATATTCAAGAGTTTTCCCGGTTTTTTCCCAACCGTTCTCTAGCAGTAGTCGGGAGAAATTGAAACTGATGCCTCCGTAGAACGACCGGGTGTCCTCTTCGTCAGCTTCACCATAGCCACGGCTATAATAACCGGCGCTCAGTTCCAGATATTTAAGAAAGCTGTCCTGGCAAACATCAAACCCGTCGAGTTTCAAGACCATCGAGTAGTACTGATTGGAATAGTCGTCAAAAATCCCGTTGACAGCGACATTGAAAACATATTCCACCCTGAAGTCGATTTTACGGTCAAGCTCCGGATAATTTTCCATAAGGACACTGGTCAGGGCGCCAAGGGTATTGACCACCATATCCTCATAGGAAAAGCCTTGCGACTTACTGGTCGCATCGCCGATTTCCATGGCCGCCTGTACGGTCCATGCTGAAAGTGCAGCATAGGTGTTGGCTTTGTCAGAAGAATATCCCCAGCTTTTATAAAGACCGGTCAGGGCATCAGAGAAGGCAAAGGTTGACCAGAAATGGCCCACTTTGTCTGCACCACCGTACTTGGAATCCTTTTCGAACCAACCCTCGTCGGCTTTGTTCCAGCCCTCTGAACCGTAATCCCATTCAATGAGTCCCCAAACTCCAATGAGGGCCGCCGCAGTTAAGTTTGTATAAAGCAGCTTCGTTTCTTTGGGTTGACTGGTCCACCAACCCTCCTCCACCGCAGAGTTGGAGGTGATCGGTGGCGGGGCAGGAATGGCAAGGGGCTCTGTTCCCTGGCTGGCTTGGGAAAAAGCGGTAGCCGGACTGAATGGTGAGAGAACTGCGAGGGTCAGAGCGGTTTTACTGATCAGTTTTTTCAGGTTCATGGCAAGTTGGGAGTTGAAGTTATGACGACTCATTGGGAGCAAAAGAAAACGGTAAAGCATCCTTTTGTTCATTATTATTTGCGACATAATGTCGCAGTGATACTATAGTTGATAAGTTTTCGTCAAGTATTGGTTGAGGGAAAAGACAAAGAGATGGAAAGTCGGCCGATGCGACGTCATTGTGCGATATACAGAGCTTCTGAGGGAGATAGATTTTACACCGACATGAGAAATGGGAGGAGATACAATGGC
>JAHJLI010000032.1 GCA_018821785.1 Pseudomonadota bacterium
CGAGCAAGTAGGCGGAGGCGGTGGTGCCAATCAATGACAGGGCTGTCGCCGCCAGATCCTCCTCGCTTGCCTGGGCCTGCCGGCTGGCCGCATCATAGTGATAGCCGAGTTTTCCCCAAAGATCCAGTTCATAGCCGACTGCCGCAGAAAAAGAGAAGGTCCGAGTCTCACCCTGCTCAGAGTTCCCCAGGCCGCGGCTGATGCCGCTGCTGCCTTTGGCCGACAGCGATGGCGAAAGGGCCGAGTGTGCCAGATCGGTGCGCAGCCAGGCACGACGGGCGACGATGCCGGCCGCCGCCAGGTCATTGTTAGTGGCTAGAACCTCAACTATAAGCTGGTTAAGAGTATGGTCGCCGAACCGTTGCCACCAGCGGTCGTGCAGTCGGCCGTCGACCACCTCCGGCCCATGCTTCCAACCGGCGGGCACTGTTACCGCCGGAGTCTGGTAACCGCTTGTGAGAGAAACACCGCAACCAGCCAGCAAAAGGGCCAGGCAGAGAAAAACAACCCAGAGGATGAGGGAGCAGTGCCTTGTCATAGTGTCATTCTCGCGCCAGTGCCACCACCGGATCAAGGCGGGCGGCGTTACGGGCCGGTAAAAATCCGAAAAGAACGCCGATCACGGTTGAACAGAGAAAGGCGCTGACAATGGCGGTGGTGGAATAGATCATGCTGAAATCGCTGCCCGAAAACGACACGGCCACCCCGGCCCCAAGGGCCAGGCCAACGCCAAGCAGACCCCCGATAAGACAGACCAGTACCGCCTCGATCAGAAACTGCTGCATGATATCGCTGTGCCGTGCCCCGACCGCCATGCGAACCCCAATCTCCTGGGTCCGTTCGGTCACCGATACCAGCATGATATTCATGACCCCGATACCGCCGACGATCAGCGAAATGAGGGCGATGGAGGAAATCAGCATAGTCATTGTCGCCGTGGTTTTTTCAATAGTCTGGCGAACCGCATCAAGGTTTGAGGTAAAAAAATCCTTGATTCCGTGCCTGTCCGTCAACAGTTTGATAATAGCCGTCTCGGCCACTGCGCTGGGGATGCCGTCGGCGACCCGGACGGTTATGGTCCGCAGGTAGTATTGACCGATCATCCGCCCCATAACCGTCGTATAAGGCACCCAGAGACTCAGATTGTCGCTGTCGCCAAAAGAACCTTCCTGCTTTTTGCTGACACCGATAACTCGGCAAGGCACACTGCCAAGGAGAATGACCTCGCCGAGTACGTTCTCAGCGGAACCGAACAGGGAGTTGCGGGTATTCTGGTCGATGACCACTTCCTGGGCCCGACTATGCACCCCCGCGCCGTCGAAAAACCGTCCTTCCGCCGCTTCAACACCACGCACCCGGAAGAAATGTTGTCCGACTCCGTTGATCTGGCCGCTGACACTGATGTTGCGAAAACGCAGGGTCATGGAGGAGGTCACCACCGGGGTAACGGCATCGACATAGGGTTGCCGGCTGAGGGCCTCGGCGTCTCCGGGGGTAAGGGTACGAACCTTGCCGGACCGCATATCGCCGTAGTCCTTGCCCGGATAGATACTGATGGTATTGGTACCCATTGAACTGATATTTTTGAGAATCTGTTGCTGCGACCCTTCACCCAGCGCCACCACAGACACCACCGAGGCAATGCCGATGATGATCCCGAGCATGGTAAGGAGCGTTCGCAGTCGATGCGAGGCCATGGCCAGCAGGGCCATTCGCAAGGCCTCAAAGAACCGATCCCGGTGGGCCCGGAGAAGACCACCGGCGGCTGGACTTTTGCTCGTTCGCTGCGGAGGCTCGGCCTCTTTCCCTGAACGCCGGTCGGCAACAATCCGGCCGTCGCTGAGCTCGATGATCCGCTCGGCATTACCGGCGATCTGGCTGTCATGGGTGACGAGAATAATGGTATGTCCTTGTTGATGCAGTTCTTTCAGGATCTTCATCACCTCCTCTCCACTCGCCCTGTCCAATGCCCCGGATGGCTCATCGGCGAGTATAACGTCGCCGCCGTTCATCAAGGCCCGGGCAATGGATACCCGCTGCTGCTGACCGCCGGACAATTGCCCCGGGGTATGGCCAAGCCGATCGCCCATGCCCAATCGCTCAAGCAACAGGGCGGCACGGGTGCGCCGACTGCCTTTGCCAACGCCTGCATATATAGCGGGAATTTCGACATTATCAAGGGAAGTAAGGGAGCCGATCAGGTGGTAACGCTGAAAAATAAAGCCGAAGTGCTCGCGGCGTAAATAGGCGAGTTCATCCGGTTCCAGGTTGCCGGTTTCCTGCCCTGCCACCTGATAACTGCCTCGACTGGGGCGATCAAGACAACCGATGATGTTCATGAGCGTCGATTTGCCGGACCCGGAGGGGCCGATAATGGCAATCATTTCCCCGGGGGTTATGGTCAGGTCAATGTCTTTTAAAACGCTCAGCATGCTGCCGCCGGAGAGATACTCCCGGCAAACACCGCGCAGCTTAAGCAGGGTCATGGCCATCAACGAATCCTCGGCATGGCCATTGGCCCCATGTTTCGCATTCTCGGGGTTGTGGAATCTGCCGGTTTATCACCGATCACCACCCGTTCCCCTTCCTCCAGACCCTCCAGCATGACTGCCAGGACATTGTTGTTGAGGCCGATACGCACCCGCCGTTTTTCAAGAGTCTTCAGGTCTTTTTCCACCCTGACCGTATAACGGCCATCCTTTGACCGGTCGCCAAGGGCGGCCGAGGGGATGGTCAGGACATTTTTCGCCGCATCAAGAACGATGTTCACCTGAGCCGTCATGTCAATACGCAGTTTGCCGTCGGAATTGGGGACGTCGAGCAGCCCTATGTAATAAATGGCCTTGCTGGCACTGCTCGATGCCGAAGTGGCGGAAGCGCTGCTGCTTTCAGCGGCGATCGATTCCGGTGCCGGTTCGATAGCCAGTAAGGTCGTATTGTAACGGTTGTCCGGTTCTCCAAGAATGGTGAAATACACCGCTTGACCCGGGGCGACCCGGACCACGTCAGCCTCGGAAATTTCCACTTTAATGGTCACCATATCAAGACGGGCGACCTTGATAATGGTCGGTGCTGACTGATTGGCATTGACGGTCTGCCCTTCCTTGGTAACTATCGCCACCACAGTGCCATCGATGGGCGAAGTGATCCGGGTATAGTTCAGATCGAGCTGAGCGGTATCGACGGCGATCTTTGCCTGTTCGATCTGCGCGTCGAGGGCGGCAATTTCCGCCCTCAGCACCTTGGTCTGGGTGTCGGCCGTCTCATAATCGGCAAGCGAACCGGCCTCCCCCTGTAACATCTGCTCTTGTCGTTTAAAAGTCAGCTCGGCCTGGTGCAGATTTGCCTCCTTGGCCTGTTTCTGGGCACGGACGGTTGCCAGGGCCGCAGTTTTATTGCGCAGGGTGTTCTGTTGCGGCAGCGAGTCAATCTCCGCCACCAGCTGACCGGCAGTCACCTCATCCCCAAGTGCCACCTTCAGGGCGTTGATCTGCCCGGAAACCTGGGCACCGACGCTCACCAGATTCTTTGCCTCGATTTTTCCCGTGGCCAGAACCGTAGTCTCAACGTCTGCCCGGGCAACCGGCGCGGTCATATATTGCGGCGGTTTCACTTTACCAAAGGTGAAATAATACACCCCGGCGGCAACGGCAAGCAGCGTCACTGGCACAACAAAATACCACCATCTTGTTTTTCGAGATCTCAGTGTCATGAGGTTATGCCAAATAAGGCTGTCATAATCTTTCACCAACGGGGAGGGTTTGCACCACTTCCTGCCGGGCCGGGAAAATCCGCCGCACCACAACAAAAAACAAGGGAATATAGAAAACTGCCAGGAAGGTTGCTGTGAGCATCCCGCCGATGACGCCGGTACCAATGGCATTCTGGGCTCCGGAACCGGCACCGGTGCTGAGGGCCAGCGGCAGAACCCCAAGGATAAAGGCCAGTGAGGTCATAATGATCGGCCTGAGCCGCAGTCGCGAAGCCTCCATGGTCGCCTCCATCAGACCTACGCCGTGACTCATCTGCTCCTTGGCAAATTCAACGATAAGAATGGCATTTTTTGCAGTAAGGCCGATGATCGTCAACAAGCCCACCTGAAAATAAACGTCATTGGCCAGGCCGCGCATGGTTGTGGCCAAAAGGGCACCGATGATTCCAAGCGGAATTACCAGCAGGACCGAAAAAGGAATGGCCCAGCTTTCATAAAGCGCCGCCAGACAGAGAAAGACCACCAGCACCGAAATCGCGTACAGGGCCGGGGCCTGTGCACCGGACATGCGCTCCTGGTAAGAAAGTCCGGTCCACTCATAACCGATACCAGGCGGCAACTTGGTGGCCAATTCCTCCATCACCCGCATCGCATCTCCAGAGCTTTTGCCGGGTGCCGGCTGGCCAAGGATCTCCATCGACGGCAGGCCGTTAAAGCGTTCCAGCCGCGGCGATCCATAGCCCCAGTGCCCCTGGGAAAAGGCCGAAAACGGCACCATACTGCCGTTTTGATTGCGAACATGCCATTTAAACAGATCTTCCGGCAACATACGGTACGGGGCGTCCGCCTGGAGGTAGACCTTCTTGG
The DNA here is from genome assembly GCA_018821785.1 of Pseudomonadota bacterium. GTDB lineage: Bacteria > Desulfobacterota > Desulfobulbia > Desulfobulbales > Desulfocapsaceae > Desulforhopalus_A. Next base: position 4,580 of record JAHJLI010000032.1, read on the forward strand.
TACGGCCGCGGTCGATGAAGTCGTTGATATAGGAACCACCCCAGGCCAGCGAGATGGTGTCGTTTATATCGGTCATCGACAACCCCAGTGCTCCAGCTCGTTGTTCATCAATATCCACCCGATACTCCGGATTGTCGCTCTGGCCGTTCGGGCGCACGCCCATCAGTCCCGGATGCTGCGAGGCCATGCCCAACAACTGGTTGCGTGCCGCGACAAGCTGCTCATGCCCAAGTCCGGCCCTATCCTGCAGCTGAAAATTAAACCCGGTGGCGGTGCCCATTTCAATGACCGCCGGTGGTACGAAGGCAAATACCATGGCATCGCGGATCCCTGAAAATGCCGCCATCGCCCTTCCGGCCACAGCCTTCACTTTCAGATTTGGGCTTTTTCGCAGTTTCCAGTCTTTCAGCCTGGCAAAGGCCAGACCATTGTTCTGACCGCGCCCGGCATAACTGAATCCGGCGACGGTAAAGACTGCGGCGACCGCTTCCTTTTCATTCTCGAGGAAGTGGCTGCGCACCTGATCCAACACCTTTAGTGTCCGTTCCTGGGTTGCCCCAGCGGGAAGCTGGACCAAGGTCAAGAGAATGCCCTGATCTTCATCGGGCAGGTAACCAGTGGGCAGGCGAAGAAAAAGATAGCCCATGGCGACGAGAAGCAGGAGGTAGATCACCAGATATCGGGTGCCGGTAACAAGAACTCTGCCGACAATGGACTGATACAGGCCGCTGCTGCGATTATAGAGGCGATTGAAAAGTCGAAAAAATCCTCTAAACCAACCGGATTCAGAAGCTAAATGACCTTTAGCTACTGGTTTTAAAAGGGTAGCGCAAAGTGCCGGGGTGAGTATCAAGGCAACAAATACCGAGAGGATCATGGCCGAGACGATGGTGATGGAGAACTGCCGGTAGATGACCCCGGTTGAACCGCCGAAAAAAGCCATCGGCACCAATACCGCCGACAGGACCAGGGCAATGCCCACGAGAGCGCCGGTGATCTGATGCATTGATTTCTGCGTCGCCGCCTTCGGGGAAAGGCCCTCTTCCGACATCAACCTCTCGACGTTCTCCACCACCACTATAGCATCGTCGACCAGAAGGCCGATGGCCAGAACCATGGCAAACATGGTCAGGGTATTGATGGAAAAACCGCAGACCGATAAAATCCCGAAGGTGCCAAGCAGCACGACAGGTACGGCGATTGTCGGGATAAGAGTGGCCCTGAAGTTCTGGAGGAAAAGGAACATCACCAGAAAGACCAGAACAATCGCTTCAACCAGGGTTATAAGAACCTCTTCAATAGAGATTTTTACAAACGGTGTGGTGTCGTATGGAAAAACAAATTTCATGCCCGCCGGAAAAAATTGTGCCAGCTCAGCAACCTTGGCTTTCACCCGCTCGGCTGTTTCCAGGGCGTTGGCTCCGGTAGCCAGCTTAATCGCCATGCCTGCCGCCGGGTGACCGTTGTAGGCTCCCACCGAATCATAGTTTTCACTACCCAGTTCAACGCGCGCCACATCACCGAGGGTGACCATGGAACCATCGCTGTTACTGCGCAGGGGAATTTTCTTGAATTGCTCAGGAGTACGCAGCAGGGTGCCGGCGGTAACTGCAACATTCAGCTGCTGGCCGAGTGCTGCCGGGGTTTTTCCGAGCTGCCCAGCTGAAACCTGCATGTTATTGCTTTTGATGGCCTGTCGCACATCGGCAGGCGTCATGCCGTAGCTTTTCAGGCGGTGTGGGTCGAGCCAGATACGCATTGCGTACTGCGAGCCAAAGGTCGAAACCTCACCAACACCGCTGACCCGGCTGATCACATCCATGACATTGGCCACCGCATAGTCGGTCAGATCATAACGGGTCATGCCGCCGTCCTCGGAATAGAAACCGATGATCAAAAGAAAGTTCCTCGTCGACTTGGTGACCTGAACCCCTTGCTGCTGCACTATCTGGGGCAAAAGTGGGGTTGCCAGCTGCAATTTATTCTGCACCTGCACCTGAGCGATATTTGGATCCGTTCCAGCCGCGAAGGTGAGGGTAATGTTTATGAATCCGGAAGAGTCACTGGTTGACGACATGTAGGTCAAGCGATCGATGCCGTTCATCTTCTGTTCGATGATCTGGGTAACGGTATCTTCGACGGTTTTCGAGGAGGCACCTGGATAAACGGCATTTATGGCGATTTCCGGCGGGGCGATGGCCGGATACTGCGACACCGGCAGTGTGCGGATAGCCAGAGCGCCCCCGAGCATGATAATGATGGCGATGACCCAGGCAAAAATCGGCCTGTTGATGAAAAACTGAGCCATGATACTTCTCCTTTATTTCGAAACCGATTGAGAAGTCAGCGCGGCCTGTGCACTGTCGACGACCGTTACCTTCACCGGTTGGCCCGGCCTGGCCTTCTGTACACCCTCAACAATCAAACGGTCGCCCTTTTTCAGGCCATCCGTCACCAGCCATTTATCGCCGATGGCCCTATCCACTTTCAGAATGCGGATCTCCACCTTGTCACCTTCACCAACCACCATGCCAATGGCCCTGCCTGCCGGATCATGGCTGACACCCTGCTGGGGCACAAGGATGGCCTGCTCTTTAATGCCCGTCTCAAGGATGGCATGCACAAACATTCCTGGTAAAAGCAACTGCTCCGGGTTGGCAAAGACGGTTCGCAGAGTCACCGAACCTGTACCTTGGTCAACACTCATTTCGGAAAATTTCAACACACCGGACATTGGGTAGAGAGTACCGTCTTCAAGTATCAGTTTAACCTTGGCCTCCCCGGTGTTGCTCAACTGGAGTTCACCTGCGGCCAGGGCCCGCTTCAGAGAAAGCATCTCGATACTTGGCTGGCTGACATCAACAAAGACCGTATCGAGCTGCTGGATTGTCGCCAGAGGAGCCTGTTGCCCGGCTGTCACCAGGGCGCCGGTCGTCACCGACGAGCGACCGATACGACCGCTTATCGGCGCAGAAATCCGCGTATAGGCTATATTGATCCCAGTGCTTTCAAGGGCCGCCTTGGCGGCCTCGACATCGGCCTCCGCCTGCTTCAAAGCGGCAAAGGCATCGTCATAATCCTGGCGGCTCACCGCCTCTGCTCCCCGCAAACCCTTAAGGCGCTGCTCTTTAAGCTGGGCCGGAATGAGATGGGCCTCGGCACGGGCGAGAGCTGCCTTGGCACCGGCCCCTGCCGCCTGGTATGTCGCCGCATCAATCTGATAAAGAACCTGCCCGGCCTTGACCTCCGAACCCTCGGTAAAAAGCCGCTCTTTAATGATCCCGCTCACCTGCGGCCGGACTTCGGCGACCAGATGGGCGGCAATCCTGCCCGACAGCTTCATGGTCATCGGCAGGCGCTGGTTTTCAACCACCACCACGCCCACGCTCGGCGGACCGGCTGGCCCCCTTTTTCCTTGGGCATTGTTTTTTTTCTCGCAGCCGCTGTTGACAAGCAACCCAGCCGTCAAAAACACGGCCATGGCAAGCAGTTTATGGCTATTTGGGATCTGCATATCTACCTCTATTACGTTTTCAGGAAAGAGTATTCGCCTCAGGATCAAATTTACCTCTTCAGCCCATCCCAGCACGCCTCAATGGCTCTGGTAATCTGGGCATCGTCCAATACAATAAAGCCGAACACATGGTCCCTTGTTACGGCAAGAAGCGGGCCGAAGCACAGGGCAAAAAGAACCGGGAGCGGGAGATCATTGATAACCTGCATTGAGTATAGGAATGAACGTTCATTCCTATACCGCTTGCCCGTTACCGGCGCAACAATTTTCTTTAACCTTTGCTCAAGTAACGTATCAATCTGGAAGCTTGACTACGCATCTGACCCTGTCTTTCTTCTCTGCAAACACCAGTTAAAGTCTGGTCGCTACCGCACGTCTTTTGCTCAGCACCACAACATTGCCAACCAGAGTCAGGATCACACCGCCAAAGGCCGGCAATGTCCAGATATACTCCTCAAAGAGGGTCGAAAGCGACAGGGCGACCACCGGAAAGAGGACAGTCACGTAGGCCGCCCGTTCTGCTTCGATGCGTCCGATAAGGGCAAAGTAGGCGGCAAAAGCTGCCACCGAACCTGCCAGGATGAGGTAAAGCAGGGAGCCGATATACGCTGGATGGGGATCAAAGGAAATGGGCCGCCCATTCGCCAAGGCCAACGCCGAGATAAACAGTCCGCCGTAAAACATGGCCCAGGCAGTGTTGGCGCGTGGCGGAAAGCCTGCCGCCCTGTTCCGTGCAGCAATAATGCCGCCTAAGGAAAAGCATACTGTCCCGCCGAGGCTGTAGAGTAAGCCCCGGCCGACAGCCGAAGACCAGGTGAGAGCTGCCAGTTGGGGCCAGAAAATTATGCTGATTCCGGCCATCCCGAGAGTCGCACCCAACAGCACACGACCTGCGGGGCGACGCTGCTGCAATAGGCAGGTAAAAAGGATGGTCATGGCTGATGCCGATGAAGAAATGACGGCAATCAGGCCGGTAGTCAGATGGGCCGTGGCCTGATAATAAAGAAAAAAATTAGTGGAAAAAATCAACATCCCCTGCAAAAGGAGAAACAGATGATCGCCCGGCGAAAACTTCAGGGGCAACCGACGCATCCAAACCCAAGCAAACATGATAAGGGAGGCGCAGCCGATACGGTAAGCAATGGACCACTCCGGAGGAACCACACCGATCTGAAACTTGACCGCCAACCAGGCGGAACCCCAAATCAGCACGACACTGCTGTATAAAAACAAATTGAGCAACACCTCTTACCTCTCACAGAACTTCAACGCCGATCAGGCCTAACGGCCGGCAAGCAAAAAAGTAAGCGAATGCCTGATCCTTAGATACTCTACACCTCCAAGTAACAGGTCGCAACAGTTGATACCGCGGGTGCGGCACAGTCTGATCGGGCCGTCAATACCGCCATGCCAATTAAAAGACAGACGACGGCGTTGAAAATCGATAAAAGACTAAAACAGATCCCCTTTTATCTTCTCAGCAGAATAGGCTACAGCTATATTTCCACATGGTTGCCAAATTCAATAACCCGTTCAGGTGGTAAGCCGAAAAACGACGACACATTCCAGGCGTTGAGTGACATGAAGATGAAGAGCATTTTTCGCGACACAGATAACACTGCTGGTAGCAAAAAAATGTTTTGACATATTTGACAGGAGATCCTTTTTTGTGATATCCCTGTCAAAACAATGAGTATTTTTCTTTAAACTCCCCTGCAACTTACCTTTCAACAGCTAGAAACTCTTAAAATGAGGATACCTCTCATGCGCCTAAAAGATCTATCGATCACCAAAAAAATTATCTTTGCTATTGGCGTTTTTCTCCTGCTTTTGGTCATTCTCGGTTCGGTCGGCTGGATACGCGTGAATGCAATACTGAGCAACATCGATCGTGCCGAGATCGCCAAGAATTTGAATCAAGATATTCTCAGCCGCGAGATAGACCATCTCAAGTTCGTCAACCAGGCGAGCCGGTTCTTCAGTGAACAAGATGTCCGATCAATCGATGTACAGACCGACGATCATCTATGTGCTCTTGGGAAATGGCTCTATGGCCCCGGTCGTAAGGAAGCAGAGGGCTTTATCCCGGCCCTGGTTCCTCTTCTGCAAAAACTTGAGCAGCCCCATGCCGATCTGCACAGTTCCGTGTTGAAAATTAATAATCTTACGGCTAAACAGGAAAAAAGTGCAATCTTGTCGGAGGCCCATGATATTTTTAAAAATTCAACCAACGTGGCTCTGGCCGCAGTCCAGGCAAACCTCAAGGAAGTTTCTTCAACCATTGGGGGAAGTGCCAAAGTAGCCCACGAAAGCGTCCAATCTTCAATTGCTTCAGGGGAAGTTACCCTTCTTCTATTGTCGATATCGGCAATTGCCGCAGTAATGTTGGTTGGCTTTATGATCTCTCGAAATATTGCCGGTACCACCCGCCATTTGGCAAAAATTACCGACAGTCTCGCCAAAGGCGACATGACCGCCCGCAGTTCCTTGGCACAAAAAGACGAGATCGGGCAGCTCGCCTCCTCAGCCAATCACCTTGCCGAAAATCTCGACAGCATGTTTCTCCGCGTCAATTGTTCATCCTCGACGATTAACGCCTCCAGCCAAAATCTTGAAACCCTGTCAGTTTCACTTTATACCACCTCCGAGACCATGACCGGCAGTTGCAGCTCTATTGCCGTCGCCGCCGAGCAGATGAACTCGAATATGTCTGCCATCGCCGCTGCAGCTGAGGAAACCAGTACAAATGTCAGCATGGTCGCCGCTGCCGCGGAAGAGATGACTGCTACTATAACCGAGATCGCCTCAAGCTCTGAACACGCCAGGGCTATTACCGGCGGTGCAGTCAAGGAGGCGGAAAAAGCCTCCGAAAGTGTGAAGGAACTGGCAAAGGCGGCGGAACTCATCAACAAGGTAACCCAGACCATCAACGAAATTGCCGATCAGACCAACCTGCTGGCTCTCAATGCCACCATTGAGGCGGCACGGGCCGGAGATGCCGGGAAGGGTTTTGCTGTCGTGGCCAATGAGATAAAAGATCTCGCCAAACAGACGACCGAGGCCACCCGCGAGATAGAGGAGCGGATTGAAGGCGTGCAAAAATCAAGCGAACAAACCATTGCCGTGATCAATACCATCACTGAAATTATCGATACCACCAACGAGGTGGTGTCGTCGATGGCCGCCGCCGTCGAAGAACAGGCGGTCACCAGCAGGGAAATTGCCTCCAATGTCAATCAGGCCTCCCTCGGCATGCAGGAAGTGACGGAGAATATCGCCCAGGCTTCGACCGCCAATGCCGAGGTGTGCAGTAATATCATCCTGCTGAAAAACGAATCGCAAAAGGTTGCCGCTGGCAGCTCGGACGTCAAGGAACTGGCGGTAGAAATGAAAAGTAATACCACTGCCCTGGAAAAACTCCTGGACGGCTTTACCTTTCGCCCGGCCCCTTTTGATATCGGTAAAATAAAGAACGCCCATTTCGGCTGGAAGATGCGGTTAACCTCGGTTCTCAGCGGTTACACCACCATGGAATCAAAAAATATCCCGGATCATCACCAATGCGATTTCGGCAAATGGTATGACAGCGCCCCGGAAAAAATCATAAAACACCCGCTCTATAAAGAGGTCGGCGTATACCACGCGGCCGTGCACCAGAAAGCCGCCGAAGCGGTTGATCAATTCAATGCAAACAGAGTAGAGGCTGCTCACAAGACAGTGGACGATTTTGAAGAAATCCGGAAAAAACTCTTCACCAGTCTCGACCAGATGTATCTGTCCTGAGCCTTAGCTGATAATCCGAAAAAAGGGTCAAACGCCACCAAAGGCCTCAAGACGGTCCAAAGCCAAAGACAGAGAGTTGCCGGACCGAAGGCGCAGCGATTCCCGCCGTACACTCTCGGCTATCCAAGTGTCGACCTGGATGGACTTGATTGCGTCGGCAAGAGCCTGGGCGCTCAACTCCTGCCGTACAATGACCCTTGCCACCCCACTGGCAAGAGCCCTGGCGGCAACACCCGGCTGATCACGCCCCCAGGGAATGAGCACCATGGGTACCCCGTGGAACATGCCTTTTAAGACCAGTCCGTGTCCGGCGTGGCTGATAATCATCCGGCAGAAGGGTAATACAGCACTATGGGGGAGATAGTCGCTTACATACATATTGTCGGGCAGATTCATCAGCTGACAGAGGCGGTCAGGTGCACCTAGGGTTGTCAGGACGCGATAGGGTGCGTTCCTCAGAGCCTCAGCCGTTCTATGGACAATTTCCAGATCACCCTCCTGCGGGGCCGTGCTTAAAGACAGGAGTATCCATGGTGGCCCAGGCGCTGCGAGGAAACTTGGAACATCGCCCGGAATCTCCCACAACAAGGGTCCGGTGTGCAGATGATTTGCCGCAGTGGACCGGACACCATCAAACAGGGCATCGGTTGCATGCAGGACAAGACCCGCCCGGCAAAGAGGCGGCAGCAACCAGTGTTTATACATCAAGGCCCCGATCGAGGAAAAATCGCTTTTCTCTGGCAGCCTGTTGCCATCGCCGAAAAAAAAACTCGGATTGACACAACACCACTTGCCCCGGTACGCGGCTGCAACCATCTGAGCCAGGTGCTGGCAGAACAAGGATCCAATAATCAGCGAGGGTTGCCATTGCACCAGGGCAGTCCGCACACGCGGCAGAGTCGCTTGCCCCCACTCAGCCAAAGGGTTCGTTGAATCCTTGGCGAGCTCCTGCCTGCCTGCCATAATTTGCTGTAACATTGGATTGAACCGCCGGCCAAGGCTCTGGTGCTCCGGCAGACACAGGGCCATAAGGTCTGCCGCCTGTACAGCTGGTTCCGTGCCTGGATCGCAAACCATTCTCACTTCATGCCCGCGCCTTGCAAGCCCCGAGGCAAGGGCGAGAAGAGGCGGCCAGTCGCCTCCGACACAGGAGCTGATAATTCCAAGTATTTTCATAGGATAGGGTGCAACCTCATGGTGGCTTATTCTTTGTTGGTCCTGGTAGATATGGTATTCCGGGAGACTAGGCGATACGACGCCTGGCCTTGCCACGCATCTTGACAACTCCCATCAAAGGAAAATAGTGTCTTTTCAAGATGCTGTCCAAAAAAATTCTCATATCCCTTTTTCCGACACAATGAACCCTTTCAAAAGACTATGAAGATGCCTGCGCCGGACGCCAGGCTTGATAATGAACTTGTCACTCGTATCCTGGCAAAACTTGGTCTGGATGACCGGCCTGCGACGAGCCTCCAGGGGATCCAGGGGCTCAAGGCGATCTATGGAGCCTGGTGCCAAAAGATACCATTTGACAACCTCAAAAAACGTATCCATCTCGAATCTTCAACCAGCGGCCCCCTGCCTGGCAATGATCCCACCGATTTCTTTCATGGCTGGCTGCAACACGGGGTCGGTGGTACCTGCTGGGCAGGAAGCGGAGCTCTGTATGCACTGCTTCGCCACCTTGGTTTTCAGGCACAGCGCGTCCTTGCAACCATGCAGGTTACTGCGCATGAACAGCCCAACCACGGGGCGGTCATTGCTGTCTGCGAAGAGGTCCCCTATCTTGTCGACATCTCGATGCTGCACCAGGTTCCCCTGCGACTGGACGAGCAAAACACCGTGGACGTCAGCCACCCTGCCTGGGGGATATCCGGTCGCAGGGAGGATGCGGCCTGGCTGTTGCAATGGCGCCCACTGCATATGCCGGGCGGCTGTCGGTGCACCGTCAATGAAGTCGGGGTATCCCACCGGCAGTTCGTTAGCTGCAATGAACAAACAAGGCGATGGGGACCTTTCAATTTTTCGGTGTATGTCAGAACCAATAAAGGCGATACGGTTACCGGTCTTGCCTATGGCTATAAGATACGGATTGACAGTCAGGGGCGGATAGAGCGTATACCGGTCGACAGCCTGCAACGGGACAGGTTCCTCATGGAGGAGATGGGGTTCAGCCGGGAGATAGTCCGACAACTCCCGCCCGACAGGGCTGCTCCCCCACCACCTCGGCGCACCCGAAAAAAAGAAACATCTTGAGACATAGAACATTGCAAGTAATATCCTCCGGCAGGATGGAGGCGATTATGGTCGATGACGATGCATATATCAGGTAAGGATCCGCGGAAGGAGCAACACATATAAAACTGGCGAGCTTTTCCTATCAGGGTAGCAAATGTATCGGAGTAGCGGCGGAAAAGTAACTGGACGGCCCCTAAATCCTATCCAGGACTTCCCGTACAGTTCTTGACAGTATATCAAGACGATAGGGCTTGCTCAAGAAAGCAGAGGCGCCGTACTGGCGGGGATTTTTGGTGATGTCATAACTGCCGTAACCGGAGGCGATAATAACCTTGATTGACGGGTCCATTTCACGCAAAATCTCCAGGCACTTTTTTCCGCCCATTCCGGGCATTCCAAGATCCATAAGCACAAGATGTATCTCAGCGGCATGTTCTCGATATATTTCGATGGCATCTTCCCCGCTTCTGGCTGTGCAGGTACTGTAACCGCATTGCTGAAGAATATCCCCGGCGATTTCGAGAAGCGGTTCTTCGTCATCGACGAGCAGAATGTTTTCGGTGCCGCCACTGATCGGTGTGGTGTCTTGTTCAGCCAGCAACCTCAGCCGCACCTCGCCGTTCATAACCGGCAAGAAGATCTTGAAGGTAGTGCCGACCCCCTGTTCGGAGTAACAGATGATCTTGCCTGAATGGCTGGTAATGATGCCGTACACCGAGGACAACCCCAGGCCGGTTCCTCGCCCAGGTGCTTTGGTGGTAAAGAATGGCTCAAAGATACGCTGTCGGGTTGCTTCGTCCATGCCATGGCCGCTGTCCGTAACTCTCATCAGCACATAGTCGCCGGGGTCAAGCTCCAGATACGTATCGATATACTTTGTCGGCACCGGGAAATTCTCCGTTTCGATAGTCAAAGTACCGGTATCGCCCATGGCCTGCACTGCGTTGTTGACAAGGTTCATAATCACCTGTTCCATCTGCATCGAATCTGCAGGAATTATTGCCAGATCAGGTGTGAGCGAGGTCCGTATCGAGATCATCTTGGGTACCGTCCGCTCGAGCAGGCGGAGAGCTTCCTCGATCACCTTGTTAAGGTTCAAGGGAACCTTTTGCGCATCGACCTTTCGACTGAAGGTCAGCATCCGGCGAATGAGCTCCGCCGCCCTGCCCGCCGCCTTATTGACCTCATGGAGATACCGATAATCCGGATCGCTGGGACTTTTTTTCATGAGAAGGAGCTGCACAAGCCCTGAGATGATCTGCAGAAGGTTGTTAAAATCATGGGCGACGCCGCCGGCGAGATTGCCAAGTGCCTCCATTTTCTGCGACTGCATCAGTTGAGCCTCAACGCGCGCCAGGTCGGCCATGGCCTTTTTACTGCCGCTGATATCGGCGACCGTACCCTCGATAAAGAGGGGCTTGCCGGTCGCCTCGTCGTAGACAACGCGAGCGCTCTGGCTGGCCCAGATAGTTGTCCCATCTTTACGATAAAACAGGGTTTCAATATTCACGACAAAGCCGTCGTGCATGAGTTTTTCTACCAACTCATTGCGTTGGTTCTTATCGACATAGAGCTGGCGACCGATATCAGTCACTTCCGCCATGAGCTGCGCCGGGTTGTCATAACCGATAGCCTTTGCCAGGGCAGGATTGGCGCTGAGAAACCGGCCATCCAGGCTGGTCTGGTAAATGCCCTCAACCGCGTTGTCGAAAATTGAGCGATATTTGGTCTCCGCTGCCTGCAGTTCCATCTCGACAAAACGGCGATGTTCAAGGGTCTGCTCAAATTTACTCAACAGCCTGTTGGTGGTGTCAACCACCAGCCCCAGTTCATCATGTTCATGGCCTGCCGGGATCTCCAGTGGCTCCTGCAGCGGTTTTTCGGGATCTATTGCGGCCAAGCGCCCTGACAAGTGGAAAAGCGGCCTGGTCAGCAGATAGTGAAACATCAGGACCAGGATAAGAGACAAAAAAATCAGAGGAATGGCGGAGGCAAGGATGTTGCTGATGGTCCGGTCGAAAAAACTTGCGGCGATTACGTTGCTGTCAACCCGGAAAGACAATGTTCCAATAGGTTCTTCCACTCCCTCGATAAAGAGTTGGGAGGAAAAATCCCTGCTCTCCACAATCTTTTCGGCCAACCAACTCAAGTGACCGGGCGCGGAGTGCGGTCGCACCTTTTTCGCTAAAACGCTGCCGGTATCGCTGGCAAGGCTTGCCTCTTTTATCGGAAGATACTGAAAGAGTCCCGTCGTCACCCGTTCAGCCGCAGCAATGTCCAGGCTCCATGCCGCCAGGGCCGCTGATTCTACCTGCATCATCATGACCTGCCGGATCATTCTCGCGGTCTCCTGACGATGGCGGCAGAAATCACTGTAGATCTGGTAACTGCCTGTGGCCAACGCCAGAAGACAGGCAAGAAGCAAGGTGTTGCGGGCCTGAACAAATGAGAGGCGGTAGAAGAAGGGGACGTGCATAAAGATCTCGCAACCTCCACAGTGAAAATCTTACATTAAAACCCATTCGCCTTCATAATGTTCACAAGTGTCCCGTTATCCGTGATGATCTTCAAACCATCATTAAAAGCTTTGATCTTTGCTTCGGCATCAGGGACCTTTTTCGAAATGCACAGATACAGGCTCTTTTCTTCCAGGGCCGGGGTCACGAATTCAATCTCTCCAACCTTGTCGGGCATATCCTGCTTGAGAAGATAGGTGCCGACGAATTTGTCAGCCACCACCAGGTCAAGGCGACTCCCCACGAGCTTGCGGAGGTTGGTGAGGTCATTGTTGGCCACCTCCTTCTGGAGAAAGTCGGCCTTGTCAAATGCCTCGGTATTAACATAATCGCGCACCACCCCGATTTTGTAGTCTTTAAGGTCGTTCAGAGTCTTGAAGCTGATGTTATCGGCCTTTTTCTTGAAAAAGCCTAAGGGGCCACCGGGAAATGGCTCCGAAAGAAAGAATTCCGCCTTCAATAATTCGGCATAATACTCCGGCAGATAGCCGTCATATTTGCCTTCCTTGGCCATAGCCACGACCCTGGCCCAAGGCATGAAGGCAATTTTCGTCGTGTAACCTGTTGCCTTGTAGGACTCTCTGACAAGGCTGGCAACGTATCCTTGATCCGGCAGCTTCTCGCCGATATAGGGCTCCCAGTCGAGTGTGGCAAGGGTCACGCTGCCGCCTGCCTGAAGAGTACCGTGGACAAAGCAGAGCAGGACGAAGAGACTCAAAGACAGCAAACAAAGTTTCTTCATGTGATTCTCCTTTGGTTGGACGTTACACTTTAAATCGCTGTACTAAAGAGGTGAGCTGCTGAGACAACCCAGCCAATTTTTCGGCGTTTTGACTGACCATGGCACTACTTTCAGACATCTGCCCCGCAGCCGTGGTTACTTCGCCTATTTCATCGGCGATACTACCGGCAGAGATGTTGCTCTGAGCGACATTGCGATTCACTTCAGTGACTCCCTCGCTGGCCTGGGAAACGTTCATGGAGATCTCCTTGGTCGCCGATGACTGCTCTTCGATGGCCGAGGCAATGGTTGCAACGATATTGTTTACCTCGCTCACCACCTTGGCAATCAGTTCGATCTGCGACACAGTCCCTTGGGTGGTAGCCTGAATCCCTTCGATTTTGCCGCGGATCTGGCCGGTTGCCAGAGCTGTCTGCTTAGCCAGATCCTTGATTTCGTTGGCGACAACGGCAAACCCTTTGCCGGCATCACCTGCCCTTGCCGCCTCAATGGTGGCATTGAGCGCAAGCAGGTTAACCTGATCGGAGATTTCCGAGATGGTCTCGAGAACCTTTTCAATACCTTTGGCAGCCACGCCCAGTTCATCCACCTGATGCGACGCACTTTTTGTCTGTTCCACTGCGTTGACTGTGATTTTCATAGCCTGGCTGGCATTTTCCGAAATCTGGCTGATGGTTGCATTCATCTCTTCTGAGGCTGTGGCAACCATGTTGATATTAGTCGCAGTCTCTTCCATGGCGGCAGCCACCGAGTTCATGTTATTGCTCATTTCCGAGGAAGCGGATGAGACGCTGGAAGCCATTGTCGAGGTTCTTTCGGCACTGCTCCTCATCTTATCGGAAAGCCCGGCCAGACCACTGGAAGAGCTGCCCAACTGTTCGGAACTTTTTTTAACGTCGGCGATAATGATGTGCATTTTCTCGACAAAAACATTGAACCATTTGCGCAGATCACCGATCTCGTCATCGTATCTGCTGCTTAGGCGTTTGGTCAGGTCACCCTCACCCTCGGCTATTGCCCTGAGACCGGCGGTGATCTTGTTCATACGCCTGACAACAATGAATTGCACGGTAAGGGCGATAGCACCGACCAGAATCAGGATCACAACTCCAAATATAATTATCTGGAAATATGTGCTGTTATTAATTTTTTCATTAATTGTCTGACGCAGAAGGTCAACTTCTTTAGTCAGGGTCTTTCTGCTTTCTTCCCTCTGCTGAACGAGCAATCTATCGGTATAATAGAGGGTTGATGAGCCGATCTTCTTTGAATCGTAAACAATGTCCGCGACAAACATTTTTTTCGGATCCTGCACCTTGCCATCTGCTATTTTATCACCCTTCTGTATGGTTGTGCCGTCTTTCCAGAGAGCCACAAAGGCTTTACCATCACCATCCAGCACCTGGACGGCAACGACATCAGGCAATTCGAGAAGATTCTTGAGGTTATTTTTCAGGCCTTCCTGGTCGAAATTGTAAACGAAATACCCGGCCATGCCGCTGCTGATCTTGGCATTGATTGTCTGCCGCACCTGCAGTGCCTCTTCGTTCTTCTTGGCCTGCTCGCTGAAATTATTTTCAATCTTCTTATCGTATTCACTGAGAATCAATTCAATAAGCGATGTTTCCATGGTAATGAAAAATACTGCTGCGCCGGCCAAAAGAGGCACAACCACCAGGCAACCGATCAAGGCCGTCTTGAAAGAAATGCCCAGCTTGCTCCAAAATGATGATTTGGTTGTATCCATAGTCAATCCTTATGCTAAATTGAGACCGAAAGAAGTCTCTTCCATTTTGGGCCGGTGAAAAACCACAAGGTTTCTTCTGGTTCCGGTAAATTGCAGCAAACAGCAAAGAGACATTTTGTTGTTTCTTGATGGTATCAAAGAGAAAGAAACAAAGTCAAATTTCATTCAAGCAGACGGCCGGAAAAGTTGTTCAGGTGGGGAGCAGGAACCAGGCGGTACCCGTTAGTCACTTAGAAAAAATATCGACTATTTTTGAAAAAATTTTTAAAGTGGCTTGTCCCCCTCTCAAGAGGATCTAACACCCTGTCAAGGGGGTATCATAAAGAATCCCGTTTATCGTGTTTAGAGAGGGGGGCGGGAGAAACTCCAACAGCTGATGCTTCCTGCGCATATCCAGCCCCCCGACAGTAACGAAGCCTATTATTTCATATCTTTTATGCCATAACCAGCCATTATCTTGGCGAACTCTCCGTTGGCCTTGATTTCTGCCAGTCCTTTATTAAAAGCACCGATAATCTCTTGATGTCGAGGATTAGCCAGTCCGGCTGAAACATACAAACTCTTACTATCAAAGGCTTTTTCACCAAACTTGATTTGCGACAGCAAGGCAGGATCGTTTTTAGCGATCTGAACCTTCGCCACGATCTCGTCTTCCAACGTCAGATCGACCCTACCACCAATCACTTTTTTAATGTTTGTCATAAGGTCAGTGACATCTTCCCGCGTGAAGTCTTTTGGCTCTTTAAAGTCATCACTGTAATTATAGCCTCTAATAGCGCCGATTTTTTTTCCCTTCAGACTTTCCATCCCGGCATATTCAAATGGGTCATCTGCTCTTTTTATGAATTTCACCACATTCACCGCATAAGGGTCGCTAAACAGCATGGTCTTTTTGTTTTCCTCATTAATCCAGCAATCTGGAAGAATGTCATATTTCCCCTCTATGGTAAGGGATTTTGCCCTTGCCCATGGGACAAACTCCATTGTAACCGTATATCCCTGAGTCTTATACGCTGCCCGGATAATGGCTAGTGAAAGCCCTTCCTGTGGGTCCGATTGATCGACGAAAGGCGGATAGGGATCTGCCGCAGCTGTAATAACTTTATTTTCAGCCATGCACACCGCAGCAATAGACAAAAACGCCAACACACCAACCATGATTCCCTTTCTCATCGTAGCCTCCGTTTTTTGTTTGTTTCTAGTTCAGACCTAAGAAAACGTTGCCAGACTGAAAATTCTTCGATATTGCCAAAACAATTCTTTTCAGTCCAGATGAAGGCTATCAGACAATTTTACAAAAAGCAAAATCATGAAAATATACCTTGCCAATGATTTTCAAATATTGACACTTTGCCGATTGTCGTGGATCATAGAGCAGTTTCACCGGCTATTATATGTTTGATGCCGGACAAGCATGATGTGCAGGCGGCAGGCAGGGTTTCCCCCGCTGCCGCTGTAAATCCCGTTTTCAACCAAAGAGTGATTTTCATGAAACACACCCTGCCATTCCCCACAATTTTCCTGTCTCTGCTGGCCGTTATCCTGGCTGGAGCTTCTGCAATGGCTACAAACAACCTTCCTCCTGTGCAAAAACTCCGATTATTTTTTTCCGGAAATGTTCAGGCTGAGCTTGGACCATGCGGCTGAGGCAGCCATTCAATGGGCGGTCTGTCCAAAAAAGCATATCAAATCAGCATCCATTCCGACGAGAAGGCACTCCCCACCGTCCTTCTCGATGCCGGCAACCTGTTGTTCAAGCAACCGACTGTTGCCCACTCGCAGGAGTTGGTTACCGCCGCAGGCATATTGCAAATCTATAAACAGATGGCCTATGACGCAGTGGCAGTCGGACCACTAGACCTCGCCGCCGGCATCGAATTCTTAAAAGATGGTAAATTGGAGGATTTCCCCTGGCTGTCGGCCAACCTCACCGATAAAAACCATAAGCTGATCTTTCCGGCGGTCAGGATAATTGAACGCGGTGAAATGAAAATCGGTGTTATTGGACTCACAGGGCAGATCGCTGATACATCGCAGGAGGCTATCGTCACCGACTGGCGCAAGGTTCTCCCTGAACATCTGCAGCGGTTAACAAAAGAATGTCAGCTGGTCATCGTCATCTCAAGCCTTACAGGCAAAGACAATGCCGAACTCACTCGGCAATTCCCCCAGGTGCATATACTTATCAGCGCTGATCGGCAACAGGGCAATATTGTCCCACGGGTTGATAACAGCACCCTCATCACCCAGACCATGAATCAAGGAAAATACCTTGGGGTTCTGAACCTCGATTGGATTCCCGGCAGTTCCTGGGCCAAAGACCGGGTGCAGGAGAAGCAGACAGCCTCAGAAAAGGAAACGATTCACCCTCTCAGCAGTTTCAGCGGCAACTTTATTGCTCTTGGTAAAAATCTTCCGGATGATCAGCAAATCGCCGCTCATGTTGAAGAGATAAAACAACAAATTAACAAGCATAATCAGAAATTGGCCAGCCCTGACAAGCAGCAGGCTGCTGCCGACAACTCGCCCTTCTCCGGCCTCGCCGGTTTTGCCAGCTGCCAGGAGTGTCATCCTCTGCAAACCACGTTTTGGAACTCAACCAGACACGCTCAGGCCTACGCCACCCTGCAACGGCAACATCAAAATTTCAACCTGGATTGCCTGCCCTGCCATATCACCAAAAACCCTGCCCCAAAAAGCACAGCTCCCTCGCCGGTAGAGGCACTCCTGGCTCTTCCTCCCACCCTGCAGTCGGTCGGTTGCGAGGCCTGCCACGGAGCAGGGCAGGCCCATGCCGATAGCCCCGACACTATCAAACCGCAAAGAAAAGTCGAAGAAAAAATCTGCGTCGCCTGCCACACCAAAGAAAGAGATCCAGGTTTCGATTACCGGCAGAAAATCCCTAAGGTACGTTGCCCTGCCGGGTAGTGAAGAAGAGGATCACTTGCCGACACCGCACAACTGGAGGAGATAATAAAACAGGCCGGCAACAATTGCCGAAGCCGGAATGGTAACAACCCAGGCGAGTGCCAGGTTGGCGGCAAGCTCCCAGCGAACCGCCGACAGGCGCTTGGACGAGCCGGTACCAAAAATACAGGCGGTAATGGTGTGGGTGGTGGAAATCGGCGCGCCGAGTACCGAGGCGCCGGTGATAATCAAAGATGCTGAGGTTTCCGCCGCCAGGCCATTCACCATTTCAAGCTTGGTTATTCGATTGCCCATGGTTTTAATGATTTTCCAACCGCCCATCGCCGTGCCGAGGCCCATGGCCACCGCACAGGACAATTTCACCCAAAACGGCACCTCAATGCTGCCGATTTGATGAAATAAAAGCAAGGCCAGGGTGATTACCCCCATGGTCTTCTGAGCATCGTTGAGACCATGGCTGGTAGCCATGAAGGCCGCCGAGAGAATCCTTACTTTTTTAATCCTCTGGTTGACCGTCCTTCGATCAGTTCCCTTCAGCAGAAACTGTAACATCAGGGTCATGCCATAGGCGATGGCAAATCCGGCCAGAGGCGAGAGAATCAATGGCAGGATAATTTTGCTGAGGATACTCGAACTATTGAGGCTGGCGAAACCGGCATGGGTGACCGCCGCGCCGATCAGGCCACCGATGAGGGCATGGGAAGAGGAGGAAGGAAAACCGAAATACCAGGTGAGGAGGTTCCAGGCGATGGCGCCGATGAGGGCCGCCAGGACCAGAATTTGACTGCCCATGACTACTTCCGTGTTGACTATGCCCTTGCCCAGGGTATGCGCCACTTCACTTCCGAGCAAGGCTCCGACAAGGTTCAACACCGCCGCCATGATTACCGCAGTTCGCGGAGATAACACCTTGGTGGTAACCACAGTGGCTATGGCATTGGCGCAGTCGTGCACCCCGTTGGTGAAATCAAAGATCAGGGCGACGACAACGATAACAACGAGAAGCAACGGGACATCAAGCATTTTTCAACACCACCTCTTCAATGGCATCCACCAGATCATCTATTCGCTCAATCACCTGCTCTATGCGATCATAGACCTGTATCCATTTGATGATATCCACCACTCCGCTGATTTCACTGACAGGTCCATCCTGGAGCTCCGACAGACCGGTACTGAGCAGCATCTCACAATCCTGTTTGAGATCTTTGCTTTCCCTTACCAAGGGCCCAACTTCCTCTTTACCCTGCAGGGCAAAGATCAGTTTTCCAGTGCAAGCGGCCATTAAACTGATGTTCTGCACCATTTTCTTGGCTGGAAAACGTATGCGGCTAAAACCGGAGGTGTGGGTGCGGGAGGCGATGCTTTTCAGGAAGTTGATGGAATCTTCCTGGGCCAGGTTGATCCGGTAGATGTCTTCACGATCGATAGGGGTAATGAAGGAACCTGAGAGCTGGCGGGCAATTTCCCGGCATAGTTCATCGCCCTGTTCTTCCTTTATAGAGATGCGTTTAAATGCTTCGTCTTCTGCTTTATAATCATTGAAAAGCTGGCTCAGCTCGGAGGCGACCTCCTTGAGAATTTCATTTTGCTGAATGAGCAGATCAAAAAAACGGATGGATTTGGGAAAGAGAGTGAATGCCATAGAAATGCTCCTGCCGGGTTATTTCAAAGGTTGATCAATCATAGTTTTTCTCTGCCTGTAGATACCAAGAAACGGGAAGTGACAACGTGATGCAACTGCCTCAGAAAATGGCTGCTGTGGAATGTTGAAGGGTGAAGGATGAAGGTGGTCAAAATGATGTCTCTTGCAAAGATTTCGAAGTGAAAATTCTCTTGCCAAAACTTCACCGCACAATGCCAGCAGACTATATCTCCTTATGGTATTTTCGCAACTCTAATCTGCGCCCCGAACCTTCGGAAAACCGTGGTGATAGGCCGGTAGATGGAGGAATTTATAGCCATGTTTGATCCCTGTCCTTTTTGAACCTCGCAATCGATGAAGCAGATTGCTTGGAACTATAGAATCTGGTAAAAAAACTCGCACACTGGTATATTCATGCCAGCCATTACCCCTGAGCTCCTCCTCTTTAATTTTTCGCCTCCGGCAAAACTTTTTCCTGACAGCTCAGCAGAACGGAATGAAAAGAACACACACAGCACCTGTTCTCTTCGCCTGTGGAACAGTTCTCTCCCTGGGCGGTGCATACCTGCTCAAAGCCTGCCAACCCTTGGGGCCCGGCTTTGAGCCCTGGTTTTTTTCCGGTCTCTCTGCTATGGCCTGCGGCATGCTGCTTCTATGGCACTACCATCCCGAGAAACTGGGGCTACCGACAATTCTTCTCCTGGCCCTGCTGCTGCGGATTGCATTTCTCTCCTGGCCCCACAACTCCGACCTCAATCGCTATATCTGGGAAGGCTGCATGCAAAATGTCGGGCTCAGTCCCTACCTCATTGCTCCGTCGGCGGTCGAAACCGAACCCTTTCGGAACTTGGTATGGGAGGGTGTAAATTTTAAGGATTACCCATCCCTCTATGGCCCCTTGGCGCAATTTATCTTTCGCGCTGCCGCTCTCACCTCTGACCCCGCCGCAGCATTGAAACTCTTGTTTCTCACCAGCGACATGGGCGTGCTGTGGTTACTGCTCCTTGCCTTGCAAAAACATGGAATGGCGCGGCGCCATGGTTGGCTGTATGCCGCCCATCCCCTGCCGATCCTGCTTCTTGTCGGTGAGGGACATCTCGAACCGTTGTTGGTCTTGCCTCTCTTTGCCGGTTTTCTGGCAATCCATTGGGGCTACGCTCGGGGTGGACTCCTGCTCGTTGGTCTGGCGATGACCGTCAAGATATCGATTGCGATGCTCATCCCTTTTGCCCTCAGACGTGTTCCCAAAAAAATCTGGCCGATGGTGGTTTTGCCGCTGCTTCTCTGGCTGCCCTTTGACGACGGATTTTTTGCACACCTCAAGGTGCTGACCACTTTTGTAAGTTCCGAAACCTTCAACTCCCTGGTGCAGACAATAAGCAAAACAATCCTTCCCTCTGCTGCAGGAAGCACCGTCGCTGCTGCAACATTTATCCTGGGATACTGTTACCTCTGGGTTCTCGACCCCCAGCATCTCCGAGCAGTGCTTTTGGTACAGGGACTCCTCCTGCTGTGCAGCCCGGTTGTTCATCCTTGGTATTTTGCCGTGCTTCTCCCCTTTGCTGTACTCTACCGCAGCCTTCCCTGGCTGGTCCTCTGTACGACAACTACATTGCTGCTCTACGTGACCCTGCATTTCATCGTCTCTGAGGATTGGCGGACACCTTCGTGGTTATTTTCCCTCGAATTTGTGCCATTTTTTATGACTCTGGCATTCTGTGCCTGTCGCCGACCCTCCCCGCTTGCTCCATCCTGTTTTGCAAAGCCGACCCATCTTTCTATCCTTCTGCCGGTCCGCAATGAAACAGAAAATATTCAAGATTGCCTTAAGGCCATTGCCATTCCCACTGATATCCCCGCGGAAATTCTGGTCATTGACGGCGGCTCATCCGACAATACCCTAGCCCTTGCAGGAGATGACCCCCGGGTTCGCTGCCTGCAGTCTTTTCCCGGTCGAGGTACACAGATAGCTACAGGATATCGCCAGGCACAAGGTGATCTTCTGGTCATTATCCACGCCGACACCCGCTTGGGGCCGGACACAATCCAGCATATCTGGCAGCATTGCATAGACAACGCCCATGTCGCGGGCGGGGCCTGTACCGCCCGTTACAATCACCCAGCCCTGCGCTTTCGCGTCACCGAGATGCTCAACGACCTGCGCGTCCTCTGGTGTGGTATTGCCTTTGGCGATCAGGTACAATTTTTCCGCCGGGCGGCAATCTCGCCTGAGGCCTTTCCAGATTTTCGGCTGATGGAGGACATCGAGCTTTCCATAGAGACCCGACATGCCGGTGCTCTGGCCTTCATCCGCACCCAGGTCTTTGCCTCACATCGACGCTGGGAAAAAGTTGGTTATAGCCGGAATACCCTGCAGGTAATCTGCCTTTTCACGGTGTATATGATACTCCGCAGTATTGGACTGGTGCGGGATAAGGGAGAGGCCTTTTATCGGTATTATTACGGCAAGCGCTGAGGAAGGGCGGAGACACCTGTATCTCCCCCCCTATAAAGAGTTTTCAATGAAACCACGGAGTGAAAAAGGAATAAGATGATTACCTGCTATCTGAAATATGTTGTCGATCCTTATAAAATTCCCGAATTTGAAGCCTATGCCAAAATGTGGCTTCCCCTAGTTGATAGCTTTGGCGGTACACACCATGGCTACTTTCTGCCGCACGAAGGGGCAAACAATATTGCGGTCGCCCTCTTCAGCTTCCCAAGCCTTTTCGAATATGAAGAATATAGAAAGAAAATTCAGGATGATCCTGCTTGCCAGGCGGCATTTCAGCATGCGAACGACACGCGCTGCATTATCAGCTTTGAACGAAGCTTTATGCGGCCGGTTTTTGCATAAAGCCCTAAGCATAATCCGGACACTTCACGTATTTTTCTGAACGAAAAATAACAGAAATACGTGGAGTATCTCTGATTATTTGTTTATCCCCAAGACTGCTATTTGCCAAGCCTATCTCAACCAGACAGCAAAACTTCTTCTATTTTTTCAGCAAGCTGACGTACACTGAAAGGTTTTTGCAGAAATGGTGTCTCGGGATGACCCAGATCATGGTGGTCAATGAAGTCATCTGTATAGCCGGACACATACAATACCTTGAGGTCGGGTCTGTTTTCACGAAGACGCGCCACCAGTTCCTTGCCACTCATTCCCGGCATGACCACGTCGGTGATGACCAAGTCTGGTTTCATCTTTTTCCCTTCAACAAGTCGCAATGCCTCGTCACCACTAGCGGCAAAAAACAGCTGATGATATCCGAGATTTTTCAGCATTCTCTCCACCATCTTGCGAAAAGGCGCCTCATCCTCCACCACCAAGATACTGAGATTTTCATCAATCGACCTCTTTCTCTCGGCAACCAGGACATCATTCGCCTGAGGTTCGATCTGTGTTTGCGGAAAATAGATTTTAAACGTCGTCCCCTGGCCAGGATCAGAGTAAACCAGGATGTTCCCGCCGGATTGCTTGACAATGCCGAACACAGTTGAAAGCCCAAGCCCCGTCCCTTTCCCTCTTTCCTTGGTGGTAAAAAAAGGTTCGAATATATTAGCCTGGGTAGCTTTATCCATGCCGCAGCCTGTATCGGACACCGCCAGCATCACGTACCAGCCAGGCTGAACCCCTGGATGATCTTGCGTATAGTCAAAATCGAGCTCAACATTGACGGTCTCAATGATCAGTTTGCCGCCATGAAGCATGGCGGCGCGGGCATTGACCACCAGATTGATGACAACCTGCTCGATCTGCCCTGCATCGGCCATCACCCTGGCCAGCCGTTCATCAAGCGACAGTGTCAGCTCAATATCCTCACCGATCAGCCTTCTCAGCATCTTTTCAAGATCACGGACAACATCATTGAGGCTCAGCACCCCAACCTGCAACACCTGTTTTCGACTAAAGGCCAGCAACTGACGGGTAAGTGCCGCAGAGCGTTGCCCGGCTTTCACAATTTCACTCACAGGCTCTTGCAGGGGATCGTCAGCTGCGAGGCTGCGTTGAACAATTTCCCCATAACCAAGAATAACACCCAGCATGTTGTTGAAGTCATGGGCCACGCCCCCCGCTAATCTGCCGATGGACTCCATCTTCTGGGCCTGCCGCAACTGCTCTTCCAGGCGGGCCTTGTCTTCAGTTGCCCGAATATGCGCGGTAACATCCCGCTTTACGGCCACGAAATTGACAATTTTTCCCGAGGGCGCGAACACAGGTGAAATAGCCGCATCCTCGACATACAGACTGCCGTCCTTGTGCTTGTTGGTGATGCGGCCCTGCCAGCTCCGGCCATTCAAGATGGTTTCCCACAGATTGCGGTAGAAGGCCTCGTCCTGCTTGCCGCTTTTCAGGATGCTCGAAGTTTGACCGACAGCTTCCACTCTGCTGTAGCCGCTTACTGTTTCAAATGCCGGGTTTACATACTCGATGATCCCCTTTTCGTTAGTCAGGATGATCGCTTCTCCAGTCTGTTCGATTGCCGCCATCAGGCGTTTTCGCTCGGCGAACTCGTTGTTCAACTGCTCTGTTTTAAAAGCTATTTCCCTGTTGAGCGTGGCATCCCACTCCTTCAAATATCCGGCCATACCCTCGAAAGCCGTAGTGAGTTCCGTCACCTCACGATAGCCTGTTGCCTGTGGAACCTTCTGTGAAAAATCGCCATTGCCCAGGCGCAAGGCCGCCCCAGTAACCCTGCGCAGCGGAGCGGTAAGAGTCCGGGCAAAGGCCACGCAACAGATGAAGACAACCACAACCCCCGCCACTCCGACCCACAGCGACACAGTCAGGCGACGAATAAATGCCTTACGCAATTCAGCCACATCCTGTTTGACCACCATGCCCCAGCCGGTACCGCTTTCAAGATTCACATGACGGAAAGCGGCCAGGACAGGTACCTTGCGATAGTCCTCGGTAAATAAAACACCCTCCTTGCCGCTGCTGGCCAAAGATATTGGTAAAGAATCGAGTCGATATTTTTCTGATGCTACGCCCCCGTCAGTAAGTGGCTGCTCAAGCGGTGTCAGGAGATGCCGGTCTTTATCAGTAAGTAAAACCTCGCCGCTCAGGCCAAGCCCTCCCCCGTTGCTGAGAATCGGCATAAGAACCGCATCGATATCGATGCGGGAAAACAACACGGCAACGTGCATGTCCCCGTCCAGTCCATGGACACTGCGCCTGATAATCATGGATCGATTGCCGCCATTATTATTGCTGCCGACAAAGAGAAAACTGTTGTCTTGCCTTGATTCCACAATGCTCTTGAGCTGCTCCCGATCATCCGGTCCTCGGCCCAAATTTCCCTGCAGCGATGAGACGATGATTTCACCGGACAGGGCATCCACCAGATACATCGCCTCAATGGCAGAGTAGTACCTGGACGTGCTCCTGAACCTACTGGCAATACGGATGGCCTCAGGCATGGCCGCCATCGCCGAAGGAGCTATACCCTTTTGTATGCTCTCGACAATTGTGAAGACGTCAGCCTGCACTTCCGGATCATCTGCAAGGGTGCTGACATCTCCCAATCGTTCCCGCAGCCAGGATTGCAGCAACTCCTTTTTAAGATCTGCCACCAGGCCAAGGCGGATGACTTCCCTCCTTTGAAAACTCTGATAGTCACCCTCAATTCCCAGTGAAGGAAGGCCAAACGACCTGACCAGACTGACGGATATGACAACCAGAGCCGACAACCCACCAAAGACGAGAATCATCCAGAAACGCAGGCTGCGTTGACTTGCCCATGAAACCCGAGGATATTCGACTGACTGTCGGCTCACTGCCACTCCTCCTTGTTCTCATAGTCGAACCGATTCAGTCGCCATTTTTGTGGTTCACTGAGGATCGATTCCATCGATCTCGCGTCGAAAGTGGCGCGTACCTTCTCCCACTCCGTCCCGGCAGGAATCATATCTTCATCCTTTAAGAACTGAAATGCACTGGCAAGAAGCCCTCTGTCGTCCATATCCGATTCCAAGAGAACCGGCTCACCGGACAATATATTGGCTTTTTTGCTCTGCGTGATGAAATCGGCAAGGACAAGCGGGTCGGTGGGTGCAAGCGCCCTGCAGGCATCTATCGCCCAACGGCTGGAAGCCACCACGTTATCGCTGTCTTCGTCGAGCCACCGGCTTGCGCGGGCAAGGGCGGCAAGAATGGCCGCGATCGCCTGGGGCTGTGCCTTCGCGAAATCACCACGGAAATACAGAAAAGAGGCCCACCGGCTCCGATACACCACACGGGCGCCGGGGTTATCTAAACGTAATACGGATGCAACCGGCTCCCAAATGATGCCGGCATCTATCTGTCCGCTTCGCATCGCAGCCGGCATCTCGTTGCCATCCAGCGGAACAAGATTCGCCTTTGTTCCAGTAAGCAGCAATGCTTCCACCAGGGCGTGATGGGCGTCGGAGCCTGGTGTAAATCCAATATTCTTGCCTTCCAGATCCTTGATTGTCAGGGCCTTCACGGCAACGAGATCATAGAAGTTCCTGTCCATGGTGGCAGCAACGACGACGTCCTGCCTGGAGGCCTGTCGAAGGGTGGGCAGGTAGCCGCTCATGCCTACATCCAATTGACCTTTTTCCATGAAAAAATTAATATCAGGTCCTTTCAAGAACGAATAAAACTCAAGCCGCAGACCAAGTGTCGTCAAGTCCTCAGTAAGGAGACGATCGCGTCGCATTGCCTCGGCAAGATTGGCCGCGAACACCCAGAATGGTTGAATCCCGATGCGGACCACTCCTTCCAGCGGAGAAAAGTGATACGTTGAATAGATCGGGTGGTCCGACAGATCCTGCTGGATCTGTGCGCCTGCCGATTCTCCCTTCGGTTTCGCCATAATTAAATATATAGCGACAACCGCAACGAGCCCCAGGACGCATCTAATAACCATCATTTTGTGTCTTCTGTCCATATCCGATTTCCTTTCGTTGATCATCCCAAACTTTCAGGTTTTTTTCCAGGAATATCCCCCCATCCCCCCCAAAAAAAAATCGATTTTCGCATGCAAAACGTGAAATTGTTGAAAATTTGCTGGAAAAACAGGGACACTTCCCTGGATAAACAGGAAAAAACAGGGACACTTCCCTGGATAAACAGGGACACTTCCCTGAATTTTTCATGCGATGAATTGCAAAAATGCGCGGAGTGTCCATAATTAATGGATATATGGGAAGTGTCCCTATTTTTCTTTCAACGTAAAAATAATTGCAAAAGCTGTCGGGAAAAGGTAGCAATGATGCATTGGATCAGATGGCTCTTCGTTGGAAAGAAAGGGCTTTTGGGAACCCCGAAGAAAGCGACTACTTATCACCCGTGAATATACTTATCGTTGAACCATCAAAGATATACCAACTGGCACTTGAGAAAATCTTTGCGCCCTATGCAACCTATATTTTTGTTTCGCAGTCCGGCGAAGAGGCAAAAAACATCTACCTCTCCGTATCCATCGACCTAGTCTGCCTCTCCTTCTATCTGGCCGACATGGACGGAATAGAATTTGTCTCCACGCTCAGAAAGCTGAAGTGGGGGGAAACACTTCCTGTTCTCATGATCACCTCCAAGGAAATCCAAAATGCTCCCATAAAGAGCATGCATGATGGCGTCACAGAAGTTTTCCGCAAGAATGATCTCTCCTCTCTTGAAAAATACCTGATGACATATGCTCAATATGCGCGGCAACATGCAGGCCTTTCAGGGAACATCCTGTTGATTGACAATGACAGACAACAAGCTAAAGCTATCTGTGATTTCTTCAAGCACACGCAACTCAAGTTTGTCCATTTTACCAGCGCAGAGGAAGCTGCCAATATGGCCCGTGCAGCTGAATTCGATCTGGTTATTACCAATGTTGTTCTCAGTGGGCCAATGAGTGGCATGGCCCTCATCCGCGAAATTCGAGCAATCAATGAAACGATGTGCCGTGTACCAATACTGGCGATTTCGGCAGCAATCAACGTTTCTCAGAAAATTGAACTCCTTCGCGCCGGGGCAAACGATTCTGTTGTAAAACCGCTTCTTCTCGAGGAGTTGAGCGTTCGTGTGAAAAACCTGCTGCAGAATAAAAAGCTATTCGATACTGTTGAACTGCAAAAAAAACAACTCAGGGAAATGGCTTTTCGCGACCCACTCACCGGTATGTACAACAGACATCTCCTGCTTGACAGCGCCAATCGGGCTCTGGAGGAATCCTATCGGCATGGCTATCCTGTGTCGATAATGGTCATTGATCTCGACCATTTCAAAAAAGTCAACGACACTTTTGGTCACGCGACCGGGGACTTTGTTTTGCAGGCGGTGGCGGAATTGCTGATGCGTATGGTTCGGGGAAATGACACTGCAGTCCGCTTCGGCGGCGAGGAGTTCATTATTCTCCTTCCCCATTGTGATGGAGAAGCAGCCATAGCCAAAGCGCAATCCCTGCGTCTACAGATAGGGAAACTGATGCCGGCATCAATTGCCGTCACTGCAAGTATCGGCGTTTCCCAGACTCCCGTGAAAGGCAGGATCAATTACGATGCGTTGTTTGCCGCCGCCGACGAAGCAGTTTATGCCGCGAAGATGAGTGGGCGGAACTGTGTCGTTTTTCGTGAGCCGGTCATCGGTTAGATCCATTTATTCCCGATGACAGTGGGCAGAGCACTGCAAGTTCAGCAAAGTAACCGCCAAAAGAACCGCATCTTTTCTCGAGGGAGCTGGAATGTCATAATCGGGCAATCTCAACATGCTGCCGCCAACCGCTCGGACAGTGCTAAAACGTGCGATTATCGATGACTTTTTTGCCTTTGCTGTCGATGGTTTCCAGGGTTTTTTCCTCGACGAGTTTCACATGCACCTGGATGCCGAGATCGGTAACCAACCGGTCCTGGATAGTGTCGCCCAGGGCCCACTGCTTACGTATCTGGTCAGAGAACAGCAATTCGGTGACCTCGACCATAACGGTTAGTTTGTCTTCATGGTTCTCACGGTCGACAATGATCAGATAGGGGGTTTCGCTGCCGGTGATATCGGTAAGGGCCGCCTCGATCTGGGCGGGGAAAACATTCACTCCTTTAATTATCATCATATCGTCGGAGCGGCCGAGGATTCCGCTCATTCGGGTGAAGGTCCTGCCACAGGGGCAGGTGCCGGGCAGGAAGCGGGCAAGGTCGCGGGTGCGATAGCGGATGACCGGAAATGCCTCCTTGGTCAGAGTGGTGATCACCAGTTCGCCGACCTCGCCTTCAGCCACCGGTTCAAGTGTTTTTGTGTCAAGGATTTCGACAAAGAAATGGTCCTCGTTGATATGCAGGCCGTTGCACTCCAGGCATTCCCCGGCAACGCCCGGTCCCATGATCTCCGAAAGACCGTAATTGTCGTTGGCTGTGATACCTAGCCGCTCGCCAATCTCCCGGCGCATCGTCTCGGACCAGCGCTCCGCGCCGAACACTCCGTATTTCAACGACAACTCACTGGAATTTACGCCCATGTCCATCATCACATCAGCGATTTTCAAGGCATGGGATGGGGTGCAGACCAGGGCCGTGGTCTTGAAGTCGCGCATGATCCGGATCTGTCGCTTGATATTGCCGGAGGAGATAGGAATGACCGAGGCTCCGAGCCGTTCTGCGCCGTAATGAAACCCGAGACCGCCGGTGAAGATGCCGTAGTCATAGGCGATCTGCACCACATCTTCAGCTGTGACTCCGGCGCCGCAGAGGATACGGGCTACCAGGTCCGACCAGTTTTTGATGTCGTTTCTAGTGTAACCGATAACCGTGGTCATGCCGCTGTTGCCGGAGGAGGAATGAATCCTCACAACATCACGGAGAGGTACGGCAAAAAGGCCGTAGGGATAATTGACATGCAGGTCCTCTTTCATGGTGAACGGGAGGTTCCGCAAGGCCGCAAGCGAGGTAATAGCCTCATAGTCGATTTTGGCTTCACGTAGTTTCCGCCGATAAAAGGGTACGTGTGTTCCAAGACGGTAGAGCGTGGCCTGAAGCCTCTCCAGTTGCAGTTGTTCCAGGTCCTCCCTGGGCATGCATTCAATTGCCTGTTGCCAATACATAGTCTGTTCCCCCAGAGATTAGAAATTACCTGCCAGCGTGGTCCTCTTCTATTGTCTTTGAAAATGGGATTTTCTGAAAGAAAAAAGTTATGGTTCGCGACAAGAAGGCTTTTTTATTCCTCAAGTTTTTCCCGTCCAAGATAAGCACGCTGGACGTCCCTGTTGGCCAGCAGGTCCTCGGCCGGTCCCTGGATGATAACCTTGCCGGTTTCAAGGACATAGCCGCGGTCGGCGATGGCCAGGGCCGCCTTGGCGTTCTGTTCGACAAGGAGGACAGTATTGCCTTCCGCCCGGAGACGCACGATGATCTGGAAGATATCGCGGATGATGAGGGGAGCAAGGCCAGTGGAAGGTTCATCCATCATCACCAGGGATGGCCTGGACATAAGTGCCCGGCCCATCGCCAGCATCTGCTGCTCGCCGCCGGACAGGGTTCCTGCCAGCTGCAGTCTGCGTTCTCTTAAAATCGGAAACAATTCGTACTGATGATCGAGCAAACGGTTCAGGTCTTTTTTATGCTGCCGGGCCAGAGCGTGGCCTCCGAGAATGAGGTTGTCGGCCACAGTCATCGAGGCAAAGACCTGACGGCCCTCCGGTACCATAACACAGCCCTTGCCGGGGATTTTGGCGGCGGCAAGGCGAGTGATGTCCTCGCTTTTGAAACGGATCTCGCCGGAGGTGGCCTGGATCAGCCCGGCAATTGTAGCAAGAAGAGTGGTCTTGCCTGCGCCATTGGCCCCGATAATGGCCACGATCTCGCCGGGGTTGACATGCATTGAGATATTCTTCAGCACCCTCAGCTTGCCATATCCCGCCTCAAGATTTCGTATCTTTAGCATTGCTCAAAATTCGTATTATTTCAGGTTATTCGCCAAGATAGACCTTGATTACTTCCGGGTCGCGTTGGACAACCGTGGGGATATCCTCGGCAATTTTGCGTCCGAAACTGAGAACGACAATTTCATCAGAGATATCCATAACGAGCGACATATCGTGCTCAACCAGCAGGACGGTGATGCCAAGCTCGCGGATGCGGACAATGAGCCTGCCGATTTCCGCTGTCTCGTAAATATTTAAGCCCGCCGCCGGTTCGTCGAGGAGCAGCAGAGCAGGTTCGAGAGCCAGTGCCCTGGCCAGCTCCACCGCGCGTTGCTGACCGAAGGCGAGGTTTGTCGCGAGCGTATCGGCACAGTCGGCGATACCAAGAAAATCAAGGAATTCAAGGGATTTTACCCGAATCGCCTTTTCTTCCCTGCGACAGCCGGAGGTACGAAACATCGAGGCGAGAAAACCAGCCTTCGACCGCACATGCCTGCCGACCATGACGTTCTCAAGAGCGGTCATGCCGGCGAACATTTTGATGTTTTGAAAGGTCCTGGCAATACCAAGGCCTGCGACACGAAACGGTCGCATCCCCTGGATGGCCTTGCCTTGAAAACTGATTTCACCTGTGGTCGGTTCAAGCATCCCGGCAATCAGGTTAAAAAGAGTTGTCTTGCCCGCCCCGTTCGGGCCGATGACCGCCTTGATTGCACCTTGCCGGAGCGAGAAACTGACATCATCGACGGCCTGGAGCCCGCCAAACCTTTTGCCGAGCTGTTCCACCTGGAGAATAGTCATCTGACCTAGACCTCCTTCACCGCAGGTGTTTTCCGCCGGAACAAGGGGATGCGCCGCCATAACCGCCCCAGCTGAAGGCTCAGTATTCCTTCCGGTGCAAAGAGCATGATGCCGATGAGGATCAGCCCGAAGACCGCATCGTCATAGCTGCCGAAAAAACCGCGGAGCGAGAGGAAATTGAGGACCATGCCCATCACCAGCGCGCCCCAGATATTGGCCATGCCGCCGACCGCAACAATGGCCACATAGCGCACCGATTTCATGACACTCGCCTCGGAAGGCCCGATGCCGCCGTTATAATGGGTCAACAGAACCCCGGCCAAAGCCGAGAACACCGCCGACAGCATGAAAGTCTGGAGTTTGAATTTGGCGGTATCGACGCCCATGGCATCGGCCGCCTCCGGCGAGCCGTGAATTGCCCTCAGTGCCCTGCCCACTCTGGAATTTATCAGATGCCTGAGAAGAACCACGGCGAGGATGAGCACGGTCCAGGCGATATAGTAGTTGGGGACCCGCCAGGACTTGTCGCCACTCACCAGAAGACCCGGCACAAGCTGGAAACCGGGAACACCGGAAATACCGTCGGCCTCGCCAAAATATTCGCTTGCCAGGACGATCCGGTAGATGATGATGCCAAAACCCAGGGTGGCCATGGCCAGATAATGACCTTTCAGTTTCAGTACCGGAATGCCGAGCAAAAAGGCAATGATGAGCGCCGTTAGGATGGCGATCATACAGGCAACCCAGGGTGTCACCACCAGAAGCGGGTCACCGTAGATGTCCAGCCCGCCCTGAAGACAGCCGAGAGCGGTCAGCAGACGTACCGGAAGCTGGTCGACAAAGGGGATGAGGTTGTGGGTGGTAAGCGCCGCCGAGATATAACCGCCGATGGCGAAAAAACCTGCGTGGCCAAGGGAAATCTGTCCGGCGTAACCCATCAGCACACAAAGGCCGACGATGAGCAGCGAGTAATAGGCCGACATGGTCAATTGTGTCAGGTAGTAGACACTGTCGGTCCAGGCGGTCAGAAGCTGGATCGCGATGACCGCCGCCACAATCGGCAAAAAGACAAGGTTCTTCCCCATGAGCGTTAAAACTCCTTGAGGCCGGCCATGGCGCTTGACCCGAACAGGCCGTGCGGTCTGACGAAGAGGATGACCAAAAGAATGGCAATAGCTATGGCGTCCTGGAAGGCCAGGGGCACAACGGAGACGGAGAATGCCTCGATCACGCCGAGAAGCAGACCACCGGCTACCGCCCCCAGGGAATTGCCGAGGCCACCAAGAATAGCGACAGTGAAACCCTTGATGGCGAGTCCGGTGCCGATGTCGTACTGGGTGTAGGTGATCGGCGACATGACTGCCCCGGCCAGAGCGCCTATTCCGGCGCTCAGGACAAAGGACAGAGTCACCATGTTCCGGGTATCGATGCCGCAGAGCACTGCGGCGATGCGATTGGCGGCGCAGGCCCGCATCTCCCGGCCAATGGAGGTGGCCTGGAAAAAGATGTTGAGAGCCACGACCATCAGGCCGCAGGTGCCGACCACCCACAGTACCTGGGGCGAGACTCTGGCACCTGAAATGGCGATCGAACTGATTTCGTTTCCAAAAAAATAGGGGAGAGAGCGGACATCCGACCCCCAGACATGTAAAGCCGCCTCACGGATCAGTATGGATACGCCGATGGTGATGATGATCATCCGCAGGATTCCAGGATTTTGCAGCCAGCGGATAAAAAGCATCTCAATCAATGCCCCGATGCCCATCGTGACAAGAACCGCGAGAAAAATTGCCGGCGGCAAGGGCAGATACTGAAGGAATGTGATCGACAGCATGCCGCCGAGCATGACAAACTCACCTTGGGCAAAATTAATAATACCGGTGGTGTTGTAGATGATGTTGAAGCCGATGGCAACGATAGCATAGATGCTGCCGTAGGTGATCCCGGCCACCAGATACTGAATGAAAAGTTCGGTTGTCATACGATGGGGAACGTTCTGGGGAAATCCTGGTCCTTGATACAGACGACCGGGACGGCTTGCGTCCCGGTCAAGGATGATCGCTTATTTACCCGTATAGGGGACAAACTTGCCGTCTTTTACGGTCATCATCTCGAAGGCGTCTAAGGCCAGACCGTTGTGGTCGGTGGTGGAAAAATTAAAAATGCCGCCGGTTCCAGGCAGATTCTTCAGGCCTTCAATGGCCTCGCGAACCTTTGCTTTATCCGCCCCACCTGCAGCAACCGCTTTTTCGAAGATGATGAAGGCATCATAGGCATGGCCGCCGAAGGTCGAGGCGGTCTCCTTATATTTTCCTTCGTAGTCCTTAACGTATTGCACCAGGAGAGCTTTCTGGGGGTGGCCATCCGGCAGGAGACCAGCCATCAGTAAACGCCCGGCGGGAAAGATCACACCCTCGGCAGCCACGCCTGCCGCCTCGACATATTTGATATTACCGAAACCATGGCTCTGGAAAATCGGCACCTGCCACCCTGACTGGCGGATATTCTTGACGACAATCGACTGGGCCGGAACGATCGACCAGTTGATGATACCCTGCACCGCAGCATTGGCCTTGATCTTGGCGACAACGGCCGAGAGGTCTGTAGCCTTGGCGTCGTAGACTTCAGCTTCCACTATCTCGATCTTGTAATCGGGGGCGATCTTCTGCAACTGTTCTTTGCCTGCTTTGCCGAACCCGGAATTATCAACTAGCACCGCGATCTTCTCTATCCCCAGCTTGTTCATCTCCATGAAGATTTTGATCGCAGCCAGAGAATCATTCTGCGGGGTCTTGAATATCCAGGAGGCCAGCGGATTGACGATGACTTCGGCCGCGGCGCAGGAGATCAGCGGGGTTTTGGCATCCTCAAAGATCTTTTTGACAGCCATGGTTTCGCCGGAGCTGGACGGTCCGAGGACCGTCAAGACATTATCCTCTTCCAGCAGTTGCTTGGCAAGCGAGATAGCCTTTTCCGGGTTGCCGGCAGTATCTTTCACCAGCAGGTCGATTTTCTTGCCATTGATCCCGCCCTTGGCGTTGACCTGTTCCACCAGCATCTCAAGAGTTCTGGCCTCGGGACCACCAAGAAACGAAGCCGGGCCGGTTACGGCCAAGAGGGCGCCCAACTTGATATTTTCCGCCCACACCGACGGAGCCGACAGCAGACAGGCGGCTGCAAACGCACACAGGCTCTTGCTCAACATTTTTTTCATGCACTTTCCTCCTTTTTATTTCTTGTTTCTTACAACATTGACCTTAAATGTTTTCTCTTTGTATGTCAAAAAAACGATAACGCCATGCCTTGAAAAAGTAATTGAGCAACCTACTCCGAAAGAAGATAAACAGGCAAGTGATTTTTATCAGAAAAGAAGCTGAAAAAGGCAAAACGTTTAACAATATTCGGCCGAACACTGCCTCAGTCTTTGATTTGCAATGAAAAAAATGAAAACACGTTAATCCCCCTCTTTATCGGCCAGGGAAATCATCCTTGAGGTCCGGCATTCTGCCTTGCAAGTCTTTCACCCAAGAAGCAATCAGGCCACAACAAAAGGTTGCCGACATCACCCCGGATATGGTACGGGAGTGGTGATTTGATCCCCCGATGGAACAGCCGGAAGGCTGTAATTTATTTTTCGGTCGCCCTGCTCTTAATGAAGACCGCACAATTTAACAGGAGTTTGATATGATTCAAAAGGCAATCCAGGTGGACGAGAAAGTGCCGCTGCTCCAGGCTATTCCACTCAGCTTCCAGCATCTTTTCGCAATGTTCGGCGCCTCCGTTCTGGTCCCGACTCTTTTCGGGATTGATCCGGCAATCGTCCTCCTCATGAACGGCATAGGCACTCTCATCTATCTTGTACTGTGCAAGGGCAAGGCACCGGCCTTTCTCGGTTCAAGTTTTGCCTTCCTGTCCCCGGTATTCGTCGTGCTCGGCAGCAACAAAGACCTTTGGGGCGGCAATTACTCCTATGCCCTCGGCGGCTTCATCGCCTCCGGTTGCATCTTCTCCTTCGTTGCACTGATCATCTGGCGCTATGGTTCCGGCTGGTTGAGGGTGGTTTTGCCACCGGCAACCATGGGGCCGATCGTCATGCTGATAGGTTTGGAACTGGCCGGGGTAGCAACCGGTATGGCCGGTATCATGCCGGATAAAAACGGTGCCTTCGATGCCAAAGCGATAATCGTCTCGATCATTACCCTCTTGGTCGTAACCTTCGGTTCGATGCTGTTTCGCGGCTTTTTTGCCGTCATTCCGGTGCTGATGGGTATTGCCATCGGCTACGTGGTTGCCATTTTCATGGGAATGGTAAGTTTCGGCGGGGTATCGACCGCCCCGGTTTTAGCTATCCCCACCTTCTATACCCCGAAGTTCGACATCAATGCCATCCTGATCATTATCCCGGCTGCCCTGGTAGTCATCTCCGAACATATCGGCCATCTGGTGGTGACCGGCAATATCGTCGGACGCGACCTCACCGTCGACCCCGGCCTGCATCGATCGCTGATGGGCGACGGGGTGTCGACGATGCTCTCCGGCTTTTGCGGCTCGGTGCCGACAACCACCTACGGCGAGAACATCGGGGTCATGGCCATCACCCGCGTCTACTCGGTATGGGTTATCGGCGGCGCGGCGGCGATTTCAATCGGTCTTGCCTTTATCGGCAAGCTGTCGGCCCTGATCCAGTCCATCCCAACGCCAGTCATGGGTGGCATCTGCATGCTGCTGTTCGGGGTCATTGCTGCCTCCGGTGTCCGCATGCTGGTCGAGGCCAAGGTCGATTATTCCAAACCGATCAACCTGTCGCTTACCGCCATTGTCCTGATCGTCGGTATCAGCGGCGCAGCGGTCAATCTCGGCCAAGTGCAGCTCAAGGGCATGGCCCTTGCCACCGTAGTCGGCATGATTCTCTCGCTGGTTTTTTATTTTCTTGGTCGTTTCGGTCTCATGAATACTAAATCCGAGAGTTGAACCCGGCACCAAAACACATACGAAGCCGAGCCGTCCCCATGGAAAGGAAATTACTCTTTACCTTTGTCCGCCGATAAGTATGATACAAGGAGAGTCTGTTTCCCTTCCATCGGAACGAAACCATGACATTAGCCTCCAACAAGCGCCAATATCGCCGCAGATCTTTGCTCCCCCTGTACTTTGGGATCTTTGTCTTGCTGTTCTCGGTGACCGACACGGTATTGTCGGTCACCGCAGCAGACACTGAGACTGCCCAGGCAACAGAAGAAAAGCAGGGTGTCTCAGAAAACCAGGATATCTCCCAGCAGGCCCTGGACCTCAGCCCGGAGGAGCAGCAGTGGCTGACCGATCATCCGGAAATCTCAGTCTCCAACGAATTTGACTGGCCGCCCTTCGATTTTCTGGTTTCAGGAACCCCGCAAGGTTTCGGCATCGACCTGATGAATCTGCTTTCCCAGAAATCAGGGGTTAAATTCAAATACATTAACGGCTACACCTGGGACGAATTGGTCGAGATGTTTTTTCGTGGAGACATCGATCTACTCCACTCCCTCAGCATCACCCCTGATCGCCTGGAACGAGCCTTTTTCTCGCCGCCTTACTACCACAGCAAAAACGTCTTGATTCTCCGACGTGACACCCCTGACACCCATGACTTGAAGGATCTGGAAGAAAAAATCATTGCCTTGCCCAAAGGCTGGTCGTCCATCGAGTTTTTCCGTAAACATTATCCGGCAGTGCACATTATTGAGGTGGAGAGTTCCCGACAGGCCCTGGAATATGTCGACCAGGGCAAGGTTTTCGCCACTGTCGAACAGGAGGGCATCGCCAGCTATTTCATCAGAAAGTTCGGTTTTACCGACCTGAAACTGTCGAAATGGATCGAAAATGACGAACTGCAGCAGACATCGTCCATGCACTTTGCCGTACGAAAGCAACAGCCGCTGCTCTTTTCCGTCCTGGCTAAAGCGCTGGCAACCATTCAGCCGGAAGATTTCGCCAGGCTCGAACAGAAATGGTTCAGCCGCGAAGGGCGGCAGATCGGTGGCGAGGATGTGGGGTTGACTCCCACCGAAAGAACCTATCTTGGTGACAAGGCAACCATCTCTTTCTGCACCGCTCCCGACAGAATGCCGCTGGAGGCTCAGCAAAACGGCCGGGCAACCGGGATGACATCCGATCTCATGGAGATATTCGGGGAACGGTTGGGAGTATTATTTACCCTGCTGCCGACCACATCCTGGCAGGAATCCTTGACCGCATTCAAGGCGGGTTTGTGCGATGTCCTGCCGATGGTGGGTGAAACCCCGGAAGGCAAAGAATACATCGACTACACCAGCTCTTACCTGAGCTTCAGCATAGCCATCATCACCCGAGAGCAACACGTTTTTATCGGTGGCCTGCAGGATCTGGCCGGCAAAAAGGTGGGTGTCCCGGAAGGCGATTTTGTCTTGAGCGTTGCCGAACGTAAATATCCCAATGTCGTCTTTGTCCGCACGGCAGATGTTGCGCAATGCCTGCTCCAGCTCTCATCCGCCACTCTTGACGCCGCCCTGCTCACCCTGCCAGTGGCCACCTACCACATCCGCCATTTGGGCCTGACGAATCTGAAAGTTGCAGGCCATTCCGGCCTCCAGGATACCATACGGATCGGGATCAAAAAGAATGATGAAAAACTGCATTCGGTTATGAGCAAAGTTATTCGGGCCATACCCACAAAGGAAATCGATACTGTTTACCAGAAGTGGGTTACCTTGACTTTTGATCATCGATTCGACTATTCCCTGCTGTGGAAAGTTTTCGCCGCGGTAGGTGTCCTGCTGGTCCTGATCATCCTCTGGAACCGGCAACTGATGAAGCTCAACAAACAGCTGGCCCTGGCACACCAGGCACTCGAAGGCAAAAGCCATGAGCTGGAACGCATCGCCGTAACCGACGAACTCACTGGCCTGTACAACCGCAGGTATTTGGAAAACACCCTCGTCTCGGAGCGTCAGCGGCACCTGCGCTATGGTCAACCAATGTCGGTGGTCATGATTGATCTGGATAATTTCAAAAGGCTCAACGACACCTTCGGCCATCAGGCGGGAGATACGGTTTTGCAGAAGTTTGCGGAAATACTCAAGACCTCCATTCGCGGCAGCGATATCGCCGGCCGCTGGGGTGGAGAGGAATTTCTTATTGTCTGTACTGCAAGCAGTCTGGAAGGAGCTGCCATCCAGGCCGAGCACCTCCGTGAAAAACTTGCTGTTTTCCCCTTCCCCGCCACCGGTCGACAAACCGCCAGTTTCGGCGTAGCAGGTCTGCAGCAGGGGGATAGCGTCGATGATCTGGTGCGGCGAGCCGATGATGCCCTGTATGTAGCCAAAAACAAAGGTCGAAACCGGGTGGAAAGAGATGGGGCCCCTGGTCGATAGACTCCCGGTCAAGTTAGCCTGCCGATTCTTAAAAAGTGCAGATGGTGAAACAGTACACCCGGCGTTTAAAGTGTAATATGGTTATTGTCCTTTATTTTCATCTATCCGTTGCAAGCCTTCCATCAACATCCCCATGAAACCACCAATGGGCGGTAACTTGTCAAGTTCTTTTGGAATTCCTTTGATATAGGAAAAGTGGCCGCTTTTCACCTTTACCAGTGCATACACAACATCCTGATTGCGAAGATCGAGCAGGCGGGCGTGAATAATTTCTCCCTCTTTGAAAAAGACCATCGCCTTGCCCTGCTCAAGAGCCAGGTCAAGCCGCCCGGTCTTTTGTGAAGAATTGATAAGCTGTAACAGATCAACAATGGATATTTCCGCCAGCTCACCAGACATACCGGATGTAATATTGCCCGACCG
This sequence comes from Pseudomonadota bacterium, assembly GCA_018821785.1. Lineage (GTDB taxonomy): Bacteria > Desulfobacterota > Desulfobulbia > Desulfobulbales > Desulfocapsaceae > Desulforhopalus_A. The sequence goes on from JAHJLI010000032.1 coordinate 43,179, forward strand.
CAGGGTCATCGTTTGCGCCCGAATTACCAGGAGTTTAAAAAGGAAAAGCTGGAGGATCGGATATTTCTTCAGGACATGTTTAAAGTTTTTGACACTCAGCTTGGCAACCTGGGTGTCAGCCAAAGTGTAAATGGAACTGATCACCGGCTCGCCGGAGAGAAGACTCATCTCGCCAAAGATCTCCCCGTCCCCCATCTCTGCAATTCTTGTCCCGTCATCGGCCATTACTGCCACTTGACCGGTCAAAACAATATACATATTACTTCCCGGATCTCCTTTTTTTATCACCACCTTATCAACAGGAATGGTTGCAAACTCAAGGAGCAGGGTCAGATCACTCAGGGCATCATCCTCAAGAGACTCGAAAATATCCAAATTCCGCAACAGGGTGAAAAACTTTTCAAGGTGCTGCCGCCGCCGTCGCTCTTCCGTCTCATTCAATAATTTCATCTGCAGAGTTGCAAAGTCCCGTTCCTTCTTTAATTCAAAATGGACTAATCCATCACAACCACCACAGTCAAATCTCGACTTTTGCCCACCTATTTTCACAAACCCGGAGTGACTGCCCATAACATTCATAGCATTGGCTATCGCCTGCGCCAGATAGAGACAACCGGATTTATAGGCGGGAACCGTGAGACTGAAATTCTCGACTTTGAACTCTTCGCCAGTATTATAAATGGGACAGGAACGTTCTTCCGTGATAATAAAAATCGCATCACGAAATGTATTGAGCGACTTTTTCACAATGCACTCCTTATGATTCTGAACGAGCAGAGAATCGCATTACGCCTGTGGAGCCTTTTCTACAAACCGCGTTCCCACCTCAAATTCACCGGCTTTATGTTTGTTTTCCTGGCACCACATGACCGAACCGATAACCTTCAAATATGGATCATCCCCCGCTTCCCACAAATTCCGCCAGTCTGTTTTTTCATTGCCGAAACTGTCGAAATCAAGCTCGATGAGAAGAGCTGTGTTTTTTTCAAGCTGTTCGCCTGTAATAAATCTGATCCCGGCAATACTGTAATCTATCAAAACACCGCCGACTAGATGGGCATTGCTACCGTCATCACTCATTGTTTTAAATTGAAAGGCAAACTGTCTGTTTTTTCGTGCCCCTTTTCTTCTCTCGTTTATTGCCATATAAAACTCTCTTGATTAAATTGCCTGCTACATCCATCGCGAAAGATCAATACACCTGCTTTGTTATATCATAAACGACAAATATTTATCCAGGGTGGAAAAACTCTTTTCTTGCAGAGGGAAACCAAAACGGTAGAGTGGAAAACATGAGCCAAGAGAATTTTATTACCAAGGGGGGATTGCCTGGCTTTGGTTTTTGAGGGCGCATTCAGAAAGTCCCTCTGATCGCAGGCACCACCTTCGACACAGTTTCCTCTCGTATTTTACTGGAGCTATCCGGATGCAGAAAGGATTCCGACACATAATCACCCTGTATTGTTCGCTTTTCACCATGGCTGCCATATGTTCAGCAGCGCCTCTGCCACCATTCACTCCTGTTGATGTGATGGGAAAGATAACCGAGATCCGCTGGATCGAAGCTCAGCACATAAAAGGTATATCAGGGATGTCGGGCACCGCCGGACACAACCGGGATGTCCCCGCCCATTTCATTGTGAAACTGACCGAATACAGCGGTGTCAGCAAAGAAACCGCTAGAGAAATGACGAGATATATCGATTGGCATGCGCTCAAAGAAGAGGGAGAAAAATCCCGCCCATCCTTTATCCTGCTGCAGATAAACCATGAAAATCGAACTGTGCTGCAGGAAGGAATGAGCATCATGGTGAACGGATACACCGTCAAGGGTGACGAAGGAGGCACCTGGACTTCGCTTGAAAAACTAGACATTCTTCCATAACAAAAAGAAATCACTGTGTATTCATACCCTGCCCTGCGGCAAATTTTGACTGCGTCATCCTAGAACCCGCAAATTTACTTTTACATGCCCTGCAAAAAGCTGTACTCAGTTTTTGATGCAACAGACAATCTTTGGACACTGGGTGAACAGGGGCCAAATCCACAATGGGCTTTGATCTGATTTGCACCGGTACCGACGAGGAGATCAAATGGAAAACGGCCTATCATATGATGAGTTAGAACAAAAAATTGCGGAACTCTCGAAAGAAATCGCAAGATTAAAAGACAGAACTCCTCTTCAATCCTTTGAAAATACGCCCATATCATCACAAACAAGGTGCACGGAATATATCTTTGAGGATCTTTTCGACATCAATGAAATCCAGAAGATTCAAGATTCATTTGCCAAAGCGACTGGTCTTACCTCTATAATCACTCGTCCCGATGGAACCCCGATTACCAAACCAAGCAATTGGAGCCGTCTCTGTTCCGAGATTATCCGCAAAACCGAAATCGGTCTGAGAAACTGCATGAAATCCGATGCAATTATCGGGCGCTACAATCCTCAGGGACCAATCGTCCAGCCCTGTCTCAGCGGCGGCCTGTGGGATGGGGGCGCAAGTATCACCATCGGCGAAAAACACATTGCCAACTGGCTGATCGGTCAGGTTCGCAATGAAGAACTGGATGTAGAAACAATGGTCAAATACGCGGAGGTTATCGGTGCCGACGAAAAAGAGTTTCGCTTAGCCCTGGACGAGATAACCTACATGTCAAAGGCACAGTTCCAGGAGGTCTGTAACGCCTTATTTCTCATTGCCAACCAACTGTCGAAAATTGCCTTTCAAAATGTTGAACAGCAGCGCTTTATCTCTGAACTCGCTGAAGAAGAAGAAAAAAGGAAGAAATTAGAAAAACAACTGGGTCATGCCCAGAAACTCGAGGCAGTCGGACGCCTGGCTGGCGGTGTTGCCCATGACTTCAACAATATTCTCAGTGTAATAAATGGGTATAGCGAATTATTGCTCCATGAGTTGGACAAAGAAAGCCCCTTGAGAAAAAAAATTGAAAACATCCACAGTGCTGGACTGAGAGCCTCCCGACTGACGCAACAGCTTGTCGCCTTCAGTCGCAAGCAAATCATCAGCCCCAGACCAGTACATATCGGAAAAGAACTTCATGAAATCAACAAGATGCTCATCCGGCTGCTCGGTGAAGATATTGCTGTGGAGATTCACCCGAAAGAAGATCTATGGCTGGTGAAATTGGATCAGTCTCAGCTGGAACAGGTTGTCTTCAATCTGGCGGTTAATGCCCGCGACGCCATGCCAAGTGGCGGAAAACTCATTTTTGAGGTGGCGAACGTATCTCTTGCAGGACCCTTTGCCGAAGAACGCTATGAAGTGATTGCCGGTGACTATGTGGTAATTGCGGTATCCGATACCGGCCGCGGCATGTCCAAAGAGGTGCAGGACCGGATATTTGAGCCGTTTTATACCACGAAAGGGCCAAACAAGGGAACCGGACTCGGGCTGGCAATGGTCTATGGAATAGTCAAGCAGAACGATGGTTATATCTCAGTCTATAGCGAAGAAGGGCACGGCTCGACGTTTAAACTCTATTTTCCAAAGAGTGCTGTTCAGGATGAAAACCTTGCCAGTTTACTACCGGAGAATGGTACAGAAATTCTGCCACAAGGAAAGGAAAGTATCCTGTTGGTGGAAGACGAAGATCTTGTCCGAGAGATGTGTGTTACGATCCTCAGCCAATTGGGATACACCGTTCTCGAAGCAACCAATGGCAAAGACGCCTTGCAGGTTTCAAGCAGATATCACGACTCGATTGTTTTACTCGTAACCGACGTGGTGATGCCGGAAATGAGCGGACCGGAGATCGCAGACGCTATGCGGCAAAAATACCCTCATCTGAAGGTGCTGTTCATGTCAGGTTATACTGAAAACGCCATTGTCCACCACGGCGTTTTGGAAAACCATATTAATTTCCTGCAAAAGCCCGTCACCCCAAATTCGCTCTCTGTGGCTGTGCGTAAGGCTCTTGATCGCAATGATTAATGAGATCCCCCTAGAAAAGCGGTTATTAAGAAACAGGAGCCACGAATGAAGTTCCAACGACACAGCATTAACAAGCGGGTAATTGCCGACCTGAAAAAAAGATCAACTTTTGGCATTTTCTTTTATATGCTGGTCCCTTACTGTATTTTTTTGACGGACAACTACGTAGATCGACATCCGAAAGTTACACTCCTGTCACTCGGTATTTTCACAGCCATATGTTTATTTCGCCTGGTTCACCTTTCTCTTTCAGGCAGGGCTGCTGAAAAATATGAGAAACTCAACTATAAAATTTTTTTTGCCAGTGTAGTCCTTACGGCTCTGATCTGGGGAACGATATCGACCTACATTTTGGTTCAGGATGGTGAACAAAAAGCTCAATTTCTTATGATTATCTGCACTTCCGGATTTGGCGCCGGCGGGGTCATTTCCTTTATACCCGAAAGACGTCTCTCCATCTTTTACAATCTCTTCATGCTTCTCCCAGCAGCGACAACCATTCTCGTTAAGGGAGACAACATAACTCTTGGTGCAGCTTTACTTTTTTATTCAGCCTATCTTGTTCTGATCTCCTTGCGGGGCAATAGCGAATATTGGACGGCGCTGGAGAATGAGTTTCTCCTTGAGAGACAGTCGGAGGAACTCAAGCTGGCAAGCCGTATTGACGTGTTGACCAATATTTCCAATCGCCGCCGTTTCGATGAGCTTTTTCACCTGACTCTGGGGCTTTCCGCCCGACGAGGGACCCCCATAACCTTGATCATCTGCGACATCGACCATTTCAAGACAATCAATGACACCTTCGGTCACCTTGCAGGAGATGAGTACCTAAAATGCATCGGTCGGTGCCTTCAAGACGTTTTCCGTCGAGAAACAGATGTGGTGGGAAGATACGGAGGGGATGAATTTGTGATTCTACTACCGGACGAGGGCACAGCTGCCGCCCGTGAGTTGGCAGAGTGTTTTAGAAAAAAAGTCGCCGATGTCGTAGTGGACTACAACGGCGCGAAGATTGCATCGACTGTGAGTCTGGGTATGACCAGCTGTGTCCCCCAGGCCGGCCAAAGCCCTGAAACCTTTTTTAAGAGGGCCGACACCGCCCTGTATATGGCCAAGAATGAAGGTCGCAACAGGATCGCTGTGCATGGCGAATGTTAATGCGACTCCTCCTCTCTCTGCTCAATGAGACGATGATCAAGAAAACAGATCGTCCGACCTGTATCAACACCACTGCGATAAAGTCTTCTTCTTTTGATGGTATGTGCAAATCTTATGATGAGCTGTCGACAGAGATATCAATCGGCGGGATAGGCACGACGCGGTTTCGGCCGGTGTTTTTTGCCTGGTAGAGGGCTTCGTCTGCCCTTTTCAGAAACGTTTCGACAGAATCTTCTGCTGTCATCTGAGAAGCTCCAAGGCTTATGGTGACCTTGATGTTGTTTTCCTGGCAAGGGGTGACCGTTTTTTCAACAAGCTTCCTCAGCCGTTCTGCAAGGATATATGCACCGGCCAGATCGGTTCCCGGCAGAAGACAGCAAAACTCTTCCCCTCCATAACGCGCCAGGAAATCAGTTGTTCGCATGATTGAGGCAATTTTCGAGGCAATGGATTGCAGCACGGCATCACCGCCCGGATGCCCATAGTTGTCATTCACTTTTTTAAAGAAATCAATATCAAACATGATCAGACTCAGCGCATTACCGCTGCGTTTGTACCGCTGATACTCTTCATTCAGACGTGTTTGAAAAAATCTCCTGTTATAAACTCCGGTTAACCCATCTTTAGTATTCAATTCAACGAGCTTCTGTTCATAGGAAGCCAGTTCGGTGACGTCCTGAACTATCAGAAAAATGCCGGTAATTTTATTATCGTCATTTTTAAGAGGCCCCATGGTGCAGTTCTGCTGCATATTCTCGAACATGGACGATTGAAAGGAACCGACGGGTTTGAAGGGGAAAAGAAAGCGATGGAGTTTTTGCGAAAAAAAAGCAAAGTTACCAAAGGAGAGAACAGCATTGCTGTTTCTCACAAAGCGCGGGGTGTTGATTGCAGGAAAAAAATCGAACAGAGATGCACCGATGATTTGTTTCTCATCAATGCCGCTATGCCTTGCCATCCAGTGATTCCAGTGCGATACTTTCAGCTCAGCGTTGAGAATGATAAGGCCAAAATTTATCGTTTCGAAGATTTGAGAGAATTCATTCATACTGTTCCATAAAATCAACCAGGGCTTTTTTTAGCCAACTCACCGAATTGTTGCTGGTAATGAGGAAGAGAAAACCGTTCACATTACGTTCATTGAAACAAAAGACCGTCTTCAGGATAATGGCTGCATTGGAGGGATCAAACAAGGTCTTCGGCATCGAGACACTGGGATGGTCTTCGATGATGACCCTGGGAGGTGAATAGGTTACCACATCTTTAAGAAGCTCAGCTACTTTTCCAACGCAGGCGCCAATCAGGATATTGCCTACTTCCATCAGGGTTTCGCTTTCCAGAATATCACTTGATTGAGGTTCATAAGAGGGTTCATCATTATCGCCAAGAAGAGAAATGAGCTCTTTCCCGGAATCAGCTGGAAAAATAAGAAGTGCACTACCCTTGAACTCTCCCCAGAAATTCTGCTCCACAATGCTGATATTGCCGAATTCGCTAAACTCCTCCTTGATATAGCCAGGCAAATCTTCTGCCATTACTATTTTAATATCGGGAATACTGAGGACCACAAAGATATTGATGATCTCGGCAAGGTCGGCGGCTGCTTTACCGAAGGCAATGTTCATTATCTCTTGCAGGATATCCCGTTCTTCTTCAGATATTTGAGAAATATTATCCATATTGTTTACCGGAGCTTTTCTTCTGCTTTGGACAGAGCGTCCTGAATATTCTCTTTGCTAGGAGGTTTTTTGACAACAAGAAAGGCCCCGAGCTCAACGACTTTTTCAATTGATTTCACCTGAACATCAGCGGTCACAACAATTACCAGGGCGTGTCTATCATATTTTTTTATTTCACCAAGGGCTGTGGCCCCATCCATCACCGGCATTGTCAAATCCATGAAAGTGACATCGGGTTGCGTTTTCTTATACATTTCAAGACCAGCCAGGCCGTCTCCAGCCTCGTGGAAAAGATATCCTTGGTCTTTGGGAATACAGCTCTTGAGCATCTTCCGTGAGACCGGAGAATCGTCAACAATCAAAATCACATTTATCATAAGGGGCGTCATCCAGAGATATGTATTTTTTCATGACGTCATGAAGACCGTATCGGCACATCCAAAGCCAACCTTCAAGTGCGATACTATCAATTCTCAGCACCAACGTCAATAACAGTGGTGATGAATAATTATTTCCAGGGGGCCCAAAAAGACTTCTGGCCGACAGTCGTTTTATCTATCAACAGCTTTCAGCGTCAATTGTTGATCAAAAAACAAAACCACTTCTCTATTTTTGGTATTTTGCGGATATTTTTGCAAAGGTGCCATCGGCAATCAGCTCATCCAATGCTTTTTGAAGTTGGCCGACAACAGCATCGGAAACGCCTTGATTAAATGCATAACAAAGATGCGATTCATCAAGGAGATAAACACTTTCAAATTTATTCGGGTCCATCTTCAGTTCCTTAGCGTAATCGGTGACACTCGTCATGCTGGATGCGTAGAGATCAATTCTTCCAGCATTCAATTTGTTTACATTCATTTCATAACCTGCATTTATATCCAATTTATTTTCCGGCACTCCGGCTGCAATAACAAGCTGTTGGCCGACATCATCTCTAACGCATCCGATTTTGTATTTTAAAAAATCTGCGGTTGAAGCAATTTTAATGTTTTTTTCCTTCAAAGCAATCATCTCTGTCTTGAGCGAAGCTATAGGACACACCCACTTGAACATCTTCTCTCTTTCCTTTGTTCTGGTTGTCGAAAAAAGAACGGCATTGGGTTGATCCTGGACCTGTTTATATCCTCTTGCCCAAGGAAGAAGTTCAATATCTTTCAGCGTTTGACTCGATCCTGCTTTTTTCAACATCTCGACCATCACATCAACTGCAATTCCCTGCACTACACCATCTTTCTGAAAATTATATGGGGAATACTCTTCTGTCATGATCAACAATTTTGGGAAATCTGCGGCTCCTACAATAGTGTAAGAAAGAAATACGAATACAATCGCTGACAAGAAATTCCTTAAGCTCATAGCATGTCTCCCTGTAAAGGTTAAAAAGCTAAAAACCAACACCTAGTCAATTAATTCACAAAAAAATCTCAATGTCAAGAAGCTGCCCTAGTAAGCAGTGCGATCAAGTATCGGCAGGGAAATGGCCGACACTTCCGGGTTCCGCAGCTTTTGTCCAACTGCATTAAGAAGAGCAAGGGTTTTTTCCGCCGCCCCTGAGGGAAAGAAATCTTTATCCATCAGGGATTCGTATCGCTTCCGCAGTTTGCTATACATATAACTGAGTCAAGAGAGAGAACAAGGACCACTCTCCTTTTGAGTAAAAAAACAAGGGCAGACGTGAATAAAGGTAGCTTAAGTAAAGGGTGTTGCGGATGATTAACTGAGCTTTTCGCAGATTATGTCGTCGCGAAAAGTGAAAGGAGGTGAGTGGAAGAGAGGAATGAATAAAGAATGGGGGTCAAAGAAGAATTACCATCTGTAACCCCCGGTATTTCCGCAGGCGTATTGTCGCCGACGAATGTCATACTATAAAAATACGTTTATTCGTAAATTGCCACCGGTTCCCCCTTGACGAAAGTCAGGGTAATGGCCGAAATTTCGGTAAGCTTTAAGTGCGGCCATTCGAGCGAATCACCTGCTTGATCCATGACCATGATGTCCCAAAATGCTGCTCTTTCTTTGCCACCAAATTGTATTTCAACCGATTCACCGTTTGGCAGAGTATCCACAGTCAACACATCTTCGCCCCAATCACCTGCTTTGGCGGGACTGATGTAGAGTTCGTGGATCTCAACGCCGGTATCATTTATCAGAGTGAAATCCTGATCACCGGCAACAACAACTCCGGCAAACATCATGCTTAAAAAAAGTGTCAAAAATAGCTTCTTCATCAAAATTGAATCTCCTGTAGGGGGTTGGGACTAGAGTAAACCAAGTTTTTTTTCTTTACCCGAACGGAAATTGAAACGCAAAAATATAAGAGCATTCCGGTGAAATTTTGCAACCGTTTCCATTCGGTAACATTCGGCAACCCTTTCCGCTACTAAAGGGTAACATCCCGTTTCTTTTTTTTCCGAACAGCTCTCATCCATTATATAAGAAATTGTGTTGGATCGAAAATTTCGTTTTGCAACATCTCCTTCGAGTATTATCGCATCTTATGGTAAGATAGTCGCAACTTGAGGCCGCCAGGTTCAGGCGTCCGTTATAAGGGTGCCGATTCAAAGTCGTTTGCTGCGCTCTGACCAGCGCCCCGGAGAGATGAGATACCCGGATGACACAGGAAGGAGAAATCACCTTTTGATGCTTTTAAGAGCTCAATATATCCCGTGGGCATTCGTCTTGGGCATGTTCTTTTTTTCAGGAGCACTTGGGAATTCTTCCGAGGTCTGGGAATCAAGATACCTGCTTGCGAAAGCCGTTATCGAACTGGAACATGAGGGACAAGACATACATGGCGTGGTGTTCCTCAAGGAACCTTTTCGTGAAGTTGCGCCCTACCACTTCAAAGGCAGCATAGAAGGGGATGTGGTTAAAGCCTCGCACTACTCAGGTCATTGTTTTCGGGGCAAGGTGGTCGACAACGGGGAGATCGCCGGCATTTTGACCACCAGAACGGGAATACGCCTTAACCTTAAGGCAAACCGCCGCTGAAAGCCGCTCTCCACCAACCACTCTCTGCCATAATTCTTCATACATCGGAAAAGGCAAATCCGAATCGACCGCGGATTATAAATTTGTGATCTGGCATACATTGTAGTCGGTCTGCATAATGGAGGGAAACGTATTGGCGCGAAAATTGCCTACTGAAGAGTATGGCTGTCGTTCAGGAACTCGATGTCCCTTGCACGACAACCAATAAAAGCACCTTTTCTAGGAGATCACACAGACAATGGCCCGAACCTTCTCCGCACAATTGTCTCTCCGCACCAAATTTATCATCTTTATCGGTGCCATCATTTCGGCCTTCTATCTCTTCATGCTGTATCGTACTGCAGTATTCGACGAAAAGATGATCCTTAAACAGGCGGAGCAACAGGCCCGCATGCTCTACAAACAAATTCTTCTGACCAGACAATGGGCCGCCGACCACAATGGGCTTTTTGTCCTTGAGGGGAAGGGGGTCGAGGCCAATCCGTATCTCGAATTGCCGGAGGTCCGGGATTCCCAGGGCAACACCTTCTTTCTGCGCAATCCGGCGATGATTACCAGGGAGCTTTCGGTGTATGCGAAAAAAGATGGCCTCGGCCATTTCCGCGTCACCAGTCTGAAACCGGTAAACCCCCAGAATGCCCCTGACGACTTTGAAAAAGCCGCACTCAATGCCTTTGCCGAAGGTGCCGACGAAATAATCGATGTAGACAATACTGATTTGGGCCGGGTCGTGCGCTTCATCGCCCCCCTCAGGGTCAGCGATTCATGTCTCGGCTGTCATGCCCGGCACGGCTATGCCCTTGGCGATATCCGCGGCGGGCTGTCGATCACCATCCCCATCAACTGGGCGCACGAGCTGATCCAAAGAAACATCAACACCCTGATTTTCATCGGTATCGCCAGTATTCTGATTGTGACGGTGGCTCTCTTTCTTATGTTCGAATCGCTTATTGTCCGGAGGATTCACCGGTTATCGCAGGCGATGGACAGTTTCCCCGAGGATCCCCCGGAACAGTATCTGCAACCGGCGCTGTTCAAGGATGAGCTCGACAGTGTCAGCTCATCCTTCGTGCTCTTTTGCGACCGCCTGAAGAAATCACAGGACGAACTACTGAAGACAAAAGCCCAGACCCATCTCAGTGAAAAGATGGCATCACTCGGCATCCTCACCGCCGGCATTGCCCATGAGGTCAACAACCCTTTGGGAGGAATGCTCAACTGCGTCAAATCATTGCGCGAAAATCCCGGTGACCGTGAACTGGTCGAACGTTACCTGCCCCTCCTCGACAAGGGTCTCAGGCAGATCGAAATGATCATGCGCCAGCTCCTCAATTTTGGTAGGACCGAACCTCTGAACAACAGAAAAGTGGGTCTCCAGGTACTTTTCGACGAGTGCATAGTCCTGCTTTCCTACAAACTGAAAAACATTCAGCTGGAAACCAGCATAAATGTCGCAAAAGAATACCTGCTCGACGCTGAAGCCCTCAAACAGATCATCATCAACATAGGTCTGAATGCCATTCAGGCCATGCCGGAAGGCGGGAAGCTGTCTATCCGCTGCCATGAATCGGCAGATCAGCTGGTTCTGGTTTTTCAGGATACGGGGATTGGCATTTCCACAGAAAACATGCCGCACATCTTCGACCCTTTTTTTACCACCAAAGGCGTTGGCGAAGGAACCGGCCTCGGCCTCGCCGTCACCTATTCCCTGGTGCAGCGGATGAACGGCAAAATTGCTGTCGACAGTAGTCCCGGCAAAGGGACGACCTTCACCATTACCCTGCAGGTCACCGAAAATTCTACATATAAGGGCGACTAACATGCCAAGGATACTCCTCGCTGAAGATGATGAGATCATGCGGATCTCCATTTACGACCGATTGAGAAAACACGGCTGGCAGGTAGACGAGGCGGAAGACGGCCTCAAGGCCATGGCTCTCTACGAAAAAAATCAATACCATCTGATCATCTCCGATATCCGCATGCCGGGCATGGACGGCCTTACTCTGCTTGGCAATATCCGCAAACACAACCAGGAAACCGACGTCATCATCATGACCGCCTACGGCTCAGTCGATGATGCGATTAAATGCCTGCGCATGGGCGCCGCCGATTATATCCTCAAACCCTTTGACCTCGACGATCTGATCATCCGAGCCACTCGACTCCTGAGCCACCAGGCAGTCAGGGCTCGCTGCGAAATACTCGAGGCAACCTGCCGGCAAACCCATGACAAGGAACTTTTCGGAACCAGCGAGGCCATGCAGCAGGTCTATTCCCTCATTGCCCAGGCAGCCCCAACCAACGCCACCATCCTCATTACCGGCGAGTCGGGCACCGGCAAGGAACTGGCGGCCAGAGCCATCCACAATGCCAGCCCCAGACGCGATAAACCGTTCGTTTCGATCAATTGTGCGGCCATCCCCGAAGGGCTGATGGAATCCGAGCTGTTCGGCCATGAGCGCGGGGCATTTACCGGTGCCGACCAGCGTCGCAAAGGCAAATTCGAGCTCGCCGACGGCGGCACCCTGCTCCTTGATGAACTGGGCGACCTGCCCGGTCCGCTCCAGGCCAAACTGCTCAGAGTGCTGCAGGAAAGTCAGTTTGAACGGGTTGGCGGCAGCAAATCGATCCGGGTTGACGTTCGTATTCTCGCCTGTACCTCAAAGGATCTGACAAAGGAGGTCACGGCAGGCAGGTTTCGCCAGGATCTCCTTTATCGGTTGCAGGTCATTCCCCTGAGAATGCCGCCGCTCAGAGAGCATAAAGAGGATATCGACGAGCTCTGCCATGCATTTATCAAGGAGTTCAATGCACTGCACGGCAGGTCGGCAAGAATCACCAGAGAGACGATCCAGTGCCTGAAACAGTACGATTTTCCCGGTAACACCCGCGAGCTGCGTAACCTCATGGAAAGGGCCTCGGTACTGTGCCGAGGTCCGCAAATCATCCCTGGCGACCTGCCTTTTGAACTCACCCACAAGACCGACCATCTCGACGCCGATTTCAACCTCAGCGCCAGACTGGCAGTGGCCGAAAAGGAATTCTTGCTGACCGCCCTGCGACAAAGCAACGGCAACCGCACCGAAGCGGCACGACTTCTGGGGATAAGCAGAAAAAATCTGTGGGAAAAGATGAAGAGCTATAGCCTGGAATAAGGCCGACAGGTGCAGAACCGATTGTTAGGTATACTCAGGAAGTAGATCCATTACCCAGGCAGGTAACGGATTCACCTTTTTCTCGCAGTAGCCGCTTTTAATAATGGCAATCTGTTGGAATCTGTTTTGTTCCGATGAGTTGTCAAGAATCCAAGCTTCATCCACAAGAGGTAGTGCCGTCTTAATGTTTTTCATGGTCCTCGGAATACGCAATTGTATTTTTTCATTGGGCACATCATGACCGCCTTCCAGCGTGCGCTGATATACCCTGGCCTCGTTCAGGCTTGGGTCGGTCAGATGGATATAGACCAGTATGACGGTATACCCGTGGGTTTTAGCCACTGCGATAAAATCAATTTTCGATTCATGGGAAAAGACGGTTTCGAAACAAAAGGATTCTCCCTGGGCGATCATGTTTTCTCTCATTTCCGTGGCCAGAGTCGCAGCCTCGTAACTCAACCTTTCCGGGTGATCCGAATCCATTGCCCTGGCGATCAAATCAGCGTTGACGAACTTGATACCGTATTGGGACAAGTATTGATGATAGAAAGTGGATTTACCCGCACCGTTCCCACCCGCCAGCACCCAGAGTTGTTTTTCTCCGGACATCAAATTGCCTCAAAAGTACCGTTTTGAAATTTCCCTGTTTGCCTTACTCCAGTTACTGTATCGACCTTATCCAGGAAACCGGGGTGATTGATACTTGTCTCAAAATAGAAGGGGGCAGATGTGACCGGTTTCCCGGAGAAACCTTTTGCCCTGTCCTTCTCAAGTTCGTTCCGCACAGTTTCGGGATCAATGAAAATATTTCTGGCGGGCTCCAAACGAATTTCCTTTAGGCCTTGGGTCACTGCAAAGGCATCAGCTGCGCTGATCTTTGAAGCAATAGCCTTACCCAGTGTCGCCCAATATTCTATCTGACCATTGATAGATCTGTGTTGAACCTTCGCTTGTCGTTTGGCCTGGATCACCAAATTTTCGTCGATTCTTAAAGATCGGGTTCCCATGGATGCCTCACTATATTGAGTTGAGTTTGTAGTGCTCAGCATCGCAAAGATGCATATTGCCACAATATTAATGCTCCAAGCTCGCATTGTCAATGTGAATTGAATTGCAAGGGGTGCCAGCTATCCACCGCGTTAGAGGCACACAACAACGACTGATAGGGTAAGAAATGAATACGTATACCAGGAATAAGCTTAGGTATTCCTTCTCACGACTGAGGTAAAGAGACTCATGGAAAAGCTCTAATCTGAAATTCCTGTTCTGTTGTTAGGTATTTGAAACTAATAGTATTTCCCTGAACAGTAGAAAGATCAAGCTGAGCCACATTCCAAATTAGTTTAGGTTCTGTCTGGCAACATTGTGTGTAGTTTTTTTTAAAGAACTTCTTGTAATCACGTTTTGTTACCCATAGCTGAGCCGTAGGATGGGCATTGTGAAGTTTCAATTTCAAAGATTTCTCCCCAATCATACCATTGAGTAATTATGGAATCGAAGAGTGACCAAAACACTGTTTCATTAACACCTGCCTTTTTGGCGACCTTTTCGATTGTACTAAGCTGCTCTTGTGCCGCGGTTGAATCCATGCATATTGTGGAAATTTGTTGAGCAGTGTAGAGAATTTCGGCAATATGTTTTGTTCTTCCTGTGCCCAGTTCTCCATTGTCAAGATCGTCGTAATATCCTGCGGCTAAGGCATAATGTGCAGGTAGACCCCAATCTAAAAAGAGCTCAAGAGTCAATTCCGAACTGTCGATCTGAAAACTATCTTTCTCCATGAACTTACGTACGTGACGAGAACCATCTGGTTCGTCAAGTGGTTGAAATCCAATTTTCGTGAGAATAGCCTCATATTGTTCCGGAAAAAGGCTGGCCAAAGCGAGTTGTCCTATATTGGCAAGCAGACCGCAGATAAACAACTCTTCCGGGTCAAACTCCTCTCCGAGCGACGCAATCGATTTTGCAGCAATGGCTTGCAAAAGTGAACTCGACCAGAATTTTGCATAGTTAAAAGTACGACATTTTCCTTGTTTATTGCTGGAGAGAAGAGAAAAGCCAAGAGCTACGTTGACAACGGTTTTCATGCCATGGAAGAAACAGGTGGCACTTTGTCTATTTCCCTGCAAAAGAAAACCCTTACCGACGATGATGTTGCAGGAAAACCGGAAATGCATCCAGGGGATTTCGTGCAGTTATCAATCGGTGACACTGGACCAGGGATAGCTCCAGAGCTTTGGGACAAGATATTTGACCCCTATTTCACCACCAAGGAAATCGGCAAAGGGACCGGCATGGGTCTTTCGATCATCCATGGCATAGCAAAGAATTATGGTGGATATGTGTATTTTCGCAGCCATCCCGGCGAAGGCACTGTTTTTCATGTAATGCTGCCGGTCATGCCGGGCGAGACCGTGGTTGAGGATAAGCCGGAGGAGCTCATTCAACTCGGCAATGAACGAATTCTCTTTGTAGATGATGAGGAGATCCTTGCTGAAATGGCAAAAAACATGCTCGAACGGCTCGGGTATCATGTAACTACCCGAGCAAACGGCATCGACGCCCTGACAACATTTCAGGGTCAGCCGGATCAGTTTGATCTGGTTATCACCGACCAGACCATGCCGGGCATGACAGGAACCGACCTGGCTCAACGCATCATGCAGATACGACAAGGGATGCCGATCATTCTCTGTACCGGCTACAGCAACCCCATAACGGAGGAGAAGGCAAGAGCGCTTGGCATAAAAGGGTTTGCGATAAAACCTCTGGCCAGGAAAAGTATTGCAGCCCTCATTCGGGATGTGCTTGATTAAAGAAGACTGTGCCCTATGTGCGTAGCCAAGTTGTTCTCAATTTCCAAACTGCATCTTCGAAGGAGAAGTTACCTGAAAATCTGGGGATGCCGGAGTTTCCAAGGTTCTCCTGTGGATTTTGACTCAACAGTATTTCAGCAGATATAGATTTGTCATGCCAAGCCTCAATTTGGGAGCATAGCACGTGGGTTTAGACTATTCCTGAGACAGTAGGATCGACCAAGGGTAGAGAATTGCTCCAAAATGGAGCAACTGCAAGGAAGAGATACTCAAAGAACACACCTCTCGAAAGAGCAACAGAACTCCAGCGAGACATGTCTACTGAGCCGTCAAGGGCGAGGGTTGTCTGCCCCCCGCCCATAGAGGTGCGGCTACCCGTAAAGAGTTTCAATTCACCGGATCGCTTCGGAGTCATTCACCTTCCCGAGGTGCCGCTGCGTTGTTGACAGATCAGCGTGTCGAAGAATGACCTTGCTGACGATTTCTACCGGGGTGCCAGACCTGGAGGCATACGTCGCTGCATGCCGCCTCAGATTATCCAAACGTTTGGATAATCTGAGTTATCCAAACCTAAATAAAATCCAAACCATTTTTATAGCGGCCTGATATTTAAAGTTTTTTATAGTAAAATGTTCGGATTTTTTTTTACTGTATGACTTGCGTTTGCGGCCAGTAGGCATAAAAAAGCCCGATTCCGCTACAGCGCCAAAAAAATTATCAGCAAAAACTGCTTAGTGCAAGGCGCCAATGTTAGGGTCTGATCGAAATATGTAGTCACACACATTGCAATTTATTCCTTGTTAACAACTGAGATACATGCTAAGTCAGTAAGCATGTATCTACGAATCACAAAACGAACAAACAAGGACGGCTCGGTCGTCGAATACTTCCAGCTTGCCCATAACGAGCGGCATCCGGACACCCGCAAACCCGTCGCCAAAATCATTCACAACTTCGGACGGGTTGACCAGCTCGACCGCCAGGAGCTGGTACGTCTCTGTCAATCCATTGGCCGCGTTTGTGGCCTGCGGTTTGATGATCCTCTGGCTGCAACCCGGGACCTGGCAGTTCCCGTCGGCTTGTCTGCCGACATGAAAATCAAGCAGACTCTCGCCTTGGGCTGTCCCTTTGTAATAGACGTCCTTTGGGAAAGACTGGGTTTGAAAAAGTGCCTCGAAGCCATTGAACAAGCGGCAAGTGCAAAGCTGGAGCGAGCCCTGCTGGCCATGGTC
>JAHJLI010000293.1 GCA_018821785.1 Pseudomonadota bacterium
CTTGCCGCATAGTAAAAAACAAAATAATAATCATTATTTTCCGCTTGGAAAAAGCAGATGTGCGTGGTACCCTTTCAGGAAATTCTAACGTAACAACAGCTACATCATCTGTTTGGGCGGCAAAAGCAGTACCTACAAACATTGCAGGAGGTGACCTATGACAACCATCAGCCACTACTTGGAATTGAACGGAAAAAGATATCTCCTTTCAGACACCAATCACCTTCTCGACTTGACTTCCTGGGACCATCAGATTCGCGATTATATTGCCGAGAAGCTTAACCTCAAACTTAGCAACGATCATATAACCGTCATTGAGTTGATACGAGATTCCTATAAAACAAGAGGAAAACATCCATTCGTCCGAGTCGTTACCGCAGACATGGCCAAGAAAATAGGTCCGGACAGGGGAACGATGAGATATTTCTACAACCTATTCCCAAAGGGAATCCATCAGGCTTTCCAGATAGCCGGCCTGCCGATGCAGGGTTTTTGCTTTTAAAAAGAGTTCTTAAGTGTGCCGCTTGTCAGGGCCAGATATCGGGTATACAACAAAGGCCGTTTCGCTCTGCGAACCGGCCTTTGTTGATGTAACATTCAAGGGTGTATTCCCAAGATTCATCAGGAAATTTCAGATGGTTTGCACAGTTCAGAGCCATCGGCTGCAACCCTGCCACAGGATTGGCAGGAAAATTTCATTGCCGCAAGTTTCTCTTTGCAAACATGAGTAGCTCCAACATCGGTTGCTCCACAATACGAGCAGGAAAGCACTTCAACAGTGGGATTGCACAGATGACCAGGATCATCGGCTACCGCTCCACAATTTTTACAGGTATGAGACATAACAAGCCTCCTTTAACTAGGGTTAGGAGATTAGATTCTTCTGTTTAATTCTAAAACCCCCATATTCTTCTCGAAAAAACAGCAAGAATGATTACATAAAAACAAATTAAACGGAGAAGAAATTCTGTTGCTCCAAGCAGTAGAATGGAGGTTTCAGATAGAAAAATTAAGCAAGTTGTGGTGGTTGTCAATGTCCATGAAGATCATACTTTTTTCACTCCCCTTATTCTCGAACTTAATTGCCTGCACCATGATAACACCGCCAGGAGAGCTGATTGACGGTCACCTACGCCCCTGTCCGAACAGTCCAAATTGCGTCACCAGCGACACCAGTGCCACAGGTCGGATTGCACCAATCAGCTTCCATGACAGTCCTGATCAAGCCTGGCAACAAATACAGGCAATAATCAAAGACCTCGGCGGAGAGATCGTTAAAACCAGACCGACGTATCTTTGGGCCACCTTTACCTCTAAACTCTTTCATTTTGTTGATGATGTTGAGCTTAGGATGGAACCAGAGGAGAACCTCATCCACCTTCGTTCAGGCGCCAGAATCGGTTACTTGGATTTCGGGGTAAATAGCAGACGCATTATGAAGATACGGCAACTTTTCTTGCAAGAGTCAAAAGAAAAAGCCAGCTTCAACCCCGCATCTTGACCAGAAGACTGTCCGGGAATACCCTTTTCCCCCATATCTTCCAACGATGAATCCAGGCCACTATTTGTCGCTGAGGGCCTCCAGGGTCACCAGGATTTCAACATCTTTCCCGACAATTCCAATTTCATAAAATTTACCGGAACCGACCTTGTACGCGAGACGGTCGATAGTCAGTTCTCCATTGAACCCGATGACTTCCTTGCCTTTTACCGCAGGATGATCCTTTATTCCAGCTAAGGTAAGCGGCAACATCAAGTCATACGATTCTCCTTTAATAGTGAATTTTCCGAAAACGTGGAAAACATTATTTCCGGCATCAGTAATTTTAATGGATTCAAAGGTTATCAGTGGATATTTATCTGCATCAAAAAAATCAACTGACTGAAGATGCCTGTCACGCTTGGCGATATTGGTGTTAATGGACTCTGTCTTAATCTGAAAAAAGAATCTGCTTTCCGCTAAATTGTTCGGATCGAACAGAACCTCACCGGAAAAGTCATTGAACTGTCCGTTAATTTTAGAAAATATATGCCCCACGCGAAAATAAAAGTTGGAATGATTATTATCCAACTCCCAGGCTCTTGCTGCCGCAAACACTGTTTGCCCAGTCAAAGCCAAAAAAATAAGTGCTATAATAATACAACTGAATTTTTTCATAGAATTCTCCTCGGGTTAAGGTGGTATTACAGACAACTCCTCTGCGTGAAGTAATCACATATCAATTGGCAGAGAGTCTTTCGAGAGGTGTTAAAACAGTAATGAGGTCCGAAGAAAAAACAAGATTTAATGTTAAACTATATTTCCTCTTGTTTTTACAGCTTTGACGATCCTGATGCAATTTTATTCAGAACCACTGACAGCAGAACTCCCAAAAAGGAGGTAAAGAGAGCCGCTCTTGGAATCGCGTGTTCAAACGAATCGCTGACAAACAACACATGAACCGCTATCAAGAGCACAACAAGATAGCCCAGCATCTTATGGATTATCCTCCATTTCTTATAATCCAACCCCAATTTCTCTCTAAACCGTGACGAAATTGCCATTGAGAGGATAATCCAGAGCAAAGCAATCCCAACCATTTCCGGCCAATATTTTTTACTGATCGGCAAGTTGGCCACCCCCTCGGGAGCTAATACCAGCATCACATGGATTACAGCCAAGAGAGACACGATGATTCCATTAGTCCGATGCCATCGCATCAGAGCAGCAACGCCGAAGAGTTTCTTCAATAACTTACCCCTCGCTGCAAGTAGTATCTGGACAAACAATAATGTTGCTGCAAGAAGACCCGCCATCTGTCCTCCCCGCAGCATTATTTTCTTTATCCCCAGCTGATACCAGAGGGTCTGGGATTCATAGACAAACGGTATAGACAGCGCTCCGCCCATAACCAGGAGAAGAAAACCGATGACCAGGCTTCGATATATCTTTAACTCTACAGACTCGGCTCTTTCCTGGGGATCCATGACATGGGGCATTAATGAACAGCTCCTTTCATCCATTCTGTCTCTGACAATAATAGATGGCAAACAAGATGGCCGTTTCAGGACGGAAATTACTTAAGACCTGGATGAATGCTTATTTCTTCCTCAATCGCGTCAGGATCTTCGGCATTGTAGCGAATAATATTCTGGAGATGAAACAGATTTTCAGGATCGATCCTTGTGAATTTCAAGCTTACTTCGCCGTTTCCGGAACGAACAATTTCACCAAAGACATCAACTCCTGGAGCCATTCGTGGTAATAGAATGGTAAATTTACAGTCGCTCCCCAGAGGAATATTCCCTTCAATCTCCAAAAGGCAACCACCAACGCTGAGATTGGCAATCCGATCAACCGCATAGACGGC
>JAHJLI010000294.1 GCA_018821785.1 Pseudomonadota bacterium
ACCCTTGCCAGAATGACAGCATAGAGGAAGCGCGTCACAAAATACACCCCGCTGCCTGCCAGTAGGAAGGTGAAGTTGCTGGCGATAGAGGCAACGCCTCTTCCGTCAATTACCGACCTTGGCCTTAACATTAAGCGTTATCCCCGTCTTCTTATTATGCTATGCTTAATCATCTTCATGTATCATAAGCCAAAACATACACTTCGCGGTTATTTTGTTCAAAAAGCAAGTACTCATAATTGCGTCTCAATAGATCTATTCATTTTTTTTCTTTAGTGACTCCCGGATATTCAAGGTGTTACTCAGTAATAGAATCTTCCGGACAGCGCCTTTATTTTCCTCATTGTTCCTCTGGAAAGGCAGTTACGACTCTTCATTACTTCTGATAGGCCGATTATAGCATCTCTGATACCTCGCAGAAAAAAAAACAGATGTCGACTTCGGACTGCCGAAACAAAATAGTACCCACACCATAGAAAGATATGTGAAAACACATAGATCCAAGGAAGATTTCTCGCAGCTACCCAGCATCTATTTCTCACACCGTAATATATATACTCTCCCTTGACTCTGGCCTGGAGCGTTTTCTCATGACTCACGGAGATTGCTGAAGAACGTAAAATCCTATAGCCACTGCTCACCAGTCGATAACTGAAGTCTAGTTCTTCAACGTAATAAAACAGTGGCTCCCAGAACATTCCTATCTCCAGGAAAAGGATGCGTCGACAGGCAAAACCAGCGCCGCAGAAATAGCTGCACTCGTAGTCTTTTTGAATGCTTTTTTTATCGATTCTGGGAATGCTATTAGATATTTCTTCTCCATCCATTGGATCAACAATGCGAAATGCAATGCAGCCCAGTCGAATGTCGGAGCGAAAATATTTAACAACTTGCTTCAACACATCGTCTCCAACAATCAATGCATCATCGTCAATAAAAACGCAGAATTCTCCTCTGGAGTTCCGTACTCCGCAATTTCGTCCGCCCGCAGGACCAAGATTACTCTTGAGATAGAAATACCTCGCTTCGGGGAACATGCCTTGAACCATTTCGCCGGTGCCATCACATGAGGCGTTATCAACAACGATTATTTCCATATTCGGATACACTTGACTTCGAACCGACCTTAGACATCTCTCCAATATCTCTTTTCTATTCATGCTCACAATAATCAAACTAATTAGAGGTGAGGCTTTAAGAGTATCCTTGTTTTTTTTATCTGTCATTTCAAGGTATTGAAGATTATCTTCATTTGGGCATACTTTTGAAGAAGGAAGAAACGGAACTTATTTCCTCTCAGGAGCAGTGAGCATAAGCAGCATCTCCACATAACGCTGCCAATTGAAAAACTGGCGATAGCGGTGAACCTGTTTGTTTGTAATGGGTTTATCTAAAAAGAGCTCAAGCTTTTCCGTTAGATCCTGAACGTTCCCAGTTGAAAACAGGTACCCACTTTCCCCATGACTGACACATTGCCGAAAGGCTGGCAGATCACTTGCGATCACTGGTTTATCTAGGGCATAGGCGATTTGGATCGGTCCCGATTGTGTCGCAGATAGATATGGTGCAACCAACACGTCGGCTATTGCGAAATAGCGGCCGACCTCCTCATTTGCCACGTAACGGTCAATAAAGACAATTTGGGATCGGACTGGATCATTTGGGGAAAGATGATCAAGAAGCGAGCCATTATTATGGAGCCCTGCTGATGTTGTGTGAAAATGTTCGCCAACGACGAGAAGGGAAACATCGGGATAGCGAGATGCTAGATCGTGAAATGCTTCCAGGAGGAGGCGTAACCCCTTGTATGGTCTGATAAACCCAAAAAACAGAAGGACCTTTCCGCGCAGGCCGAGGCTGTGCCGTATGGATTCCCGCGGTTCGCCTGGTATAATAAATTGATTAAAGGTCGGGAGAAACGCAGTAACCATATTACTGGTGATAAATCCGAGATTTTGGGCCTGCTGCGTTTCCGAAGTGCTGTGCAGAATGATTCGGTGAGCCGTGTTGAATATTGATAGGCTCATTGAGGCAGCACCTGGCATTGGTTCATGGGGCAGACAGTTGTGTACAATCAGGTAGATCTTTGTTTTCGTGAAAAGCCGGATAGCAGTAAACAGTGCTTTGAGCACAGGAAAATGAATCGGATGGACCCAATGAGTGATGAATATATCATATCTACCCTTCCTCAATCGGTCAAAAAGTGCGCACCAAGTCAGGGGATTGGTATAGCTCAAGATGTGTTGTCCGGGTTGATGAAAGGTCAAAGAGCTCTGTTGGTCCATAAAAGAGGACGGCCCTTTTGGCAGCAGGAATGAAGGATAGGGTTTATACCAGTAGAACAGGTCCACATCTAATCCAGGCCTTTCATGGAGCGCCATGGCCAGGTGGCTGTTAAAATGAACAATGCCGCCACGAAAAGGGTGGGCCGCTCCCAGCAGGGCAATCTTCATGGTGTGATAAGTAGTCAGTTGTTTAGTGTCCTGAAAAATGGCCTTTTGAAATAAAGGGCCATTTGCTCCGATGCTAAAACTGCATTTTTAAGTTGTCTCTCGCAATTATTTTTCTACCGACGAACAAGATATCATTACATTACAAATAGTTCAATGCCTGTTCCTTCTTCTGCCATCATGGGCTTGCATATCCCGGATTATACTTTTTCCTGCCGTTTGCGCTCAGTAATTTCTTGTAGGTCTCAAGATGCCGCTGCGCAGCGGCGGATAGAGCGTTGGTTGCCAACACGTACTCGTACCCTGCTTGACCGTGCCTTCGCCAGCGTTCATCCTGCAGCAGATCGCGAAGGGCGCCGGAAAAATCATTCTTCTGCACATGGCGGCCAAAACGTGTCGCGAAGTCATCCGGATTTTGCGCCGATACGATTGCGCACCGATGTGCACAGGCTTCGATGAAGGTATTAGGCAATGCCTCCTTTGCTGAGGTATTGACCAGCACCCAGGAGCGTCCGAGATGGCCAGATAAGGCATCCGAAGCAAATTGGTCAATAAAGCCGATCAGTTTGAGATTGTCCTGCCCACAATAGCGCTCTCTCAGGTTCCGCTCATAGCCGAGGTTGTGCGCCTTACCGATAGCAAGAAACTCGACGTCAGGAAAATCTTTGGCCAGATCGAAAAACAATTCAGGTCGCTTGACCCTGTCCCAGCGGCCAACGAAACATACGGTCGGTCTTTGCGCTTTTTGGACCTGTTCAGGTATGACGACCGGGGTCGGCAAGAAATCGGGAGTTGTCGGCAGTCCGTATAATCGTTGCGACTTCTGTCGCAGGTAATGTGCAGGCGTATACAAACCGTCCATCCTATGGATCGCTCGGTGGGTCAGCGGGTTCTCATAATATAGCCAGGTAAGAAACACTTGAGCTGGATTGTGAGTGGGATGGGATACCTCCTGCCACCAATCTTTCAGTGAACGTGGGTCTCGCAAGGTAGCCAAATGCAACCGATCCGGCATAGACCGTTGCGCCATCCAACTGGCTAGAGACGGTTGTTGGGAGTGGTAGATATCGGCGTCGATCTCACGGTAGATCTCCATGGCGCTGAATGGTCGCGACCGATCAACACCGACCACCTGGATGCCATCGAACTCAACGCGCTTGGCAGGCAAGTCGCGAGGTCGCGGGACTACCGCGAATACCGTGACGCCGAGTCTGATCAACTCGCGGCCGATAATGCGGGTTGCATAGCCGAAACCGCCACGGGATCCCCAGCCGAAAAACTCCGCACAGATCAAGCAGACACGTATCACCCCTTACCCCTTTTGTTCTCTGACATTATTCGTGAGTACCGAGCTGTATAATGCGTCGAAGCGGTCCGCGATCACATTCCAACTATAGGCGCCGGCACTATGCACTGCGGCTTGACCCAGTCGCCTGCGCAAGGTATCATTTGTCAGCAAGCGGGCAATGGCACGGGCCAGTGTTTTAGGGTCGCCCGGACTGACAAGGAGCCCATTGACACCGTCTTCGATGAACTCGGCAATGCCGCCGACTGGCGTGCTGATGCAGGGTGTACCGCAAGCGCTGGCCTCAAGAATGACCGTGGGCATACCGTCGGTATCACCGTTTGCGGCAATGACGGAAGGTGCGCAAAATACGTCGGCTGACGCGTAAATTGTCGGAAGCTGGTTGTGGCCGACCGGTGCCAGGAAATGCACCCGACCGTTCAAACCCAAGGCATCCCGGAGTGCCTTGAGGTCCGCCTTTAGCGGCCCGTCGCCGATCAGAATAAGGTGGGCGTCCATGGCCTGAACGGCCTGGTCGACCATTGCTTGCAACAACACGCCGACACCCTTCTTTTCGGCCAGGCGCCCCACGAACAGCAGCACCGGTTTGTCACCACTCCATGCGGCAAAGCATCTGGAGTCGAAGAACTTTGGGGCGAAGCGGTCAATATCCACACCCATTGGAATGACCCGTGCGGTGGCCAGCCCGATGATCGGCTCTGACAATAGGGCTTTGGAAACCAACGTTATGCTGGCGGCGCGCGAGATGACCAGACGAAATATACGACGCATCAGCGGCCCACTGAAACTCGTCAGGTCCCCACCATGGCTGGTCACAACGAACGGTGGCATACCCGCACCCCAGAAGGCGAGCGCCTGCACTACGCCCTGAGGGATTAGCCAGTGACAGTGTACGAGATCGAACTGCCGGGAGGGAAGACGGCGCAGCGCCAGGTGCAGCCCCAGAAATAGCATGGGAACAGTTAACCATAGCCATGGACGCTGCCTTAGTCGCGGAAGGATAGCGCCTGGATAGGCCAGTTGCTCCATGCAACGTAACGGGGCATAGCGATAGCGCCGGATCTTGACCCTGTCGTGGTGCTCAACAAGGTGTGCATCAGGATCTGCGGGGGCGAGAATAGTGACTTCGTAGCGGTCGCTTAATGCCCGGGCTAGGTCTAACACGAAACGCGGTTCCGGGTCGCCGATAAAACGCGGTAAGGTCGATGTTGTAAACAGTAGCTTTTTCAAAATCCTTCAACGGTTTCTGGTTGTTGGGCGAGATACCGAAGCAAGTGTTCCGGTATAATCTGGAGGTCGACATGAGAACTGTCTTCGAAATGCGCCGGTTGTCCTTCTAGTATTGTAGGGCAGCTTGATCTGCTCATTGAACCCGAGCTCTTTTGTGCGATATCGCTGGAAGTCGAACAGTACAGAGGGTGAGGTGATAAGTGGCTGTTCATATAATAATTATGCTATTTGATCGAATAATTCAATTTATCGTGACAAGCTTCCGGATGATGGCTGTGTGTTTTCATCTCCGCATCCAACAATATAATTTCTTTGGCATACTGATACGAGTCCAATGTCGCATGGACTTTGAGCCCAGTATGTGTGGTTGTAAATTTGATCAAATTGATAATCATCCCGTGATTGACGAGCGGTTGTCCACTCTAATTCAAACTCATCTACATCAAGCAATGCCCCGTCAGTTTCCTTAAGTGGCTACCTTATAGCCATTGTTCGGCGAGGTCGACCCTCCGGCAAAAGAGCTTCACCTGTCAGCTCTTTGACTCCATAAGCAATGAATGTCAGCTACATCCTTTTGATTTCGTGGACAAACTTGAATCCTCCGCGCTCGTGAGCTCGCGCCTCAGAGGCCGCCCACAATCTGCACCCTTTTTCGTCATGAAGAGGCCAGATGGCCTTGTATCACCGTCATATTCGTTGCGAAATCCCCACACTCCGCACTATGACTTTTGCGGAACGAAAAGTCTATGTTATTTATGAAAAGTCCATAAGTCTTTGCTTAGTTCGGGATTACTGAAAAAGGGCCTTTTTAGTGAAGAGACATCCGATCTGATGTTTTACAACTACCTTTTTTTGTAACTTTATTAATCGGTATATTAATTAGCGAACATATGTGAAACTCCGTATATGGATGAACTTGACGGAAGAAAAATTGATCGAAAGGCTCTGGAATAAATACGTATAAGAGCTGTAAAGGGCATTGAAGCCGGTGAGAGTCCTGAGGCAATAATTAAAGCCCTTGGACTTACCCGGCCTCGTATCTATGAATGGATGGCCAGGGATTTTCCTGTTATTTATAGAGCAGACAATAAAAAACCCATTGATATCTGAATGTGATATCAATGGGTTAAATATTCAAATGGTGACCCCAAGGGGAAGCACCTGAATAAAATTTTAACATATTGAAATCACTGCCTATTTGTGGCAAAAACACTATGTAAATTGCCATTTTCTGTATCAACTGAATGTTACACTATTACAGAGATTTTTTCCAAAGTTCATCATCACGATCAAACAACAACCGTTTCAAATTGTGAACCAACTATTCCAAACGGATTTTCTGAAATTTTATTAATACTCCTTTCATATGCTGCTTCTATAGTGGCTGGAAGTTTCCCCATAGGAGTACAGAGAAATTCAGGGTCCGGTTTTACACCTATTCTCCACAAATCTAATCTATCACTATCAAAACATGCCTGTACTGAAATAACATCATGGGTCCTCGATTTTGTGTGTTCAGAACAGGCAATCGTGAGTAGTTCAAACTCATCATCAGTTAGTGGTAAATATTCCCGAAGATGAAGAGCAAGCCGGGCACCACGAGGACCATGACCAGGATCAAGATGTTCATTTCTACGTTGTGAATCATGGAACACTGAAAACAACTGCACGACCTTAGAATTTACCCCTTGTTGTTCTGACAGTTGCTGACCATTAGCAAAAACTCGTGCCCAATGTTTAAAATTATGAGTCCCATTAAGCCAATCAAGGGTATAGTGCTCTTTTATTTTATTTAATAATTCTATAGTGATAATACTCATTTGGTATACATTAGTAAAAGTTCTGATTGTGGTATGATCACCGTTTCTTCACGATCAAACGAATATTCTTCAGCCATCAGATAAAGAATCGTTTTTGTCTTCGTATTATCGATGAGTTGGTGGAGCACAACATCAGCATTCTTATCATTAGCAAAAGGTAAGATATAATTAGCCCATCGTGAGAGAGATATTTTTCTTTCTTCTGTTAAATCATACAATTGCACCGCCCAGTTTTGATTGTTTCTGAACTGATTTTTCCTGATCCTTATATGGTTGCGGTTTATCACTCTGAGCATTATTGCTTCTCTTGCTCTTCCTTCATGGTTCATTGCTTGTGATTCATTATAATATGCAAAAGTTCTTCTTATAGATTCGTCTGTTTCATCAAATGCAGCAGGAACAGCCACAACAGCATTGATATGACGAGACTCAGGGATGATTATGTTGCCGTTGGTCCTCAGTATCCAAAAGCAGTAGTAGCAGTCGGGCATATTATATCTCTCTGTCTTAATAGTGAGTTGAACCAGAGAGTAAATCCACCAGCTTATTACCAAGACCCATTTTAAATTTTGATCGTGGGCTTGTGATATCAATTCTCTTTAAATGATGGTTTGCTGAAAACACCATAGAATAGTTATGTTTTCTGTGATATCTCAACCCCGTTTTTGTGAATCTAAAGACTTCAGACGTGTTTGAGTAATAGATTTTATCATTGAAATTGTCATATATTTTGAAAATCTCGTGAAGCTCGTCAGTGAATGAAAGGTTTTGAATCTCATCGGGTATAAGGATTGTGTTCTGACGAGTTATAATTTCATCAATAAATCGTGGTGTTATAGTTTTATCCCTGAGAACGATAATATGTGGCTTAAACCTTCTCTTGGAGTGTTCATCAGCTTCTTTATTCATGAGGTCGATAGAAGCATTTAATGCCCGGTGGAAGGACAAACCATCTATACTCAGTGTATTGAGTAGGTTGATAACAAACTCATCGTTAGGAGCTTCCAGAGTGGTAAGGTATTCATTCAACCGCCTAATCCCTTTGTTGAGATTACGGGGATATCCAATTGAAGAGACCAGTTGGGATTTGGAGATGCCTTTTTCTTTTAACTTCTGGAAGATTAGGGCTTGGAGTGTGGGACTTGCGGGAGAATTGGGTTTCATGATCTCGTGCTCCTCTAAAAGAAATATGCTTCCAGTGTGTATTCATCAAAATAAAAATGGTGAATACGGTGCAAGGAAGCCAATCAAGAAGAGCACGATATTCACGTTTACCAGTATTTTTTTATAGTCACTCTGGAATTTGTGTAATAAACCAGTGACTTGTGATGTTAAAATGGTTCCTTCTCTATCACGATCAACAATATACAACAATAGAATGGTTTTGTCAAGTAATGCTGTAAGTACAATATGTTATAATGTTTTTGGCGGATACTAGATTCAGGGTTTTTTTTTAAATTTTTTTTGTGCATCATATTTAGATTGTCCCTATGTATTATATATATCGACTCCCTAAATTTGGTGCATAATCATAAAAAAACTATAAATATTGAACGCCCCCAAAGGGCGTACAATGCGCAGCAACACATAATTTTTAATAATTTACTGATAAAAAAACTCATAATGATGGAATGATCGTGTGAATATCTAGTATCCGCCATCACGATCATCAGGACAATAATTTGTAACCGATATTTTTTAATTGCTGCTTTATTTCTTCAGGATCATCACCATCTAGTACATCAGTCGAAACAAGAAATTTCATATTATTTGTTCGTCTTCTGCTCCTAATCTCACGAACATCATATTCAACAACCTTATATACTGGTGATTTTTCATCCTTTAGATCATTAACAGTAGAATATGGAATACCTGTTTCTGCACTCATCCCTTTACTATCATTATGCTTCCAGATTCCTACTCTTTTAATAAAATCCTCAAATTGGAGTTTACCTTTTAGTAATGATTCAAAGATGATTGTTCTTGAGATGG
>JAHJLI010000295.1 GCA_018821785.1 Pseudomonadota bacterium
CCTTGGAGCCACACCCTATCTTCTGGCAATATGGCTTAAGCCGGGAGCCTACGAAATGTTGCCGTCGACGTTTTCTCTCAAACTTGCACTTTTGCGTTTGATGGACTCTGTATTGACGGAAACCTTTGCCAGTGCCCTGATACTGTAGCTCGCCTCGATTGGTCGCATAGTTGGCAGATTGTCTTTACCGCCGGTTATGTCCTGGTGGTGGGTTTTCTTTGTATGCAGAGATCACGGTTGTTCTGCAAAGCGGTTATGGCCCGCACCTGGCCAACGTTAGATTTAGTTGATTTAGCCCTGATTTCCAGTATTCTTACGATCGGCTTGTTCGCAAATCATGCAGTTGTCATTACCGATTGCCGGTATTTATTGCCGGCAGTATGGTGCTTTCCTTTTTTAATCGGCCATCTATATAGAAGCTGTAGAGGGCGCTGGAGCACTTTGATCGGCATTATTGTGATAGTACTTACAATTTTCAATATCAAAACTTCCGTTTCAGTGATCAAGAAATGGAAAAAACCTGAACTGATACAGCAATATTCCGACACTCCGCCTCTCGATTCATTGATCAAAATGTTGGAAGCGAAAAACATTACCCGGTGCTACGCCACCTTTTGGCTTGCCTACCGCATTACTTTCGAGTCAGACGAGAGGATAATTTGTGCTCTTCCCTATAACGAACGTTATTTTTACTGGCCGATACCTTATAAAAAAGAAGTGGATGACGCACCTGATGCAGCGTATGTTCTCACGACAGGTCATTTCTCCTTCCTCAATGCGTTGGTTTTTCAGACGCATCTCCAGGATCAGGGCATAAGCGCCACGATAGACGAGGTTGGGCCATTTTTGGTCTATTCTAATTTCTCTCACCCGGCTTCCCATGGCGAGAGAGTCCTGAGTTCAGATGCGTATGTACTGAGGGAGAGCAGCCATTCAGGGAGGTCCCATTTTCCTGGAGAAAGGGATGCTGACTCAAGCTTGATATTTCCTGAAAACCAAGGGGAAAGCCAATGGCTGGAAGTGAATTTTCCTGCTCCATATATATTATCAAGTATCACGCTCTTTAATTTGCCTAAACCATTAAACATTAAAAAAGATGTGCGGATATATATACGTCAAAAAACTGGGGAAAATGTTACATGGCGAGTTTTAGCCGATGAGGCAAATCTTTCGTTTGAACGACTGAAATTCCGTAACAAGCATCCTGTCTACGATCTCTTCTCAGAACAAATACGATTTAATCCAGTGCGTGCCAGTGGTCTTATAGTCGAATTAAAGCAACCGTACACAACGCATGTGGGTTTTCCAAAACTTGAAATATCTGTCAAGGATTCGGATGAGTTCTAACCCCCTACAAGGGGGATAAGTATCTTCACGAAATTCATTCTTAAAAAGTGAATTGAATTTCTAAGGACTAAAATTAAAAGAAAAGTCTAAGCTAATTTTTAACAGTCATTTGGTGTAAACTCGGCCCCTGTTTTTTTCGAAAAATTGGTTGAGACAAGGAAGTAAATACGATAGGGTCATTTCTTTAGAAAACAATTCCGGCCGGAAATGTTTCCTTGAGAAATTGTTAAAAAAATCAGAATTCAAAGTGAATGATTCCCATGGTTGAAGAACACAGTCCCAGGCATGTCGATGTGATTGTGCCCGTTTATAATGAAGAGGATATCCTTCCTGAGTTTCATCGACGTATAACCGCCCTTGGGCTGCCACTTAACATACTGTACATTGATAACTGTTCTACCGATAGTTCCGCCGAAATCATTGCCACATTTCCCGGCGTGGGGCTGATCAAACACAAGCGGAACGAAGGTTACGGCGGCTCCATCCTTGATGGTATTGCCAACTCAGGCAATGAAAGAATTATTATTATCGATGCCGATTGTGAATATCCTCCGGAAGCACTCCCCGAACTTCTGGCAAGGCTTGAGTGCGCCGATGTTGTTTATACAAGTCGTTTTCTGGAAGGCAGAAACCGCTTTATGCCATTCACCAAACGGCTTGGAAATCAACTGCTAACCATTTTTTTCAACGGTCTCTTCGGTCAGAATTTGACTGATCTTTATACGGGTTGCAAAGGATTGAAGCGTTCCGCACTTGGCGGGATAACCTTGCAGCGTAAGGGCTTTGAACATGTCCTTGAGTTAGGTGTAAAGCTTGCCAAAAAAAAGATAACCATTGAAGAGATCGCTATTGATTTCTCTCCTCGGAATACCGGGGAGGCAAAGATGAAGCATTTTTCTGAAACCTTGAAATACCTCTATCTCATCCTCTTCTACTTTTTAACCGAGCGATAACATGGGGAAACTTGTCGGGCTTATCCCTGCGGCCGGAAAAGGAATGAGAGCACGACCCTACACGTCTTTGGTGCCGAAAGGGATGCTGCAGATCGACGGTCGCCCCAATCTCGAACGAATCATCTGCCAGATGCGCGATGATCTTGGCATAGAAGAAATTTATATGACTGTCGGTTACCTTTCTGCAGTCATAAAAGAGTATTTCGCTGATGGTTCTCGGTTTGGCGTTCAGCTGCACTACATTGATAACACAGAACTCGACAAAGGTCTCGCGTGGTCCATTTTGCTTGCCGGTCGGGATTTGACCTCGCCATGCTGCGTGATGCTCAGCGATGAGTGTTACATCGGATCCAATCATGCTGAGTTGTTGAACTTTCCCTATGAAAAGGGCTTGGCTACCTGTTCGGTGATGAGTGCCGATGACACCAGAATGATAAAGAACAACTACTCGGTAATAAAGGAAGGCAACCAGGCGTATAGGCTTTTCGAGAAACCGCAGGTTGTCAAAAATAACCTTTTGGGTCTGGGCACTTTTATCCTTACCCCTGATTTTTTCCCACGACTTGCTCAAGCATTTGCCCAGTCGGAAAAAAACTATGTTGAGTTTGTTTCCTTTATTGACAGCTTGTGTGGGTATGAGCCTGGAGTTCTTTGTTTTGAAATGAAAGGCACCTATGTCAACATCAATGATCGTGACAGCCTGAATCTTGCTCAATATTTCGAAAGAAAGAAGACCTTCGAAAAAAACAAGATCTCCCTGCTTCTCTACTCCGAAGGGGTCGAGAAGCATATCGGGTTCACTATCAATCGTTACAGGAGGAATCTAGCGATACATGAAATATTTGTCGTTCTTCCCCACGACAATACCATAGCCGACAAGGTCATTTTGAGTGGCGCCCATGTCATTCTTTGCCCGCCCAAGATAACTCTTTACGGAGAAAAAATGTGCTATGCCCTTGACCGGTTACCTGGTGATATTTTTGTCTTGGCCGAGGCTGAATATACTTTCCCGGAGCATGACATCAAAAAACTTTTAGAGTACCTTAAGGAAGCTGATATGGTGGTCGGTACACGAACAACCAGGCAGCTCATAGAGCAGGGGTCCGATATGCGGGGGATGGTGCGGATTGCCAACATCGCCCTGGCAAAATTAATCGAATTGTTCTGGTGGCAGCATGAGGTGCGGATATCGGATGTAGGTTGCACCTTCCGGGCAATGTGGCGGAGTTGCTATGGCGACATTCGGGATCAATTACAAGGACGGGGGCCGGAACTCCTGGCTGAGATGACGGTGGAGCTTCTCAATGACCGTAAACGAATGATAGAAATTCCTGTAAATTACTACAATCGTAGTGAGGCGATGAATAAAAAGTATCGCAATCGAAATACATTCTTAAGGATTCTTTGTATGCTTGGACGTAAGCGTCTCAATATTGCTAGCCCTTCAACAAGGGGGGGATTTTTGAAAGAGTAGCGCACTCTTTTGCCTACTGAAAAGGCAATCGGCTTACTGGCAAAATCTACTCCTCTGCAGGGGAAGGGAGATAATTACCTTCACGAAATTCTTTCCATAAAAAGAATGATTTTCTTAGGTTCGCAAATCGCTTGTTGCTCATATACAGGGAGTTTGTCAATTATCCCCAGGCGGGTTCCTAGGGGGCGACAGGTTAAGATTTTTTCTAATCAGGGCCAGTTGTTCGGCAAGTAGTCCGAGGAAGAAGAAGATCAAGCCGGTGACAAAGAGAAACAGCGTGCCGACCGACACACCTTCGTTGCGCAGAAGAATCGGGATGCCCCACACCGCGCTGAAGAGGAGGAAAAAAAGGGCCGGCGGGAAAAACAGGCGCATTGGATCAAACATGGTCGCGACATGAATAATCTCAAGGACGGTATCAAAGGCGGTTTTGATACTAATGGTCGATTTGCCTGTGGTGCGGGGAATGACTGTGATAGGGTGTTCGACCACCAGATGTCGCTGGTTGATAAAGACCAGGGTGATGATATCGCTGAGAGCCATGTTGTCCGGGCAGAGGTGCATGTATTGTCTGACCAGGCTGGTAACATAAATCTTCATGCCCGAGTTAAGATCATGGATTTTGATGGGCATGAGCAGTCCTGCTATAAAATGAATCAGCTTCTTTCCGGTTTTTCTGTATAGGCTTTCCTTATATTTTTTCCGATTGCCGACAACCATGTCGGCATCGTTTTTTCGAAGAGCATCGTAGAGAGCGGTAACATCCTCAAGCCGATGTTGGCCATCGGCGTCAATGGTGATTACCAGTGGGGTTTTTGTAGCATTGATGCCGGACTTGATAGCCCCGCCGTAGCCACGGTTCACTTTATGGTGGATGGGGCTAAAGAGAGCCGGTTCAGCGTATCGGTCCAACAGTGCTCTGGTGCCGTCTTTGGAGCCATCGTTGACAATGATCAGTTTGCAGCCGACATTTCGGCAGTATTCGAGCAGCTCCGGCAGGAAAGATGATAAGGCCTGTTCTTCATTATAAGCTGGGATGACTATGGTAAGGTCATGCATATGGGGCTGTAGTGAGCATTTTAGTTGATTGTTGTTGATAATGAAGAAAACCCGGTTTTCATGTGATTCTCTTATAAAGAATTTCCTCCAGCTCCTCTGGCGACAGTTTAGCTGGATTATTTTTATTATCCGTTTGAGTGACGATTCTCTTCGCGTCATTGATGGTTACATCATAGTCACTGAGGAACGGCAGCGCTAGATGTATCGAAAGCTCTTCCAGCTCGTCGATAAATCGATCCTGATACCAGGAATCGGTCTGTCTCGTTTTGTTGGTGACTATTCGTCCGAGCATTGCGTATTTTCTGAGTGCAGGTTGGTCGGGGGCGGTGTTGCGCAGGTTTTTTACGGTCATCCGGTTGACTGGAGCCATCAGGCTGCCACAGATGACTCCATGTGGAATCGCGAACAACCCGCCGATTGCCGAAGCAAACCCGTGCACGGTACCCAAGCCGGCGTTAGCCAGGACGATGCCTGAAAGCATTGCCCCGTATGACAGGTTGCTTCGCGCTGGAACATCGTCGCCGTCATTTGCCACCGCCCTCAAGGAACCGCTTACAGCTCTGATTCCGTCAAGGGCCAGAGCATCGGTGAGCGGCGAACTGCCAATCGAGAGATACCCTTCAACGAGTTGGGTAAAACAATCCATACTACAGGATATGGTCAGTTTTTTCGAACAGGATATAGTCAGGAGCGGATCGATCAGGGCAAGGTTGGGGAAATATCCATCATGGCGCAGGGATTTTTTGAAGCCTGAACAGCCAACGGAGCTGAGGACCGCGTTGCTGGTTGCCTCACTGCCGGTCCCCGCAGTTGTCGGGATAGCGATGAACGGCAGTTTTTTGCCGCTTGGCTTTTCTGTTCCTATGCCTTCGAGGAACCTGCTCACCCCACCGCCTTCAACCAGCATTGCCGCAATGGCCTTACCGGCATCGAGAGTGCTGCCGCCGCCGACACTTATGACCATGTCGATATCTGAATATTGCCGGTCGGCAACGACGACGTCGATCATTTCCGGTGAAGGTTCAGTGGTGATATTGATGGTTTTGACAGGGATAGCGAGTTTGTCAAAGATCTTTTGCAGCGAGACATAGCCTTCGGTTATTATAAAGGAGGTGTTGCCGAGTATGAGCAGGGGTCTTGAACCGAAGGACAGAAGGGTATTCTCAAGTTCTGCCAGCTTGCCAGGGCCGAAAACAATTCGCGATGGGGCACCGAAGGAAAATGGGGGAATCATCTGTTCACCTGATTGAGGGAAATCCTTGGGGGGCTTGTTGGGGAAATCATACGTGAAGACAGAGTAGACGGCAAATAGAATCAGGGCCGGTTACAAAATATCCTGACCATTTGTTAATTTCCTTGGGTATCCGAAGGAGGAACTCTTGACCGGAAATCTAAAGCATCAGCTTATTTTCAAGGATAGAATCGGCATTGTTTTTGACATTGCTCGATTAATGACTGGACAGGGTCTTAATATTGTCAATATGGAGGTGGAACAAAGAGATGGCCTTGCAAAAATTTCCATTGAAATTGAAAAATATAGCTATGGTATAGATAAAGAATCCCTGTTTGCGCTATTTTCCACTCTGCCGGGGCTTGAAAATCAGTCAGAACTGTTCACTTTGCCGCACTCTTGGCGAGGTGTACGAAAACATTATCGGACAGCATATCAGCGAGATAAGCCCCAAGGATTCAATCCTTTTAGAATGCGTTGAAAAAAGAATACCGGTGAGCCGAAGGAAATCGGCGTTAACGGGCACTGGAAGGGTTGAGTTTTATGGTTCGGCTAAACCGATCTACGATTCGCAGGAGAATTTTGTCGGCGCCGTTCTTCTTATGAAAAATCTTAAGGAAGTCAAGGAGATGGTTGATGCTGTGTCGATTCCCTTGAACGTCACCTTCGATGATTTTATCGGCCAGAGCCCCGCCATCAAACATCTTATTACCTTTGCAAGAAAGATCGCAGAAACAGGCACCATAGTTTCGTTAACCGGTGAGAGCGGGACGGGCAAGGAGGTGTTTGCCAGGGCTATTCATTTTGAAAGTGGCAGAAGCGGACCGATTATCCCCATTAATTGTGCTGCACTTCCTGAAGCACTTATTGAGAGTGAACTCTTTGGCTATGTTGACGGGGCATTTACCGGCGCACGGAAAACAGGCAAACCTGGGCTTTTTGAGGCAGCCCAGGACGGCACCATTTTTCTCGATGAAATCGGCGACATGCCTCCGGGTACCCAGGCAAAAATCCTCAGGGTTCTTCAGGACGGGCATATCAGGAGAATCGGAGGTTTTGAAGAGATTCCGGTAAACGCCAGGGTCATTACTGCAACGAACAAAGATCTGCATGGAATGGTGCGGGCAAAAAAATTTCGTGAGGATCTTTTCTATCACATCAATGTGTTGACCATTCTCATCCCACCGTTAAAAGAACGATTGATGGATATTCCTCTCTTGGCCGGGAGCTTTTTGCGCCAGTTTAACCAGAAACTCGACAAGGCGGAACAGACCATCAGCCGGGAGGCTATGGCGCGGCTCTATGGTTATTCATGGCCGGGAAACGTTCGAGAACTGAAAAATGTTATCGAACGGGCAGCAATTCTCAGTGACACTGAAGTAATCGGTGTTGATGCGATACTTCTTGGCCATGAGACCGTCGGTCGCGGGAACCGCAGCAGTGTAGGGCACTATCAAGGAGTTGGTGGGGGCAGACTATTGAAGGATATGGTTGGTGGGTATGAAACTGAAATACTGCTTGATGCTCTTAACGCCGCCGCAAGTATCAGGGAAGCTGCCAGGCGGCTTGGGCTATCTCATACCGCGCTGCTAAAAAAAGTGGCAAAATACAACCTCTGCTCCGGAAGCAAAACGAACCGATGGAATATTAGCGGACCAGATTTATAACATATAGATATAAGTAATATTATTATTAATTTCTGGGGTTTCTGGTATGAAAAGATGCCATACCCTCTGCCATTCTCTTAGCTGTTTTGTAAACGGATATCTTTTTGGGGTTTAGGGTGGTTTCCCCAACAAGCGCCTTCCTCCTTGATTTTATAGAAGATAATTCCTGCAAATTAAATCCAACCAGGTAATTTTTCCCTCTCTTGCTATCTGTGGCAAGCGTCTTGCATTTATTTGTGCATCGAATAACTGATCTCTATCAGTTGCGAGAGGTCCATCGCCGCAGAGTCTTTAAAAAATTTTCTGTGTTTGTTTTTAAGACGGCCCCTTTTGGGGGGATATTTTAAATAAGCACGCTTATCGGAAACAGGGTTCCTTGCGAGGCAGTTTTCGAAATCGATGGCGTGATACACTATTGCGTTGCCAATATGCCGGGTGTAGTACCCGTCACATTAACTATGGCCCTGACCAACGCTACTCTTCCTTATGCGGTGTTGCTAGCCAACAAGGGTTGGAGACAAGCGGCGCTGGAAAACAAGGGTATCAGGACAGGCTTGAATATCATTAAAGGCAAGGTTACCTGCAAGGGCGTCGCCGAGGCGTTTGATCTTGCATTCACTCCCGTTGAAGAGATGATATAATCGATTGGTCTTATAAACTCTTACATCAAATGATTGTGTAAATAGGCAATGGCGGGGCGTGAATGGAAAGTTCCCTGCCAGCGGGCATGGTCAACCGAACAAAAAGTTGTTACAACCCAAGAGGAGAAAAGTATGTCAAAGCGAAGGAATTCCGTATTTTCAATGATGGTAGCCGCAGGCATGAC
>JAHJLI010000296.1 GCA_018821785.1 Pseudomonadota bacterium
ATGTGGGCCTGCCTGCAGGGGGCGTATCGAAAAGATTCAGTTTTAAGCAGCCACACGATTACCATTCCGAAGACCTGTGTTATAACCGCCGATGGTTTCGATACCTTTATTGGGGAGAATAACCTCAACATCAATAAATCGATGCTCGATGAACAGGTTGCTGATATTTTTCTCGATTCGGTTCTTCCTGCCTGGCTTCGCCAGGAACTTCGGGCGTTTCTACAAAAATGCGAGACACCTCTTTCTGTACGTTCTTCGTCACTGCTTGAAGATGGCCATTTTAAACCCTATGCCGGTCTGTATTCCACTTATTTTCTCGCCAATAATGATCCCGACTTGAACGAGCGGCTGGCCCAGCTCGAAAGCGCCATCAAGCTGGTGTATGCCTCCACCTGGTTTGAGAGTCCCATCGCCTTTACCAGGATTTCCGGCCATGGTCGAGAGGATTCAATGGCCGTTATTATCCAGCAGCTGGCCGGTGGCAGTTATGGTGGGTACTGGTATCCGGCGATATCCGGAGTCGCCCAATCACACAATTATTATCCGGTTATGGATATGCAGGCCGACGAGGGAATCGTCCATATTGCCCTGGGGATAGGCAAGACCGTCGTCGATGGCGAAAAATCGTTATGGTTTTCCCCGGCAAGGGCAAAAAAACTGGTACAATTTGCATCCGTCGAGAATATGTTAAAAACAAGCCAGCAGCAATTTTATGCACTGGATATGGAGCAAAAGGGCTGTTTTTATCGACATGTTTCGAATCTTACACTGCGTAACATCCAGGATGCGGAAGAGGAATTGCCGCTGACCATGCTGGCATCGACGTATATTGCCGAGGAAGACAGGGTCAGAGATGCCAGCCTGCCCGGACCAAAGATTATTACCTTTGCGCCGATTCTCAAATACTCCGACTATCCGCTTCCCGAAATTCTCAGTGAATTATTGAAGATCGGCAAGGCTGGAATGGGCGGGGAGGTGGAAATAGAATTTGCTGTTCACCTGGATCGCGACCTCGGTAAATCGGTTTTTTATGTTCTTCAGATTCGGCCGATGGTGACCGGCGGAGAAATGGTCGATGTGCAGATCTCAGACCATGAGGTGCAGCAGGCCTTTTGTTTTGTAGGTAGTTCTCTTGGCCATGGCTCTTATCGCAATATCGCCGATATCATCTATGTCCGTCCGGACACTTTTGATATTGCCAAGACCAGGGAAACCGCAGGTGAAATTGGCGAGTTGAACAGCCGGCTGCGGCAGGAAAAAAGACCGTTTCTGCTCATCGGCCCCGGCAGGTGGGGGTCGGCCGACCCCTTTCTCGGCATCCCGGTTCAGTGGGTGGATATTGCAGGCGTTGCGGCAATTATTGAAGT
The DNA here is from genome assembly GCA_018821785.1 of Pseudomonadota bacterium. Classification (GTDB taxonomy): domain Bacteria; phylum Desulfobacterota; class Desulfobulbia; order Desulfobulbales; family Desulfocapsaceae; genus Desulforhopalus_A. The sequence goes on from JAHJLI010000296.1 coordinate 1,368, forward strand.
TCGAAACGGAAAGATCAGAGCGGAGCCTTCCCAGGGGACGCATTTTTTTCAAAACATCACCTCTTTAGGCATACCGTATCTGACCTTGAATGAGGGTGGAAGCAGGGAAGGTGGGCGGAGGGTGGATTTTTTCGACTGGAGCTGGCTTCTCAGCCGGCCCGCCAGAGAAGAGAAAAAATATGTTTGCCACATTCATCTGGAAAAACCTTTTACCCTCAAATGTGATGGTATTCGCTCGGAGAGTGTATTGGTAGCTCAAGAAAAAATATTATAGACTACGGTTTTTCGATGAATTCCCAACCCAAGAACATGGTCGGCACAACGGCTTGCAATTACGATGAGCGATGCAGGAGCGAATTCACCTCCCTGCAGTCTCGGGTAAATCATCTTTTTGTCGACATCAACATAAGCTGTCCCTACGGCTTGCCTTATGTCTCTACCTTCCATCAGGCAACGTTTGCCCCTCTCAGTGAACGGGCGATGGAGCTGTTTCTCGCTGCCGGCTACCGCCGCAATGGTAATTGCCTGTACAATATGTCCTGTCAAGACTGTTCAGCATGCATTCCCATACGTCTCCATCCCGCTGAATTTTCTGCAAATCGCAACCAGAAACGGGCTTTGACGAAAAACCGTGATGTTCAAAAAGCCCTTTTGCCTCTGCAGTCGACAGAAGAAGACTATATGCTCTGTGAAAAATTTCTTCAGGCCAGATATCCCAAGGAAACCAATACTGCCACTGGGTATTATCGGGACTTTTTTTTTAATTCCATTGTTAACAGCGCCCAGCTTCAGTACCGGGTTAATGATCGACTGATCGGCACCGCTATAATCGATATCGGCTACAATTGGTTGAATGCCGTTTATTTTTATTTTGATCCCGAGGAATCTCGGCGCAGCCTTGGAACCTATAACATCCTGTGCCTCATCGATTTGTGTCGAGAATGGGAGATTGAATTCCTCTATCTGGGGTACTTCATTCAGTCTGTCCCAGCGATGAGCTATAAAGGCAACTTTTATCCACACTATCTGCTGGTTGGAGATACGTGGGTTAATAAAGAGAGATGAGAAAAACAATATGACCGGAAACATGAAGATGAGTGACTTGGGTAGAGCGGTGTGGTGGGAGGTGCAGGCCGATGGAACTCTGCAATGTGGGCTCTGTGCACACGGCTGTTGTTTGCGCGATGGTCAACGGGGGTTGTGTGGTGTGCGGGTGCGGCGGGAGGACAGGATAGACAGCCTGGTTTACGGCAGGATTGTCGCCGAACATGTCGACCCGATAGAAAAAAAACCTGTCTTTCATGTCTTGCCTGGCAGCCTCTCTTACTCCATTGCCACCCACGGCTGCAATTTTCGCTGTTTGCATTGTCAGAATGCCGGCATCTCCCAGGTACCACGAGGTATGGCGGTTGAGACCTCGGGCGTTTTCAGAAGACCTGAACAGATAATTGTTTCAGCCATTGCCGGAGGGTGCCGATCGATCAGCTACACCTATGTCGAACCGACAATTTTTTTTGAATACGCCTATGACTGTTGCCTTTTGGCTTTTGAAAATGGCTTGAAAAATATCTTTGTTTCTAATGGTTACATGACAAAAGAGGTGGTTGTTGTGCTTGCCCCGGTGTTGACCGCAATCAATATAGATCTGAAATCTTTTCGTGATGCGTTTTATAAAAAAGTCTGTGGTGCAAGGGTGCAGCCAGTGCTTGATACTATAATCCGTTGTCGGGAAGCAGGGATTTGGGTGGAAGTGACGACCCTCATAATTCCGGGGATGAACGACGGGGACAATGAACTTTCACAGATAGCTTCTTTCCTAAGCAAAATTGATAGAACAATTCCCTGGCACGTGTCAGGCTATCATCCCGCCTACCAGATGATGGAGCCCCCCTCTACTCGGCAATCGGCCCTAGAAAGAGCCAGACAGATTGGGTTCGACCAGGGGTTGCATCACGTTTATACCGGCAACCGACCAGGTTCCGGGGGTGAAGACACTTCTTGTCCGAACTGTGGTCTTCTCCTTATTTCGCGGCAAGGATTCCGGGTAAAAGTTAATCGGTTACGTGCCGGCTGCTGTCCGGCTTGCAGTAGTCAACTTGCCGGTATCTGGTGACGATTGATATCACTTTATCCCCACCTTTTTCGCAAACAGGGTCCGGCTGACCAAGGTGAGCAGGATTGCAAAGAGAGCTGCCGCAAGACCGAGCAGGACGTTATAAAATGGTGGGGCCGCCAGGGCAATGCGGATTATCAAGGTGGAGAGGGCAAAACCCGAGTTGCGGAAAATGGCATAAAAGGACGGTTGAAAACACTGGGAGATGAGCACAACAAGGATATCCGTCAAAATCAGGATCGTATAAAATTCGTGGAAAAAGTCGCTGTTTGTGGTGCCGATCACTGTTTCAACGGTACTACGAATTCCCATAGCTGCAAAGATACAAAGGAGAATCAGGGCGATTCCTTTTTTGGCGGCAACAAAGCCATAAAGATCACCGGGAAGCATTTTTTCGTCTGAAGTCCTCGCCTGAACGAGATAATAATAGCCCAGCAGGGCAAAAATCAGCAAGGCTCCAAAACCGTCGGAGAGGATGTGCAAGATCGCCTGTTGATTACCGGCAAAGGTTATTGGTTCGGGAAAATATGACAATTCCTTAAAGGCATTACGAAGAAGTATCAGCGAGAGGATCTCGAATTGTTTGCCGACAGACCTGCTGAAAGAGCAGGGGATGGTAAATATCAGGCTGATAACTTCAAGGATAAGAACAACCGTAAAGGCCCCTTGAACGGCAAAGAAATGGTTTTTTGGTACTGTAGATGCAAAAAGAGCAGGGAGGAGATTGCGACGATTCAGTTCAATGCAGATCAGGCTCAAGAGAAAAAACAGTACAAGAGCGATGGAAATTTTCTTGTGCATTTTTTCATGTTCCCAGAGATGGTGCAACGGGTCGAATATATATGTAATTTTTTCGTAGAAAGAAGTCATTTTGTGGAGGAAGAGTGTAGGGAGTAGGAAGGCAAAAAATGGCAGCAATACAAACAAGCTGCACTGCAAGTTTGTACCACACATTGTTCTGGATGGCAATTTCCAAGACGAATGTATAAGTTAAGGCGAGGAAGTGCTGCGGCTGACTTCAAATCAAGTTGTCTGAATAGGCGGGTGCATCCGTCAGATATGAATTTCGCCCCAAGCTTCATCCCGGGTCGGTTCAAAATCCATGACAAACTCGGTCCATCCAAAAGGTGCATTGACAATCTCGATGCCGACACTTTTACTGATCGGCTGACGAACAGTCCACCTTGGTCGGGCTTTTATCTTGAAGTTTTTACCCTTGCCGGAGATAACGATTGAAAGCTGTTTAGCATTGTCATCGAGCCGTTTGGGGAGGTTGTCAACTTTTATTCCAAAACGGGAAAGATCACTAATCGTGCCACCGAAGAAACCCACACCATCAGAAATATCTACATTCAGATTGTCCACTTCCATTCGTTGATGTCGTCGTTTTTCCATTTTATTTCGTTTCCTTGTGGTTGAACTTGAAGGTTTAATCACGCCAAACGAATACCAGAATCATCGACAATTATTCTTACGACTGTTAATTTAAATTAGTTCTTCTCCAGGATAAAACAAGGGTTGCCGTGCAATTATTTGTAGTCAGGCTTTTGGGCTTTTAGCAAACGTCGGGAAATTACTCGGGATTATTTTTCAAACCTTCATTTTCATCACCCGATTGGCGACTCCTGAGAGTTTTCCACCAATCAAGCCTCTTTTTCACCTCTTTTTCGAAGCCAAATGATGAGGGAATGTAATACGATTTTTCTGGGAGAGAGTCAGGGAAATACTTCTGGTAACTGTAATGATTGTCAAAATCATGGGAATAACGGTAACCTTTCTGGTAACCCAGATCTTTCATCAGTTTGGTGGGGGCATTGCGAATAGCCAAAGGGGCCTTGAGGTGGCTCGTCTTCGCGGCGTCTTCTCTGGCGGCGATATAAGCGGTTTCCAGGGAGTTGCTTTTTGGCGCGGTGGCAAGATAGACTGTGGCCTGGCAGAGGGCAACAGATGCCTCGGGCATACCAAGAAAATGGACCGCCTCTTTAACTGCCATAGCCTGAACAAGAGCATGGGGATCGGCTAGGCCGATATCTTCCGAGGCGATTCGCACAAGCCTTCTGGCTAAATAAAGAGGGTTCTCGCCCCCCTCCAGCATTCTTGCGAGCCAATATAATGCTGCCTGAGGATCGCTGCCGCGGATTGATTTTTGCAAAGCTGAGATAAGATTGTAGTGTTCTTCGCCCCCCTTATCGTAGAAAAATGACCGAGTTGTGGCCGCATTTTTTAATGCTTCCATTGAGATAGTGTCTCCTACTTCGGCGTTTCGACAGACCATCTCTAAATCGTTGAGCGCCTTTCTGGCGTCTCCACCGGCGCTTTCTGCTAGAAATTGAAGAACATCGCTATCAAAATTAAGGTGTTTGGGAACCATTGCAACAGCCCTGATAAGGACCTCGTGGAGATGGAGTGCGGACAATGCCTCAAGGACAAAAACATGGCATCTTGAAAGGAGAGCCGGAATAACCTCAAATGAAGGGTTTTCAGTGGTTGCTCCGATGAGAATTACTGCCCCTGATTCGACGTATGGCAGGAAGGCATCCTGTTGCGATTTGTTGAAGCGATGGATTTCATCAATGAAAACAATTGTTCGGCGATTTTCCTGGCTGTGGGCGTGTGCAGCTCGTTCCATGAGGGCCTTGACTTCGATGATCTTACTGTGCACGGCACTGCAGGAGCAAAAGGTGTGCCTGGTTTGCTTAGCAATCAGCCTGGCAATGGTTGTTTTGCCGGTCCCTGGCGGCCCCCAGAGGATAAATGAACCATATTCGTCTTTTTTCAGCATCATGCCAAGCGATGAGCTGGGGGCAAAAAGCTGTTCCTGGCCGACGAGGTCCTGAATGTTTGTCGGCCTAGCTTTTTCGGCCAGAGGTACTTCTGGAGGATGACCTGTTTCCTTAAATATCGATACTTGTTTCATGATTGTCTTCTCGGATCTCGCTGAGGGAACTGGCAATGAAATAAATCTCAAAACTTGATGAAAGAGATTGTGTTGTAGTTCATCTGCAAAATATAATACAATCTAAAATAGATGACAGCACGCAATCCTTTGAAATGAATTATCACGCCAACTGTGTGACATTAATACTAATAAAATTTTTAAACCAGGTAAGGGGCGGGCAGGAAAGGAAAATAATTATTTTAAAATACTTTAAATTCCATGGTTGTTGGTATTTTTGTAAGAGTCTGACGGCATAATACAACTAACCAAAGAAATCTGAGGCGAATTTCGATGTGGAGGGGTGAAGGGACAGCAATATTATATTTTGAGGAACTAATGCCACAGTGAGTTCTGTAGGCAATAACGATTCAAAAGATTGTCTGGAGATAAGGAATGTTTTACAAGGTTTTTTTGGGGGTTGTCTTGATGTACGCGAGAATTTGAATTATAATCAGCGTATCGTCTTTAGTAGAGATATTGAAGATGATACTTCCTTCCAGACAGAGAAAAACGCTTTAGTAAAGGTTTTGGTGTGCTGATGAATTCTTGTCAAAGAGGTCAAAAAGCATTCGATATATTTGCCTTTATGGGCAGAGTGTTTCTGGCCCTCAAGTACACCTCATTTGCCTTGTTCGATTCAGATTTCAACAGGGGGGGGAGCTCAACATTTCTTTCGAGATCAACAAGGGTTCAATGAAGTTATAAGCAGCGTCAGCATTGGCGATGCTTATTTTTATTCGGCAATGGAGTAACTATCATTGATGGAACGATGCCGGTAAGTTTTGGCCAATATTTCAACATTTAAACGGGAGGGAACGCTTCAAACAAGTACACTGTTATAATGTAGGAATTATTTTTTGAGCAACACACCCAAAAAACATCAAAAAAAGAGGGCACACATTATGAAAAAGACACTGTTAGTGAGCGCACTGGGATTGGTTATGGCAATGAGTATTTCCACCGGCTGGGCAGCTTCGAAAATTGATGGTAAAGTCACCAATGATAGTAAAGTTGAGCAGGCGG
>JAHJLI010000033.1 GCA_018821785.1 Pseudomonadota bacterium
ACACAATGTTACCGGTCATACCTCAAAGGCATTCGAGCGCTATTTTCTTCCGGACTATAACGAAAAAATCTCGGCCACCAGGAAGGTGGCCGAGATGCAAGGTGAACAACATCTGAACAACATAAAAACGTTATCAAAAAAAGCTAACTAGTTGTTTTTACTACTAAAAAGTGGTGGAGGCGGCGGGAGTCGAACCCGCGTCCAAAAATGCTCCCCTCTCGTATCTACATGCTTAGTTCCGTACTTTAATTTTCGCGCCAGGAACTCGGTCGGAACATAGATTTCCTGGAACTAGTCTGTGAGTTCTCGTCCTCTGAAAGACAGGCAACCTTCAGGTGACCAGCCCGTTGAGTCGACGCCCCAAATCCGGCCTTACGGGCGAAGACCGGTGGAACGGCAGTATGACAGGTATTAAGCTGCTACTGCGTAGTTATAATCGTCTGCGATTATATTTAGATTCTATCGGTTTTACGAGCAAATAGAAGCTCGGCATGCAACAGTAAGCTTATACATCCCCGTCGAATCCGTTTCGCCCCCTTATCTTGAAACGACTGTCTTAGTTGATTTTTTTAATGCTTGTTATGGTGCATCTCTCGCTGGATTTCGCGATTACTCTGCTGTTCCTTGAGGGATGCCCTCTTGTCGTACTCTCGCTTACCACGGGCAAGGCCCAATTCAACTTTCGCCCTGCCATTTTCTTTAAAGTATATCTTCAAAGGGATGAGGGCAAGGCCTTTTTCATTAAGCTTGCCGATCAGTTTCTTTATTTCCCGCTGGTGCAGAAGGAGTTTGCGAACCCGCAGCGGATCGTTGGGGTTATGGGTGGCAAAGGTATACATTGAGATATGCACGTTGTACAGCATCACCTCACCACGTGAATCAATCTTCACGTAGCCATCCCGCAGATTGGCCTTTCCCGCCCTGAGCGATTTAACCTCCGGCCCGGAAAGCACCATTCCCGCTTCATAGGTGGCGTCGATATGATAATCGTGCGACGCCTTCTTGTTCTTGGCGACAATCTTAATGCCCAAGTTTTTTTTATCCGTGGCCATGTAGTCTCACTCGAATCTTCATCACAGGGAGGTTGCTCGAAGAGCTTCCTCATAGGTGGTTATGCCGCGCTTCACCTTACTCCACGCGTCCTCGCGTAATGTAGTCATTCCCTCGCGGATTGCAACCTGACGCATTTCGAGGGTGTGAGCATCATCTGCGACCATTTTTTTTATCTGCGTAGACATTGGAAATATTTCGAATATTCCGCACCTTCCCTTGTATCCGGTGCCCCGGCACTCCCTGCAACCCTTGCCCCGACGAAGAGCGACAGTGCCCGATTCGCCAACGGGAAACCCCAATTTCAGCAGCTCTTCACTCTTCATTTCAAACGTCTCGGCACAATTATTACAGACCATTTTCACCAACCTCTGCGCCATGCAGCCGAGCAGGGTAGAGGCAATCATAAAGGATTGCAGGCCAAGGTCGCGGAGTCTGGCAATGGATGACACTGCATCGTTGGTGTGCAGGGTCGAAAACACCAGGTGACCGGTCATCGCTGCCTGCACTGCGTGAGCCGCCGTTTCATGATCGCGGATCTCACCGATCATAATAATGTCCGGGTCCTGGCGCAGGATATTGCGGAGAATCGTCGAAAAAGTAATATCGATGAGCGGCTGGACGGCAATCTGATTAAACTCCTCATATACCATCTCCACCGGATCCTCGACCGTGACGATGTTTTTTTCCGGAGTGGCGATCTCCTTGAGGGTCGAGTAGAGGGTTGTCGATTTACCACTGCCGGTTGGGCCTGTCACCAGTATTATTCCATGGGGAGCGGCGACAAATGATTGGTAGACTTCTATATCACGCTTGGAGAAGCCCAGACTCTCGACCTGTTGAAAAATCATATCGGAGTCGAGGATACGCATGACCACCTTTTCCCCGAAGGCCACCGGCACCGTCGAAACCCGTATCTCGACATCTTTGCCTCCCCTTTCACCAATCTTGATGCGGCCGTCTTGGGGCCGTCTTTTTTCGGCTATATCCATCCGGGCAAGGAACTTAATGCGTGAGGTTATGGCGAAATGGACGGCCTTCGGCAGATTATAGATGGTGTGCAATCCACCATCTATACGAAAACGAACCATTGAGACACTACGCTTCGGTTCGATGTGGATGTCGCTGGCCCGCTGTTCAAGCGCATAGTGGAAGATGTGATTGACAGCCGTTTTGATATGCTGATCGGAGGAGTTTATCTCTTTTGAGGCAGAGATCTTCACATACCTTTCAAGATTACCGATATCGATCGAACTGCTGCCTCCAGGTGCTATCCCGAACTGATCCTCGGCTGCACTAATCGATCTCTGAAAACCGAAAAATTCAGCAATTATCCGCTTAATATCTGATTTAGTAGCAATGTGCGGCCGGATCTTTACCTGGTTGGCCTGTTCGATATCTGCCAGCACTGTTTGACAGTCGGGATGATAGATTGCCGTTTCCAGAAAACCATCCTCCATCTTGAACGGAAGAATCAGCTGTCTGATGGCGAAGTTGCGAGGGATGGTCTTGGTGGCGACATCCATATCTAATTCAAGGGGATCAAGTTTCTTGAAGGGCAGCTTTCTCTCCTTGGCAATGGCCTGCATGATGACTTCCTCATCGACCAGCCGCCCTTCTCCTCCAAGCAGTTTCAGGTTGAACGCGGTTACAATGTCAACCATATCCGGATAATCTTTGTCAACCTCACCCTCCTTGCTCGCCATACGCAAGAGTTTTTGCCGTTGTTTGCCTTTTTCAAGAATAACAAACTGCCGTTGCTTCGGACTCAACACCCGCAGGTCAACAAGTACATCCAGGAGCTCGTCACTGTTCAGAAATTTCATCCTGCCACCATCGTCCGTTATAAAAAAATTTTTATGTGTTTTTGCCCAAGAACTTTTCGCGAAGAAAATTATCCCCTCAAGATGAGCCGGAAAAAAATACCCCGCGAAAGGTGCCATTAAGAATTACGTTTGTCGGGCTTAGTCTTGCAATAATTGCATTCTTGGCCCTATCTTCCCCGCAAACAAATAAATTTGCAATAGAATATAAAGAGTTACTCCCAGTCTTCAAAGAAGCGACCGGAGGGTTTGCAAATTTTCTCGGTCCTCTTCCAGGCTCTCGCCTTTTGGTGTCTCGAGAATCATCGGCAGGTCGGCGAAACGGCAGTCTCTCAGCAGGTTGCTGAAACCACCCAAGCCAATACACCCGTTGCCAATATGCTCATGGCGATCAACCCTGCTGCCCAGTTCGTTTTTTGAATCATTCAGGTGAAAAAAACGTACCTTTGCCAAACCAACTGTTTTTTCGAGAGCGGCAATTGTCACTTCGTAGTCGACTAATGAACGTATATCATAACCGGCAGCAAAGATATGGCAGGTGTCGACACAAACGCCAAGTAAATGAGGGTATCTGGAATTCTCCAGGATATATGCCAGTTCCTCGAACCTGCTTCCCAACCCGGTCCCTTGGCCAGCAGTGGTTTCGACCAGCACTTGTACCTGTCCCCGGCTTTCACCAAGAACCAAATCAAGGCCACCAACAAAACGTTTGAGGCCGGCTTCAATGCCATCGCCACCGTGTGATCCAGGGTGAAGAACTACATAGGGGATGCCAAGCTCCGCACATCGCCCAAGTTCGAGGACGAGGTTGTGAACAGATTTTTCTTTGAGATCCTCTTTGCCGGAGGCGAGATTGACCAGATAGGAAGCATGGGCGGCAACAATCACATTTGGGTTTTGTCGGTGGGCCACCCGAAATAAAGCTATCTCTTCAGCCGTGAGAGCAGGAGCAGCCCACTGCCGCTGGTTACGGGTGAAAATCTGCAGAACTTCTCCCCCGACCTGCCGGATTCGATCAAAAGCCAGGTGCAGACCGCCGCTGACCGACTCATGCGCACCTAGACGAACCACTGACCACCATAATACTCATTTGGATTTCCCCCGCTCCGCTTCCATCTCCCGAACGGATTCTTCATACGTTTGACTGGTGAATCTGGCAATCTGTGCCTGGTAAAAGCGTTTCTGCGCCATATCGGTAAAGGCCGCCTGCTGTTCAGTGCGTACCGCTTCCTCAAGCAGGCCGTTCGCCCAATAGGCAGTGGCCAGAGTGTCGAGAATATAGCCTTTTGGCAGCAGGGTAGCAGCGGCTCGCGCCAGAGTCAAGGCCTGAAGCGGATCGCGGAGGCTGAGTTGTTCGCTGGTCAATCGCAGCCAAGCCAGGTTATTCATGATTTCCGGATTTGCCGGTTCCAGGCTGAATGCCTTTTCATATGCTATGAACGCCCTTTCCTCCATCTTTCGGGTCAACATAAGATCACCGATAAGACGCTGCCAAAGAGCCCGGTCCGGCTCCTGCTTAACCTTCAGCAGAAGAACCGTCTCGGCAAAGTTTTCCTGGTAACGCACAGCCAATGCTTCTTTGGGAATCTGACCTACCAAAAATCCGGCAAGTAGCACCACTGCCACATAGGCGATAAGGCTGAGACGAACTTTGCGGTTATGACGTTCAATCAGACCGGGTTCTTTTTCCGCCCGCTCAAGGCAAACGATCCGCTCACCTATACCGAAATGATGCCAATTACGTTCATCTCGAATATTGCCGCTCAAGGCCGCAATTTTTTCAAAGGCCGATATCATCGCTTTTGCATTGCCGATAGCAGCCAAGCTGAACAAATCGGCCTGACGCTCAAAATTACGGATGAAATATCCGAATAAAAAACGGAAATACACCAACAGAAAAAGCAACAAAGGAACCGCACCAACCACGGTCAGTATGTTTTCTGCAGCAATGCCGCTTTTGAGTATCAGTTTGTTGAAAAATTCCTGAGCCAGCAAGAAGTAGATAAGAGGCTCCGCCAGTATTCCGGCAAGAACGCTGAAACCGCTGAGAAGAAAGACATACAACAAGAGATGGTATTTTTTTACATGACCAATCTCGTGGGCCATGACCGCTTCGAGCTCCTCGCGCGACATGGTTTCGATAAGCGCCGGAGTTATGAGAATAAATCTAAGGCCAGGGATAATGCCCATCACTCCAGCGGTCAAAACCCACCCTTCAAAAAGTGGCCAAAGATAAAAGTCCGTAGAAAAGTTCTGGGTAGCGCAAAACGTGTCCAGCCGGTCTTTCAGATACCCTTCCTGCAGTTTTTTACAACCCCACAACCTGCGCACCAAGGGAGGAAAAAAGAGTACGACGAAAATGAGAAAAACGCCGAAGAGGAGCAGGTCTCCCCATTCCGAGGCAACAAACTTCTGTAATCCCGGCAATGGCAGCAGTGCTATTATATCATACAACAGGGAAATAATAATCCAGGGCACGACAATGGGCAGATTGGTCCGAATGTTGTTGATAACAAACATGACCGGCCGGTATTTTCGGGCAAAGATATGTTCATAGTTAGGCTGCCCGGCCCACCACATGAGAGCGAGATAGACAACAAAAAGCATGAGTCCGGCGAAATTGACCAAAGCCGGCATAGTATTACCGAAGGACAGAAGCTGCAGATAATATTTTGGATCACAGAGGTACAGTGTCGCGCCGTAAAAGACCAAGGCCGTAACAGCCAGCTGTTTCTCTACCCGGAAGTAGCCGGCGGATGTCAAGGTCTGCTTTCTGGAAAAAAGCTTCCAGGCAATTTTGCCGTATCCTGCCAGTAGCACAACAAGCAGTGCCAATGACTGCCAACCGCTCAGCCATGGCGTTTTCGGCACGCCTTCAATGGTGAAAAGAAAAATAGCAACCAGGAAAAGAATCAGATTTGAATACATCAAGGATGTTCACCAAAATTTCTGGGAATTAAAAAAAGGCACTAAGAGAAAAGGTGGTACGTGAGAATCAAAAAGCAAAGACCCTTTTAATAAAAATCCCTTTACTTCTCTAGGATAATTATACTTTCCTGTTTGACAACCACCGTCTTGGGTTTTCCATTCAGTCGGCGAAGGTCTGAACCCGAACTCTTTTCTCGCCTTTATTGTCTTTTTTTATTGACTTTGTCGCTAAAGTGATTTTATATAATTTGTTTTATTGTCAGAGAAGCGGGCGTATAGCTCAGTTGGTAGAGCCATCGGCTCATAACCGATCGGTCGTAGGTTCGAATCCTACTGCGCCCACCATTAATACTGCAGCTTCTGACCAGAAACAACGAGTTCCTTGAAAAAACCAACATTATTCATACAACAAGGGGAAGGCATAACACCCCTGGCACATACAAGCCGAACCGGGCAGGAAATGCCCGAACCGGCTAGGTGAATCAAAAGGTACATTCCCTGTGGAGTGTACCTTTTTTGTTTTTACCGCTTAAACAATAGCAAATTTGTTATGACTGCAAGAGTAAAAGATATTATCAGTAGCCTCAACACATTGGCCCCATTCAATCTGGCCGAGCCATGGGACAATGTTGGACTCTTGATTGGCAACCCGGACCAGGAGGTAACTGCAATCCTTGCCGGGCTTGATCCGACCACCATCCTCATTGATGAAGCTATCAGCCTGGGGGCCAACACAATAATAACCCATCACCCTGTCATCTTCAAACCACTGCCGGCGATCGACACCTCTACTCCGGATGGTAGGTTACTCGAGAAAGCTATCATTAATCGGATCGCCATCATCGGCTGCCATACCAATTTCGACAGCGCAGAAACCAGTGTCAGTTCCATTCTTGCGACTCAACTCGGGCTGGACAACCAATCGCCTCTTATCCCAACGCCCCAGGAAAATTCGACGTACACCGGCCTCGGCCGTATAGGTTCCTATCAACCCCCAATAACCGCCGCCGAATTCCTGAAACACGTTCTCGATATCCTGGGCCTTGAGAGTGTCCAGGTAGCTGGAGTACTGCCGAACAAAATTACAACTGTCGCAGTTTGCGGCGGTAGTGGGTCAGAGTTTGCGCCACAAGCTCGGATGCTCGGGGCAGAGGTCTACCTCTCTGCAGAAATCAAACACAGCACGGCGATCTGGGCAATTGAAAATAATTTTTGCATTATCGACGGCACCCATTACGCCACCGAAAAACCGGCAGTCTCCTTCCTGGTCAAAAAACTGGATGAGGCTAGTCGTAGTGAACAATGGAATATCGACATCTTGGAGACCAAAACGGAGCGTCACCCCTTCGTTAAACTGGATAGAAGCAACCCAAAGTAACGTAACACAGAAGAGGAGAATCATTTTGAATGAACTTTTAGCCCAACTCGTTGCACTGCAGGCCATTGACATGGAAATTGATCTCATCGACCAGGCTATCAAGGCTGAACAAAGTGATCTTGATGAACGGATCTCCGCCCTGGCAAAAAGAGAGAATTTCATCAATGAATTGCAGGAAAAGAACACCTCCCAACAACAAGAAAGCCGTACTCTTGAAGGCGAAATGGCAGACAAGATGGCTCATGTCAGAGATCGCCAATCGAGGATGATGCAGGTTCAGACCGGTCGGGAGCAGACGGCAATCCTCAAAGAAATTGAGGATGCCAAAAAGAGCGCCAAGGAAAATGAAGAAAAAATCGTCGCGATCATGGTCTCAATCGAACAGTTGACGGCCCAGATGACCGAAGAAAAGAACTTGTTGAAAGGCGAAAAAGAACTTGTTGCTGAAGAAACCGAGAAGGTACGCACCAACATTGAAGCGATCAACAAGGGGAAAAAAGAAAAGGATAGCCAACGGAGCGAGCAGGCGATCAAGATCAAACCAACAGTCCTCCGCAAGTACGACACACTTCGTCAGCGCCGCAACGGCTTAGCGGTTGTCAATGTGGTCGATGGTGTTTGTCAGGGCTGCTTCATGGCACTCCCAGCACAGCTTTTCAATCAATTGCTGAGGGGTGACCAGCTCTTCGACTGCCCGACCTGCCAGCGGATGATTCATTACGCCCCGCCTGCGGAAGATAAAAACTAGGCTACATTTTTCCCTTTCTTCTTTCGCCGTTTCCAACTACAGTGCTGGCTGGAGCGGGCGCATGATCGCTCCGGTTTTTACCGGAGAGGAAAGTCCGAACTCTGCAGGGCAGGGTGGTTCGTAACACGAACGCCGGGCGACCGGGGGAAAGTGCCACAGAAAATAAACCGCCTGGTATTTTCAGGTAAGGGTGAAACGGCGAGGCAAGAGCTCACCGCTTCCATGGTGACATGGAAGGCACGGCAAACCCCACCCAGAGCAAGACCAAATAGGGAGATGTTTGAGGGCGGCCCGCCCGAAATCTCCGGGTAGGTTGCAAGAGATGTTGAGCAATCAACATCCCAGTTAAATGATCATGGCCCCTTTACGGGGGTACAGAATTCGGCTTATAGCCCGCTCCTTTTTTTCGCTCAAGTAAGGTCGGTTCAGCTTGCTGAGAATCGCAAATTTCCACGGGATTGCCCATAAGATTATTTATAGCCCGCCCCTCCATTTCCCATGACCCCCAGAGCCGCTGTTATCATTCCGGCTGCCGGCTTCGGCACCAGGATGAACTTAGATCATCCGAAACAGTATCACCTACTTGCCGGCATCCCCATTCTTGTCCGGACAGTCCGGGCTTTTTGCGACGAGGACTATATCGCACGCATTGTAGTGGTTGTGCCCTCCGACATGGTACAACATACTCGCTCGCTCCTTTTTGATCATGGATTCGATGAGACAAAGTTGACGATAGTGGCCGGTGGTCGGAGACGTCAGGATTCGGTCAGAGCCGGTCTCGACGCCCTTGATGACTCGACAGAAATCGTTCTGGTTCACGATGGGGCAAGACCACTCATTACCCGGCAACTGATTGTTCGATGTTATGAAGCTGCCCTCGTAAGTGGCGCCGCCATCGCCGCCGTGCCGGTAAAAGATACCCTGAAAAAGGACAACACCCTTGGCCAAGTCGCCAAGACAATAAACCGCATATCCCTTTGGCAAGCCCAAACCCCCCAGGCAGCCAGGCGAGACCTCCTTGAAAAGGCATATCGTATAAACGGCGACGCCGATGTCACCGACGAATCCTCCCTCCTTGAAAAAGCGGCCATTCCGGTAACCCTTGTAGAAGGTGCCGAGACCAATATCAAAATCACCCGTCCGGAGGATCTCTTCTTGGCAGAAAAACTCCTGAGCAATAATGCGGCACCGATCTTTCGTATAGGACACGGCTACGACGCCCATCGTTTTACCGAAAACCGCAAGCTGGTCCTTGGAGGTGTCACCATCCCGCACAGCCATGGCCTGGCCGGGCATTCCGACGCAGATGTTCTTACCCACGCCCTGTGCGACGCCCTCCTCGGGGCAACGGGGAATGGAGATATAGGCAAACATTTTCCCGACTCCGATGCCCAGTTTCTTGATGTCTACTCCATTTCCCTCCTCAAAAGGGTCATTCAACTCGTCAGAAATAATGGCTTTATGATTGTTAATGCAGATATTACCTTGATCTGTCAAGCTCCCCGGCTGGCTCCTTTTCTACCTCAGATGAAGGAAAAGCTTGGACAAGCCTGCCGGGTTGTTACGGATGTTTTCAACATCAAGGCAACAACCACCGAAGGCATGGGATTTACCGGAAGACAGGAAGGCATCGGCTGTCATGCCGTGGTTCTCCTGCAAAAATAAAAAAGGATCGTGTATGACCATAGAAATCAACCGGGAACGGCTCGCCGTAACCTTTACCGAACTTTGCCAGATTAGTAGTCCTTCCCGCCAGGAAGGGGATATCGCCGTTTATCTTAAACAGGCATTTTCCGCGCTCGGCGCCGATGCCATTTATGAAGACGATTCAGCTGCCCGCACCGGTTCTGAATCCGGGAATCTCATTGTCCGCTTCGATGGAAGCCTCCCGAACCAGGAAGGGTTGTTTTTTTCTTGCCACATGGACACCGTTGAACCGGCAACTGGAGTCGAAGTAGTCAGAAACGGGAATATTTTCACCAGCAAAGGCGACACCATCCTCGGCGGTGATGATAAAACCGGCATTGCCGCAGTCCTTGAACTTCTCGCCATTCTAAAGGAAAATAATATTGCTCATCCGACTCTTGAGGTTGTAGTCACTACCTGCGAAGAAATCGGTCTGCTCGGCGCGAAAAACCTGGACTGTTCCAAACTGCGGACTAAGTACGGCTATGCCTTGGATTCCACCGGCAACAATCATGTCATCGTTGGTGCACCTGCCGCCAATAAGATAAAAGTTGAAATCAAGGGCATGGCCGCCCATGCCGGCCTCTGTCCAGAAGCCGGCATCAATGCCTTGGCTCTTGCCGCACAGGCCCTGACGATAATCCGTCTGGGTCGACTTGACGAGGAATCAACCTGTAATTTCGGTATGATCCAAGGTGGAATTGCAACCAATATTATCCCTGATCGAGTTGTTTTGCGGGGTGAGGTTCGCAGCCATTCCCGCGACAAGTTGGTACGCTACACCGAGGATATTTTTAATGTTTTTCAGAGAATTGTCGCAGACTGGCAGGGAAATCCGGCAACAGGTGCCAATAGACCTTCCGTCGCCATTGAAATTGTCGACGACTACCCGCCAATGGCCATTGCCGAGGATGCCCCGGTCCTCATGAGAATCAAAAAGGCCGCCGGAGCATGCTGTAAAGAACTGCGCTACATTGTCGCGGGCGGTGGCAGTGATGCGAATATTTTTAACGGCGCTGGTTTACCAACGGCTATTGTTGCAACCGGAATGGACAAGGTGCATACCGTCAACGAACAGCTCGATCTCAATGACCTGGTCAATCTCACTGAACTCCTCTATGCCTTGGCAACAGAGTTGCAGTAGATTCGAAAAAGTAATTTTCCACCCTGGCCATTCTTTCTTATTGAATTTGGGGAATACTTAATATAGATTTCCTCTTTCGGGATACTCAGGTAAAGGCACAAAGATTCCTTCTTTGTGCCTTTACCTATTTGGCAATTACGGAAAAGAAGCTGAGATCTCTCAGTAGATAGAGATACTACACCGAGCTACCTGTTTTTCAGACAACCAAGGGACTTGCTGTCGATGTTACAAAACACTACCACCAAATCATCAAATGGGCGCCCCACACACGAATGCGGGGTGTGCGGCATTTATAATCATCAGGATTCAGCAAAACTGACGTATTTTGGACTGTATGCCCTGCAGCATCGCGGCCAGGAGAGCGCCGGAATTGTTACATCCGACGGTGCCAAGGTGTCCATGTACAAAAACATGGGTTTGGTTCCCGAGGTTTTTTCCGAAAGCACAATCCAGAGCCTGAAGGGACATCTGTCCATAGGTCACGTGCGATATTCGACCACCGGGGCATCGAATATAACCAACGCTCAGCCGCTCCTGGTCACTCATAAAGGAACAACCTTGGCGGTTGCCCACAATGGTAATCTTGTCAATTCCATCTCACTGCGTACCGGCCTGGAGGAACAGGGTTCGATTTTTCAAACCACCATGGATAGCGAGGTAGTACTCCATCTCATGGCCCGCTCCGCCCATCTTGATCTGGAACAAGCGCTCCGCCAGACTTTCACAGCTCTAAAAGGGGCCTACTCACTGCTACTTATGACCCAGGATACGATGATTGCAGTGCGGGATCCTGATGGCTTTCGCCCCCTCTGTCTCGGCAAATTGAAAAACGGTGGAAACGCCGGCTGGATAGTCGCTTCAGAAACCTGCGCCCTCGATCTTATAGAGGCCGAATATATAAGAGATATAGAACCCGGCGAGGTGGTCGTTTTCAAAAATGGGGCGATGACCTCAATCTTTCCCTGGCCAAAACAAAACAGCCATTTTTGTATATTTGAGCAAGTCTATTTTGCTCGTCCGGACTCCGAGATTTTCGGAATCAATGTCTATCAGGCGAGGAAGCGAATGGGACAGATCCTTGCTGAAGAGGCCAAAATCGATGCTGATTTCGTCATGCCCTTTCCCGATTCCGGCAACTATGCGGCGCTCGGCTACTCTCAGGCATCCGGCATTCCATTTGAAATGGGAGTGATACGCAATCATTATGTCGGCCGGACGTTTATCCAGCCGACTCAGTCGATGCGTGACTTCACCGTAAAGGTAAAACTTAACCCTGTTCGTTCCTTTCTTAAAGGAAAACGGCTTATTATTGTTGAAGATTCAATTATCAGGGGAACAACCGGAAAAAGCCGAGTGAGAGCCCTACGGGAAGCGGGGGCAAAAGAAGTCCACATGGTGGTGAGCTGCCCTCCAACCAGACACGCCTGTTATTATGGAATAGACTTTCCATCAGCAGGCCAGCTTATCGCAAATAATAAAACTATTGCAGAGATTGCCGAATATCTCGACCTCGACTCACTGCATTATTTAAGTTTGGAGGGGCTTGTGAAGGCAACAGGGATGACCTGCGATAATTTCTGTCTGGCCTGTTTTAACGGGAAATATCCGATTGAGCCGGACCGGTCCTTTCACAAGGATATTCTTTGCTAGCCCCGCTAAATTGGAGAAGTACCTTCGCTGATTTCTGTCTTGTTTTTAAGAACACAAATAATCTGTCAGTCGTAGAATCAAACCCTTGCAACCACACAGTTCTTGCCGCCTTTTTTAGCATCATACATGGCTTGGTCAGCTCGTTCTTTCATCGCCCGTTCGTCTTCCTCCTTCGGCACCTGCTTGTTTCGTTTGCAGGAGAGGAGTCCGATTGAAAGGCTGGTGCGACCAAAGTTTCTCTCAAGAAAAGTCAGAAGAATCCGCTGGACAATTTCCGTCCCTTGGCTTGGAGTGGCCTGCGGAAGTAAAACAGCAAATTCGTCTCCTCCGAGGCGAAAACACATATCCACACTCTCCCTAGTGCACTCTTTCATGATTTCAGCAAGGCTCATCAATGCCTTATCACCTTCCTGATGACCGAGCTTGTCATTATATTCTTTGAAATTATCAACATCGATTATAGCCAGCATCAATGAATATTTTTGCCGAAAAGCCCTCTCCAGCTCGTAGGAAAAATGCTCATCAAAAGCCCTTCTGTTCAAAATCCCTGTCAAACCGTCCTGCTTTGATAGCAATTCAAGACTCCGCACCAAATTTCGCTCACGAACAACCCTGGCCAGCTTGGCATCAAGTTCAGCCTGATCGATCGGCTTTTTGATGAAATCAATGGCTCCAGCCTTGATAACCTCCGCATAACTTGCCTTATCATGAAATCCGGTAGCGACTATTACATCGGTATTCTTGTGATGTTCGTGTATATGGGCAAGAAGTTCGAGACCATCCATCCCAGGCATGACAACATCTGTCAGGACAAGATCGACAGGCGTCGATCTCATAACGGCAATTGCCTCAACACCGTCACCAGCAACAAGACAATGATAGCCAAGTGATCCGACTAGAACGCTCAGCGTCATTCGAACCAGTTCATCGTCATCAACTATCAAGACAACAACGGAATTTTTCATCTCTTTCATTTCATTTTGTTAGATTTTTACAACCTTGGTCTCATGTACTCCGTATTCCTTTTGTATTTCATAGAAAAAAGAGTACCTGCAAAAAACAATAAAGTCTCAATGTCACTTCGTTGTTCTTGCCAACGCCGGACTTACAATGCTACAAATAGTATATACGTTTTCGGGGACAGGATCAAGAATGGCATTTTCAATTGAAATTTCACTAAAAAAGAGATTTTCAGCAAGAGGGTTTGCCATATCCCAAAAATAAGTGATAGAATGTCCGGAAAGTGGCCGCAGTTAAGTTGAACATCCAGAGTGAGTCATGGACAACAAATACATTTCAAGTCTTTTTGAGGGAAGGCTCTCCGGCACCCCCCTTGATGAAATACTCTTTCTCGAG
>JAHJLI010000297.1 GCA_018821785.1 Pseudomonadota bacterium
CAGCAGGTTGAGAACAGTCGCTACCACTTTCAACCTAACAACCACAACACGGTCTCTGAAAATACTCGCTACGTGGAACAACGCAAATCTGCAACCTATTATGCCCTCACTCAGGAAAATATCCCCGCCTTTGGGGTGGAAACTACAAAATCGATCAAATCAAATTCCATAAAGGTAGGCTTTCAAAAACTGGTGATCAATGCCTTTATGGAAGAGTTTGGCATCATCCCTGAAACCCCAGGTCTTCATATTGAAAACACCAAACTCGACTACGTTCTTATTAAGGTCAATGGCGGGTTGCCCATCGCCGTTCCAAGCGGCTCGGAATTGCCAATCGAAAGCGGCGACCAGGTTGTCATTACTGATATAATCGCAAATTTCAATCGCGGACTGACCGCTGATTTTGTTGCCATGGGTAGCCATAATGACACAAATTTGCCCTTTCGCATTGCCGCGCCCACCAAGGTAATCATTCGTAAAGATGCAGAGGCCTGCGGTTTCATTGACATTGTAATAAAAACTGACAAAATCGCGAGCACTGACACAATACAAGATAATAAAATCTCCAAAATGCTCCCTATTCAATCCGCCGAATCCTCTTCGAAAAAACATGAAGATCCGCCAATTGAACTTCGTGCTGAGCACTTATTGCTAAATGTCGACGGCCAGTTAGTCTCTGTTTCTGTAGGTGGGGAAATCGCTGTCCCAAGAGACAAACCTATGATCATCAAAGGCATCCGATCAAATATTAGCCGACTTGATAACCAGATTTTCGTCAATTTAAAAGGCTTCTCACCGTCAAAAGTCAAAAATGACGGCAATGATATCAATTATCCCCTGTATCCCGAGCATGACCTATGGACTCGATTCTCCGAGAACAAAAAAGGACTTCGTTACCCTATCAATGCCACTTACAACAATAAGGAAATTGGCAGCTTCTGGCTAAAAATTCTTTAATCGTTTCCCCCGCAAGGATCCACTGAAACCAATTTCTGTCAGTTTTTCAGTTGATAGAGAAGTGTTGATATACGTTTTGACCAAAAATTCCAGGTTTGATTTTCCTGACCTCCCTTGACAATAACAATCATTCTCATTATTATTTTATTAGGTTAAAATTCACATTCATTTTTTAACAAGGAGAATGCAATGCAGAAATGGGAATGTCCTTGCGGTTATATCTATGATCCGGCAGAAGGCGATTACGAAAATGGTGTCGATCCAGGAACTGTTTGGGAAGATGTCCCCGAAAACTGGGTATGTCCAAAATGTGGGGCAGCTAAGGAGGATTTCTGGAAGTATTCTTAGAATACTTCGTCCCTAAGAAGAATTATTTTCATGGTTTTTGTGAAAAATTTTTCATGAAGAGAATTATCAGGAAAGGAACAAGGTGTTCATTTCAAGGGATATCTTTTAAACCAAAATTTAAAAAATCTCATCCCATTAAATGGGATGAGTACCTTCACGAAATTCATTCTTAATAACCAAGAAATGAATTTCTAGGTACTAAACAGCGAGGATCACTTAAATGAAAATATCGGTTGATAGAAACGTTGTTGAAATTACCCCGGAATCGGCACAAGAGAAGGCCAGTCTCGACACCCTGTGGAAAATCATTATTGATTGCTACGGCAATAATAAAAAACTGGTCCCGATGGGACAATACGTGCCCGGAGTAAATGAACTTGCCCGTTTCAACATTGAAGGTATCAAGGGTGGTGCCACGGTCTATTCTGCAGATAAGACCGCACCAAAAGACGATACATATTATTGTGGTATCTGCAACAAATACATGAATGTGAAGGCCGGAGGAGCAGTCCCTTTGTGCTGCGGACGCGATATGGAAGGCATTGATTAGTGCCTTCCATATTATATTCGTTCACAAAAATCTGCGAAAGGCACTTATAACCCCTTGTGGGGGATTAGAATTGCTTTGGCCCGCTCCAAAAAAAAACGGAGTGGGCCGATTTTTTTTCTGCCCCACACTTTACTTCAAGCCATTGCCGGACGACTCATTTTTCGTATTGCAAACCACCGAAAACCGACAATTCTTCTTGGCATTAACATCTTCTTCATAGCAAAGAATTTCCTTCAGTTTTTTTCCCTCATGGGATATTGAGCATTTTCTGCACTTGCCCTATCAGATCAAGCAAAAATTGATCCAGCCATCCCTTCATAGCACCTAACATCTCGTGCATATCCCATTAATATAATAAACAAATAATTATTGGCATATGATTTGCTAGTATGTAAACAAGGAGTTTTCGGCAAACTGCTCCATCAATATTAAAAACAGCGGGGGATATTTTCTGATGCATTCAATTTGGAGGAACACATGAACCAGCTCAGCATACCGGAAGTTCATGGTCAGGCATATACAAGGGACCGACGGAAAAATGGCCGATACAGGGAGATGCATCTTCTCGTCATCACTGGTCGGGGTACCGGGAAAATTTTGGACATCGGCAGCGATGGACTCTCGTTCGGCTGCCTCTACCACCATTCCTTCCCAGCCATATGGCCGTTGGATATCATCGACGCCAGAGGCGTTCTTCTCAAGCAACTCCGTGTTCGCAAAATCTGGGAGAGAAACTTGGGGCATCCAGATCTTACCGACGGTTTTGCTCTGGAAATCGGGGTAGAATTCGTGGGCCTGACACCCCGTCAAGAAAATGAGCTGGATATTCTTCTCAGCATGCAGATTTCCATCGATATCAAGCTTCCATGCCTTCTATAGAAATATAGTTTGTATAACGAACCTCCCTCTGCAGGGCTTTGTCTCCTTGGGGAACAAGGTAGAAAAGCCCTCTAATCAGAACGAGAATCTATCACAGCGAGGATAGCCACTGCCGACAGTTGAAGAGAAAAGGTTCCGGCAGTGCTACCGCTTTGCGAGAGTCATAATCATAGGCCAGCATAAGCGTGAAACCGGTGAGGACTTTTTGCCCGTCACCTTTTCGATCCACACTATAATCGAGACGGCACTTTTTGCCTTCCAACTCTCCGATTGTCACATGGACATCCAGTTCATCGTGCAAAAACACCTGACGCAGGTACCGGCACCCAGCTTCCACCACGACAATGCCCTTTCCTTCACCAATATTTCTCTCGGAAAAGCCAAGCCTTTGAAGAAAACGAATTCTTGCATCCTGGAATATTAAGAGTGGCCGGTCATTACCGAGATGACCACCATAATTGATGTCGCCAATGGTGACCGCATAGGGCGCGGTGAAAATTTTTTGCATTATTTTTCAGTATGTTTTGGGTGGGCAGGAGGAGTTGCAAAGAAAAAGAAGAAACGACCAAGTTACTGCCTTGCTGCTCCCGAGATCAAGCTGTCGATGATCGAGACAAGTCTTTTTACGAAAAATTCTTCGCAACAACCATGCAAAGAATTTTCCGAAGAGCCCCCCCACAAACAAGGGGGGGGAGAAGTACCTTGCGCAGATTATTTTCTTGTTTTTTATAAACGAAAATAATCTGTAAGGCATCTAAATTGTCTGCAGGAACGGCTTGAGTTTCATCAAGCTTTTTTCGCCAATACCTTTCACCTTTGTCAACTCATCGATACTTTTGAAATTTCCATTGTCCTTCCGGTAGGCAAGAATCGCCTCGGCTGTTACTGGCCCGATACCTGGCAAGAGGGTGAGGAGTTCCTTGTCGGCAGTATTAATATTAACATCCTTGGGAATACCCTTGGTTGCTTTCGTGGCGCTGCTTTTCTCAACCGCAGTAACTTTATCAGCCGGAGCGCTTACTTCTTTTTTTTCAGTTGCCGCCAGAGCATTACCTGATAGGGCAGACAAACCAAGGGTGAAAGTGAAAATTGCAACCAGTAACAGATGTAAAGCTTTCATGGAACCTCCTCAAAATGTGAGTTTTCTGTAAAGGAACGGGTGTCCCTGGTTTCCATCGGTTTTCCGCCTGGAAACCAATGCCTTGTACAATAATTTCAATTTCATTATTGTTGTCCCACGATACTTTCCCGTCCTTACATTTTTCTCACAAAGTTGCCTGGTCCAGCATTTTTTTTAAAAATATTTTCATAAACCTGATAAACGAGGAACCCGAAAAGTCATATCTCGGGATCCCCGTCAATGCTTGGGAGCTGTAAGGAAATAACCAGGGCAATTTATAACCATTTCCTTACGGCTCCTTATGCCGTTCTAAGTATTTCTTCGGCCATGTTATTTTTTTTACAACGGCTTACTGCCATGAAAACCGGGAGCAAGGGTTACATGATCGGCTTCATCGCACTCATGTGAGAACGCAGCTCTTCGCCAACCCCTTCGATGACGGTGTAACGGATTCCTTCGTTCACTTGAATCAGGTCAAGATTATCGACTGCGTTATCTGAAGGATCAAGTCCTTTGCCGATAACATCCGTTTCGACGGTGTTCATGAAACCCTGGAGCAGGGGCACAGCCGCGTTGGCAAAAAGATAGTTACCATATTCTGCGGTGTCGGAGATGACCACATTCATCTCGTAAAGCTTCTTTCTGGCAATGGTATTGGCAATAAGCGGCACTTCGTGGAGCGACTCGTAATATGCCGATTCCTCCTTGATACCGCAGCTGACCATGGTCTCAAAGGCCAGTTCCACTCCGGCCTTCACCATGGCGATCATGAGGATTCCCTTGTCATAGTACTCCTGCTCTTCGATCTTAGCGGTCGTCGATGCTGCTCGTTCGAATGCGGTTTCCCCGGTTTCTTTCCGCCATCTCAGGAGGTTAGCGTCATCATTTGCCCAATCGGCCATCATAGTTTTTGAGAAGTGGCCGGAGGCAATATCATCCATGTGTTTTTCAAAGAGCGGCCGGAGAATGTCCTTCAACTCCGCGGCGAGGATATATGCCTTAATCTTGGCCGGGTTGGAGAGTCTGTCCATCATAGCAGTAATACCACCCAGTTTCAGGGATTCGGTGACAACTTCCCAGCCGTTCTGCACGAGTTTTGCGGCGTATCCGGCGTCAATGCCAAGCTCGACCATTTTGTCATAACAGAGCAGAGACCCGGTCTGCAGCATGCCGCAAAGGATGGTCTGCTCCCCCATGAGATCCGACTTTACCTCGGCGATAAAGGATGACTCAAGTACCCCGGCCTTATCCCCGCCGGTTGCGCAGCAGTAGGCCTTGGCGATATCCCAGCCTTCACCGTTCGGATCGTTTTCGCCGTGTACCGCGATGAGGGTCGGCACGCCGAATCCCCGCTTATATTCCTGGCGAACCTCAGTGCCGGGCGCCTTGGGGGCAACCATGATGACCGTCAGGTCGTCGCGGACTTTCATCCCTTCCTCAACAATGTTGAAACCGTGGGAATAGGAGAGACAAGCGCCTTTTTTCATAAGCGGCATAACTGTTGAGACGACATTAGTATGCTGCTTGTCAGGTGTCAGATTGATCACCAGATCGGCGGACGGAATAAGCTCTTGATACGTACCCACGGCAAAGTCATTTTCCGTGGCATTTTTCCAGGACTGACGTTTTTCCTTGATGGCCACCTCCCGCAGGGCATAGGCCACATCAAGGCCGCTGTCGCGCAGATTCAAACCCTGATTCAAGCCCTGGGCACCGCAGCCGACAATTACTATCTTCTTGCCCTGCAAATATTCTACACCGTCGAACTCTGCCGCATCCATAAAACGGCACTTGGACAGTTCCTCTATCTGCCGACGCAGCGGCAAGGTATTAAAGTAATTTGCTCCCATTTTTATCTCCTTGTATCTGTATAATTTTTCATTGATCGACCGACCATCGGTAATGTTTAATCTGATATATTGGGAAACTCCTGTTGCGTCAAGTGATTTATTCGTGATATTGTATTGCTGATCTTGCAACACTTCGCCCTGGCCACAACAGAACCAGACAGAGCATGCGGTTCATGTCTTGGACGGGCTCGAGACCACTCCTCCGTTTGCTGCAGGCGGCTCATGAATATCAGGGAACTCGAACTCTTTAAACACCTGGCAACGACCTTACATTTCGGACGCACCAGTATTGATTGTCATATTACTGCCTCGGGCTTGACCCGGACCATACAGCGACTGGAAATCGAGGTGGGCGAAGCCCTTTTTTTCCGCAACAACCGCACCGTCAGTCTTACCCAGGCGGGGATATTTTTTAAAGAATATTGCGAGGAGACCATCAGCAGGTGGGCCATCCTGCAAAATCGTCTGAAAAGCGATACTACCCTGCGCGGAGAACTCACTCTGTACTGCTCGGTAACCGCCATATTGTCTGTTCTGCCGCAAATTTTCGGCCGGTTCCGAAAAACCCATCCGGAGGTGACAATCCACATCCAGACCGGTGATGCTGCCAAGGCCCTGCCCAAACTGCAAGCCAGGGAGGTCGACATTGCTGTCGCCGCCCTCCCCGATCATCAACCGGAAGGATTCGAATTCATAACACTTCTGCAAACCCCTCTAGTGTTTATCTTGTCAACTTCCTTCCCCGATATTATCAGTAGCTCATACAGCACGATTAACTGGGATACAACACCGGTTATTCTGCCCTCAGAGGGACTGAGCCGCCTGCGGGGCGAAAAGTGGTTTGCTGAAAAAGGCATTCGCCCTCGAATTTATGCGCAGGTATCCGGTAACGAAGCGATAATAGCCATGGTCAGCATGGGCTGCGGCATCGGCATTGTACCCCTTCTGGTACTGCAAAAAAGCAGCCTGAAAAGCGAGGTGGAGGTTGTCGAACTGACGCCGCAACTGACGCCTTTTACCGTCGGCGTCTGCACCCTCCGGAAAAATAAACGCAACCCGGTCGTCGAAGCCTTCTGGGAGATCGTTGAAAAAGAAATGGCTGATAGCCTATGAAAACAATCCTCATAACCAACGATGACGGCATTCACAGCCCCGGCATTGAAGCCCTGCAACAGGCTTTAAAGGCCCTTGGCGAAACCATTGTCATCGCCCCCGATCGCGACAATTCTGCGGTGTCCCACTCTCTCACCATGAACAGACCGCTGAAGGTGATACGCCTCAAGAAAAACTTCTATACCATCGACGGGACACCAACCGACTGCGTCGCCGTCGGGCTGAAAAAAATTCTAGCCGTTCGCCCCGATCTTCTCGTTTCCGGAATAAACGCCGGTGCCAATCTCGGCGACGATATCTCCTACTCAGGAACCGTGTCCGCAGCCATTGAAGGGACCATGTACGGGATTCCCTCCATGGCCATCTCGGTCGGCGGAGAACCACCCTACGATTATCGGGCGGCCATGCAGATCGCTGCCTGCATGGCCGAAAAAATACTCCGCAACTCCCTGCCCGGTGACACCCTTTTAAACATCAATGTACCAAGCGGCAGCAGCCATAAAAGAATGAGAGTGACCCGTCAGGGCCGGAGGCTTTGGGAAAATTCCATCCACGAAACCCTCGACCCGCGTGGTGCCACACACTATTGGATCGGCGGCGGGACCCCGGTGACCGACCCCGGCGAAGACACCGATGTGCATGCCTTCGCGTGCGGCGATGTATCCATCACCCCCATCCAACTCGACCTTACCAACCATGCCGGAATCACCTTCTTAAAGGAAAAATGGCTGGTAGAAGAGGGTGCCGGCAAAGAATGAGACTATTATGATTACCACGGAACGACATGAAAAGGGTATTCTGGCGGTCAACGTCGGTCTGGCCGCCAATGCTCTCTTGGCCCTACTGAAGACCAGTGTCGGAATTTTCGGCCACAGCCCGGCTCTTCTTGCAGACGGCATCAACTCGACCTCCGATGTGGCTTACGGCATTGTGGTAAAAATATTCATGTCCATTTCGAGCAAGCCCGCCGATCAGGAACATCCCTACGGTCATGACCGCCTGGAGTCGATCGCCGCGGTGGTGGTCGGAGCTTTTGTCATCTCCACCGCCATAACGATTTTCTGGTCTTCCGTAAGCAGCGTCTATGATCTCCTCAGTCGTGATAGTGATTCTGCCGGGGCCTCGCAACTGGCTCTATGGATCGCCCTTTTCACCATATTACTGAAAATCTGGCTCTCCATATGGACCCGAAAAATAGGTAAACTGACCAATAGTAATGTTCTTCTGGCCCTGGCCGCCGATCACCGCAACGACATCTTTTCGGCTCTGGCCGCGACAATAGGCATCATCTTCGGACAGTTGGGCTACCTCTTTGTCGATCCTCTGGCCGGAGGCGTTGTCTCAATCATCATCCTCCTGACCGGAGTTGAAATTATCCGCGAATCGGCGGCTGACCTGATGAATACCCTGCCCGGTAAAAAACTTACCGAGGAAATCAGGAGTAAACTGCAAAATATGGGCGAGGTTCTTGATGTCGAGGAGATCCACGGCCACAGGTTCGGGATGTATATGGTGGTGAATATCACCATCGGCGTCTCCCCTGAACTCACCGTTGCCGAGGGCGACCGTATCGCCACCCGGGTCGAGGAACTGCTGGTCCGTGAGATCGACTTGATGCGACGTGTCTTTGTCCACTACCACCCGGTACAGGCCACTGGAAGGAAATCTTCTCTGCAACCCCAAAGGATCGGATCATGAATGTTGTATTTCTCTCACCACACTTTCCCGCCCAGTATCACCACTTCTGCAGGCAACTGAAAAACGCCGGGGCGACCGTTCTCGGTATCGCCGATGCCCCATTTGATCAGCTGCCTGAAACCGTCCGCGCTGCCCTGACTGAATACTACCGGGTGGGCAACATGCACGACTATGGAGAACTGGTCCGAGCCCTCGGATATTTCACCCACCGCTACGGCAAGATTGATCGGCTGGACTCCCTCAATGAATACTGGCTGGAGACCGAGGCACGCCTCAGGGACGACTTCAATATCTTCGGGATACGTGGCGATTCCATTGCCGCCATCCGCAGAAAATCGGCTATGAAAGAGATTTTCCGTGAATCCGGAGTTCGGGTGGCCGCCGGGCGGGTGGTGGCAAACATACGTGAAGCCGAAGCATTCATAACCGAAGTCGGGTATCCGATAGTCGCCAAACCCGACGCCGGTGTGGGTGCGCTGAACACCTTTCGCCTTGACAACGATGCTGATCTGTCAGCATTTTTTACCGATAAACAGGATACCCATTATATCCTTGAAGAGTTTATCGAAGGCACCATCCTCTCCTTTGATGGCCTTACCGACCGCAATGGCCAGATTGTTTTCCATACCTGCCACGCCTTCAGCCAAGGGATCATGGAAACCGTCAACCAGGGTCGCCATGTCAGCTACTATTCCCTCCGTGACCTGCCGCCGGAACTGGAAACCCTCGGCCGAAAATGTGTAAGGGCCTTCAATGTGCGGGAGCGGTTTTTCCATATTGAATTCTTCCAGACCGCCGCCTCAAACTATGTCGCTCTGGAAGTCAATATGCGCCCGCCCGGCGGCTTCACCACCGACATGTTCAACTATGCCTGTGATATCGACATTTATAAGGTGTGGGCCGAGTTGCTGGTTACCGGCTGCTGCCTGACCCCCATCGAACGCAAGTATCATTGCTGCTACGCCAGCCGGAAAAACGATCACCGGTACCGGCGCAGCCACTCGCAGATCCTTGCCGAATACAGTCCCTTCATCGTCCAGGTGGTAAATGTCCCGGGGGTTTTCAGCAGCGCTCTAGGCGATATTGGCTATATTTTTCGCTCGCCGGAAATCGCCGACATCCAGGCAATAACCACCTTAATCCAGGAACCCGAGGATATTCATGCCGTTTAGCGGAGTTAGACATGCATACTGAAGAACATCGATGGGTAAGCCCCAGTCTGGGGCATGAAATGGCTTTGAAGGTTTACGGTCATTGGGGTACCCCGTTGATTGTCTTCCCCTGTTCCCGCGGCCGCTATTTCGATTACGAGGGAATGGGCATGATAGGCGCTATTGCCTCCTTCATCGATGGCGGACAGATCAAACTGTACTGCTTGGACAGCGTCGACAGTCAGTCCTGGTACAATTTCAGCCTCTCCCCCGCCGAGCGTAACGGCCGCCATGAGGCCTATGATCGCTATGTGACAAGCGAGGTGGTGCCCTTTATCCGCAACCACTGCCAAAACCCGGAAATCCGTCCAATGACCAACGGCTGCAGCATGGGGGCCTATCACGCAGTTAATTTTTATTTCAAACATCCCGGACTCTTTGCCGGGTTAATTGCCTGCAGCGGCCTGTATCGCCTTGATCGGCCTGAATTCTGCCTCGGTCCGGCCGACATCTCGGCGGTGTATTACAACTCCCCCCTCGCCTATCTCGCAGGTCTCACAGAAACCAAGCTGCTGGAAGAGTATCGTAGGAGTACCATAATGATCAGTGTCGGTCAGGGCGCCTGGGACGAAGAGGCCCTGGAAGACACTCGCAATCTTCAAGCTATCTGCCGGGACAAAGCCATTCCCGCCTGGTTCGATTTCTGGGGCCACGATGTTAATCATGACTGGCCATGGTGGTATAAGCAGATGAACCATTTCCTTGGTCATCTTTGCCGTTAAATTCTTTTCCACACAGCGTTGGTCTACTCGCCACATGGCCTCCTTTTTTCCCTTGCTGTTTTTGGCGAATGCTACTACCGTTCGATAAAGATCTGTTTGTTTGCAGCAGATACCCCCTTTGAAAGGCCCGCTGTTTTTAAAAAAGGACAGTGCCCGTAATGAAGACTCCCCCTTCAATCTGCAACGTCAACGGCCTGTCAATTGCCTACCAGCAGGAAGGGTCCGGCGAAACCGTCCTGCTGGTCCATGGGATCACCACCTACTCCTTCATCTGGCGGCGGATAGTTCCGTTGCTAAGAGATCGTTTCCGAGTAATCAGTGTTGATCTTCTTGGCTGCGGTGGCTCTGCTAAGCCCTTGGATGTGTCGTATTCTCTACCCCAGCACTGCGAAATACTTCGTCAATTCATTGAGTGTCTGGGGGTCACCCCGGTCCATTTTGTCGGCCATGATATTGGCGGCGGAATAGGCCAGCTCTTTGCCGTCAGATATCCGGAAAAACTCCACAGTTTGACCCTCATTAACTCCGTTGGCCATGATTTTTGGCCGGTTCAGCCTATCATTGCCATACGTACCCCGATTATTCGCCAACTGGCCATGGCCTCCCTCGACATCGGTGCCTTTCGCCTCGTAGTTCGCCGGGGCCTGTACCATAAAGAAATGCTCACCGAAGAATTAATGGATCACTTCTGGAAACCAATGCGCGACCGGGCAGGACGCAGGGCTTTTCTCCATTTCGCCAATTGCCTCAACAACCAACATCTTGTTGAAATTGAAGAGGATCTGCATCGCATCAAGCTGCCAGTGCAGATCATCAGGGGCGATGCTGATCTCTATCTCAGTGAGGCCATCGCGGTGAAACTGCATAATGATATTCCCGGCAGTATTTTGACCCGCATCGCTACCGGTGGCCATTTCATCCAGGAAGATGAACCGGAGTCCCTGGCTGAGGCAATCGGCCTCTCCCTGAAGAAACAGCGATGAACAATCAACAAACGGAAATTGAAAAGCTTCGGGCCACCGTCAAGGTGCTTGAAGAGGAAAACAACCAGCTGTCCGAGAGAGCAGAGGACGCCATGCTGCTTGGCCTGGTGGCAGAGGCGATCGAGGGACTGACCGAGCCTTCAGCGGTCATCGACCAGGTGCTTGAGAGAATCTCCATCCTTAAAAATCTTCCCTTCGTCACCTGCGGTTCTCTGCTCGAATGTGCAGTGGAAAAAATTGCCTCATATGTCGCCTTTTCCGACGAACCGGAAACCGGATATCCAATCCAGCTGACACCAGAGGTGTACCGCGAACTAAGCGATGGCCCCTATCTCCTTGATGATTTGCAGAACATCTCCACCGGTCTCACCAAAGAAACCTCCCCCCTTTGGTCAGCACTCCTCATTCCTTTTCACTGCCATCAGTACGGCGACGGTGTATTTCTCTTTTTCGACCGCCAGACGGACGGTAACCGTCTACCATCAATGCTCTTTCTCCTTGATCAAGTGGTGCGATTGGCTATCGGCCGACTCGACAATATCTTTCTTTCCCGGCAACTGGCATTTCTCAACGCCGAACTGGAAGAACAGGTACTCTTGAAAACTAAGGATCTCAGAACTGCCAACACGAGGTTGACAGAGATTTACGAGCGTTTTGTCTCGGTTCTCAATGGGGTTGACTCATACGTCCATGTCACCGACACCAGGGATTACACCATCCTTTTCGCCAACAAAACGGCCAAGGAGCTTTTCGGTGAGGCAATCGAGGGGCAAAAATGCTACCAGGTCTTCAGACAAAAAAACACCCCCTGCTTCTTCTGTAAAATTCCCCGACTGCTGGCAACCAGGACCGAGGCCGATCAAACCGTCACCTGGGAATCGCTCAATCCCCTGACCGGAAAATGGTTTCTCAACAGTGAGCGCATCGTCGACTGGCCGGATGTGCCAGCGGCCTTACTGACCGTCGGCACTAATATCACCGACTTGAAGAAAGCCGAGGAAGAAAAACAGCAGCTGGCGCAGAGCCTGCATCAAGCCCAAAAAATGGAGGCAATTGGCGTTCTCGCCGGGTCAATCGCCCATGATCTAAATAACATTCTCTCAGGTGTCGTCAGCTATCCGGATCTCCTGCTGGCCACGATGCCCCCGGACGCACCCTTACGTAAACCTCTCGAAACAATCCGCGCAGCCGGAGCAAGGGCGACAAAAATTGTCCAGGGCCTTCTCTCTCTTTCCAGACGAGGTATGCAGGTGGAGGAACCTGTCGATCTCAGCCGGCTCTTCAGTGATTATCTGGAGAGTCCGGAATATCGTGAGCTCCTCATTCACCATAAGAAGGTAAGGGTGGTGACCGGTGAACTACAGAAAGGTCTTGTTGTGCTTGGCTCCCCGGCACACCTTTCTAATGTCCTGATGAATCTGGTAAATAACGCGGCAGAGGCCATCCAGGACGGCGGGGTTATCACCCTCGGCCTGGAGAGATTTGAGTTTGCCAACCAACCTCCCGGTTTTACGGCTTGGCGACCGGGACCTTATGCCCGACTGACAATCAGCGATACCGGAAGCGGTATCCCCTTAGAATACCAGGAGCGAATTTTCGAACCGTTCTTTTCCTCGAAAGAGCTAGGTCGCAGCGGCACCGGTCTTGGTCTGGCAGTAGTTTGGGGAACAGTGACCGATCATCATGGATATATTGAGGTTGCCAGCAATGAAGGACAAGGCACACGTTTTCACATCTCCCTGCCACTTGTCAAGAGCGACAAGCGACGAGAGGTGCCCCCCGAGGGCTTACCGGTTCAAGGCCAGGGCCAATCCATTCTATTGGTCGACGATAACGAGCAACAGCGGTTGATAGCTTCAGAGATCCTTCTTCATTTAGGGTACAAGGTGCGAGCAGCCGAGAGCGGCGAGGCGGCAATTTCCACCCTCCAGGACAATTCTTTCGACCTTGTCATTCTTGACATGCTCATGCCGCCGGGGATTGACGGTCTTGAAACCTATAAACGTATCTGCAACTTTAATCCAAGACAAAAGGTCATTATTGTCAGTGGCTTTTCACAATCCGAACAGGCAAGGGAGGCCCTGGCCTTGGGGGCCTTGCAGTATGTGCAAAAGCCCTATGCACTGGCCAAGATCAGTCAGGTGGTGCATAGGGCTTTGCTTGGCTAGTTATTATAATCCTGGAATACCAAGATCTTGGATTCTCACAGCGTTTTTCCCCTCCTCATAGGCCAAAAGCCTTCCCTCCATCCGCTCAATGCGAAAAGCAAGAGAATAGGATAGAACGCGTATCGGATAGTCTCGGGGCAACTGCAGCAAGTAGGGCTGGATAGTAATGAAATCGGTCACCCCATATTGTGCCATAATAAATCGCAGGCCACCATTGGCCGGCCCAATATTATAGGCAAGGAGACCTAGAAACAGGTCGCCCTTCATCTCAGCAAGATAGTGACGAAGGGTGGCGGCCCCAAGAAAGGCATTATAGCGGGGATCGGCCATTTGTCGACTCTTTACCGGGAAAATCAGGTTGACATCCGTTACCACCGCGGCCGGCGCCTGGGTGATCTGAAAGAGGCCATGGCCACCGTCGGCACTGATGCGCGGCAGGAAGGAGGATTCCGTAGCGGCAAGGCCCTTGAGAAGATCGATGTCGAGAGCATAGGCCTTAGCCGCCTCTTCGATAGCCTCAGAATATGGCCCGGCCCGGTTTATCATTTTCATCAGCTGCCCCGTATCCAGGCGACGATAGGCAGCATATACCTGATGGGCAAGGGTCACCCTGCCGGCCTCTTCCTTACCTCCGACCAAGGTGCGATAAGAGCCGAAGGCACGGGTGAAGTGCTCCTTCGGCACGAAACCACCGATTAAAAGGGCTAAGCCGATAACAAGAGCCGAAGGCAGCAGTACCGATATGCCCTGCAACCGCTTCCGCAGTCTTTTCCAAATGCTGAGAAAAACTGCAACCAAAAGAATGAAGACGAGAATACCCCCGGCAAACGGCAGGAGGTTATTGAGAAAACTTGTCCCGGAGAACCTGTTGGCAAAATAGCCGAGCAGGACAATAATGGCAGCCATCCCGACAACCGTAAAACCGAGGCATTCCAGACTCATCAAAATGAAGTCCCGAAACAGGGTGGTCTGCGGTGATTTTTTGCTGACGCTGCCTTTTCTTCTGCTGGAACGGGGAGCTCCCGAACGTTTCGCAGTGCTCTGCCGTTTTGTACTTGATTTAACCATGAACTCTTAAATATTGTCCCGGCAGCGGTTGCTGGAAAAAGGTGTTACATCGCGTCAGTAATTTGCAGCCGGCCATACGGAGGTATGGACACGTCAGTGAGTGGGCGATATGATGTTCGGATTGCCGACTCTAAATCCCTCTTCATAAACCGGCAATATGAGAAAATCAAGACGGAGGGAGGATTTCCTGCTATGCTACCCTCCAAGAATAGAAAAAGCGACGACTATGAGGCTTGACGATGAATGCTTCTCTAAAGATTTTGATGGTTTTTTTGGTTTTTCTCCTCTCTTCTTGTGCTGCCACTCTTCCCCCTTCTTCTTTGCAGCTGTCGGGTATGCACATGAATCTTGAGCGCCCGGCGAAAAATATCACGGCAATGGCGATTTCCAAAGACGGCTCTCTGCTTGTCACCATCAATAAAGCCAAGGATATCGGCAATACCGCCGGACCAGGCCTCACAACCCTCAGAATCTGGGATCTGGTGCACGGACGGCAGCTGAGGACCGTAGCTATTCATGATCTGCATGTTGCCTCCGTCGCCCTCTCACCGGACGGCAAATATGCACTGCTAGGCGGTCGACCGTCTGGCAATCAGTCGAGCCTTGGCCTATGGGAGCTCGAAAGTGGGGAACAGCTCAGAACCTTCCCTGATCTCAAGAAGGAGTTGAGCTGTGTTGCATTCTCACCAGACGGCAAATTTTTTTTGGCAACGCATGGCACCTACGTGTTTCTTTTTAACACCGACAATGGTGATTTTATCAAACAATTCGACGTCGGCTCTCAAGCCTCAATCTTCGCTCTGCCTAAAAGCCTTATTGCAGCATTTACCCCCGATGGGGACTATATTGTTACCGGCGGGAGCGACGCGATCTTGAAGATGTGGGATATTGAGTCAGGCCTGAAAGTCCAGCATTTTGCCGGCCATGAAAAAAGCCTTAAGGGCGGCATTTCCGGGATCGCCATTTCCTCGGACAGCCAATTCATCTTAACCAGCGCCGCCGGTGACAGCTCGGCGAGAAAGTGGGACATTGCCACGGGGCAGCAGTTGCGAAAACTTTCAGGTCTTGACGGCATTTGGCACGGTGTATGGGGGACAGCACTTTCGCCGGACAACAAACATGGCTTTGTCTCTTCTCGACCCCTGGCACTTTGGGACCTTGCTACGGGCAAACCCAGCACCCCTCTTCACTTGGACGAATCCGCATCTGCCAAGAGTGGCCAGGAAAAAACAGTAACGGCGCTCTACCATCCAAACGGAAAATCACTTTTCCTGAACGCCGGTGACATGGTGATCAGACTCATAGACACAACAACCGGCAGAGACAAGGCTATGTTGGTCGGTTTTGACGACAACGAGTGGATCATTATTACCGCTGAAGGATACTATAATGCTTCGGGAAAAGGTGCCGATTACCTGACCGCAAATCTTGACGGCAAAAGCTTCCCGGTCGAGCGGTTTTACGACACTTTTTTCCGACCGGATATCGTTATGGCAGCCCTTGCGGGAGATGATACCCGCAACATAGCCCCCCTCACAATGTCTCTCGCGGCAAAAGCCCCTCCGCCACAAGTTGGTTTTGCGACCATCCCAAGCGACACCGATGCCGCCAAAATCAAGGTCTGCTACCAGGCCTCCAGTACTGGTGGCGGCATCGGCGAAATGCGAATGTTTCACAACGGCAAGCTCATCGTGTCCGACGGATATTATCGTGATATGGTGAAGTCCCCCTCGGAAAAAATCCAGCTGATGGCCATGGACGGCGCAGCAATTCATGAACAAATGCGCAGTATAGCGATAAGCGAATTTAGTCAACTCATTCCGGTTTCCAGCCATGAAAAAGGAGAAAGCTTCACTGATTGCAAGGAGATTGACACAGTTCCCGGAGAAAACGAGATCGCCCTAACCGCTTTTAATAAGGGCAATACCGTGCAAAGCCCGGTACAAACCATTCACTTCCGTTCTAACAGGGCACCCACACCGCCCCATCTGTATATCCTGTCGATCGGTGCCAACAAATATAAGGAGAAGGCAGTCAACCTCAAATATGCGGCCAAAGACGCCACCGATATACAGCTGAAACTGGGCCACCAGGCAGCCACGGTCTACTCCCCCGCAGCAATTCACCAGGAAGTCCTCGTCAATGAGAAAGCCAATAAATCGAATATTCAGAAGAAGATTAATGAATTATCCTCCGTCATCAAGCCGGAAGACGGGTTCATTCTTTTTATTGCAGGCCACAGCATTCTTCTTCAGAACCAGTCTTATGTGTTGACCAGTGACTATGACGGTATACTCAGTGATACCAACACTCTAAGTTCCAACGAAATCGTCGATATTTCCAAAAAAATTAAATCCCTGCACCAGCTCTTCATCTTTGATTCCTGCCAGGCAGGAGGAATCGATACCATTGTCAGTAGCCTTTTTGAGGCCCGCATGTTCGTTCTCGCCAAAAAGATGGGGCTGCCCCTGTTTACTTCCATCAGCTCGGTCCAGGAAGCCCTAGACGGCTACAAAGGCAACGGCTTATTCACCCACGTCCTGCTCGATGGCCTGAGTAATAAGCAGGAAGCAGACAGCAATAACGACCGGACAATTAGCGTCTCGGAACTCGGTAACTATACCAAGCTAACTTCCACAGCCCTGTCGAAAAAGCTCGGCTACCAGCAGACGCCCTTAATTATCAATAACGGCAAGGACATTCCTCTTTATAAAATCCAATAAGGGGCGCCGCACAGTCCCGTATTGTTTCTTTTAGTTGCGAGCCTAGAAGGTGATTCAGTGCTAGGTTTTGGTGGCTGATCTTACTGATGATGGCAAAAAAATTCCACCCCTGGTTGAAAGCGGCAACCCATGTGGTATAAAGGTTGGTAACAATGGATCGATAACAACATTTCCTCCAACCTACAAGAACTGCAGAATGACTGATCACAAGCTGTTGCCAACAAAAATCACCCCGTGCCCGGGATGCGGCGGCTCAGGCGAAACTGCTTTTTTCGGTGGGGAGAGCCGGTTCATGCTCACCCGGGAAGACTGTCCGGACTGCTGCGGCACCGGTGTTCTGTTGGACGAAACAGAGTCTCCATGGACAACGAAGCAGGATCGATCACACCTCGGAAAAAACCATGACACCGGCGATAAACGCAGCAAAGAAAAATAAAATTCCTTTCACCATTCATCACTACCAGCATGATCCGGCCAGCCCTTCCTATGGCAAGGAGGCGGCGGAGAAACTTGGAATCGACGAGGGGCGAGTTTTTAAAACTCTGGTTGTGCAGCTCGACGGCGCGGCTCTTG
This sequence comes from Pseudomonadota bacterium, assembly GCA_018821785.1. GTDB lineage: Bacteria > Desulfobacterota > Desulfobulbia > Desulfobulbales > Desulfocapsaceae > Desulforhopalus_A. Next base: position 17,964 of record JAHJLI010000297.1, read on the forward strand.
CTGTGGGCGTTATTCCGGTCTCCATGAGCCTCAGCATGAAACACTTCGCCAAATCAGCAGGAGCCAAAAAAGCGGCAATGGCCGACAAGGGGGATGTCGAACGCGCCACGGGCTATGTTCTCGGCGGCATCAGTCCTCTCGGGCAGAAAAAAAGACTGCCAGCTTTTATCCATTCTTCGGCGTCTTCTTTCCCAACAATCTTCGTCAGTGCAGGGCGCCGCGGACTGGAAATCGAACTGACCCCGGTCGATCTGGCCACCCTCACCGGCGCCTCTTTTGCCTTAATCGGAGATACACAATAATTATAACCAATATTACTGGATAATATCACAGGACAGCCACCTATCATTTGGATCTGCCTGTCCCTAACGTCACTCTATCCGTTCAGGGGTTACAATCGCTGTCTCATCAGGACTTTGATCTTCTGCCGTAAAACCCGTGGCAGGTGGAGCTGTAATAGTACTGATAAGCTTGGTCGGCAGTTTGGCAAAGGCGCTGATTGTCGCCATGAGTACGGCAGCCAGATAGGGTATGGATTGCACCAGCAACACAACAATCCATACGACAGTATCCGGTGGACGGTCGACACCCGGCACCCGAATCAGGGTATATGCGGCAAGCAGCAAGGCAATTGCGATCATCCCTTCTTCCCTGGCTGATTGCAATGCATACCAAAATGGTCTCCCCTCACCCTTTTTCGGAGTCCTGAAAAAGGGCAGATTTTTTGATACCATACCAAACAAAATTGCTTTGGAAATTGTGTGCGACAAGGCCAGGCCGGCCACCGCCGAGGCCAGCGTCTGGGTAATCGTTGCTTTCACTCGACTGCGGTAGAGATAAAACATCTTGGCCATTTTGAAGACAAAGAACGCCAGCGGCACCGCCGACAAAATTATCATCGGCGGATCAATCTTGGTTGGAAAGTGGAGCATGCCGATAGACCAGCCAAGGGCTGCCAGGGTAAAGATAAGATTGATGCTGTCGGCCACCCACGGCAGCCAGCCGGCAATAAAGTGGTATCTCTGGCCATAGGTCAGGCGACTCTGCTTTCGCCACTGCAGCGCCTTGGCGTGATGACGGATAATCTGCATTGCGCCGTAGGCCCAGCGATAGCGCTGCTTCTTAAAGTCAATAAAGGTGTCCGGCATTACCCCGCGGCCATAGGTTTTGGCTATGTAGACGGCCTCATAGCCCTTTTCAAAGATACGTAGTCCGAGTTCGGCGTCTTCGGTGATGCACCATTCGGCCCACCTGCCAACATCTTCCAGCACTGATTTCCGTACCATTGTCATGGTGCCGTGCTGAATAATCGCATTACGCTCATTGCGGGTGACCATGCCGATATAGAAAAAGCCGCGATACTCTGCATAACACATAGCCTTGAATAGGTTGTCACCATCATCCCGGTAGTCCTGCGGTGCCTGGATAATGGCCACCTCGGGTCGCAAAAACTGCGGTACCAGATCTCGCAGCCAATTGGTGGAAACCAAGTAGTCGCTGTCGATTACTGCCACTACCTCCACCTCCGGTGCAGTTTTTGCCAGAGCATAATTCAGAGCACCGGCCTTAAAACCGGCCAGTTGGCCTTCATGAAAAAAACGAAAGCGTGCGCCGAGGATTTTGCAGTGGGCCTCAACCGGCTGCCAGACCTCAGGATCCTTGGTGTTATTATCGATGACAATAACTTCAAAAGACGGGTAATCGAGGAGCGCCAAGGCATTGAGCGTTTCGATCATCATTGCCGGCGGTTCGTTGTAGGCCGGGACGTGCACCGACACCATGGGCAGCAACTCATCTTTTACCTCCATAACCATGAAAGAGCGCCGTCCCCCTTTGGTCCAGATTGCCTCCGCCCATTCATGTGCTTCAACCAAAAGAACAATGACCACGCCAATTATGCCACAAAGCATAAGAAAACCGACAATCATCATCGATACTGTCAGGTACTGCTGGGTATAACTATACACAATCCACACTGCGCCGGTGGCGGCAATAAAGGCAACGGAGGCGAGAAAACTGCGACCGCGCTTCCGGAGAGTGGTGCTGTCAATAAGCATGAGAGCAAAGGTGATAATGGCGATAACCAGGGAAATACCAGCAAGGGTTCGCCACTCCGGAACCTCAACAATGGGTGAAGTGAAAGCGAATTTGGCCTGACGAGAGGCGTCAAAAACGCCCCAGTAAGCGCCAACCGAACCTTCGCTGGTTCTCTTCCAAGGCTGATCGAAGGCCTCCATGATATAATAGGTGTAATTGAGCTCTTCGGCGCGTTTGATGAAACGCCGGAGAAACGTCGCTTCATTGAAGGGAGATGCGACCGCAGCCTTGCGTGTGCGGCCGTTGCTCGGCCAGCCAACCTCGGTTATAACCACAGGCTTTTCCGGGAAGGTTTTTTGCAACATCTTCATGTGTTCAACGACATAGTCAACCGCCAGGTCGAGATGCACACCTTCCCAATAGGGAAGCATATGAGTGGCGACGAAATCGACATGGGCTGCCAGTTCCGGATGTTTCATCCAAATATGCCACGGTTCGGCAGTACTTACCGGCACATCGACCGCTTTTCGAACCCGATCAAGATACTCCCCCAACTGCTGTACCGTCGTCTCGCCCCGCAGCATTGATTCGTTGCCGACAATAATGCGGATAACATTGCGATAGTTTTCCTTGGCCAGACGAATGACCGTTTCTATCTGACGCTCGTTCTCCTCCAGGTTTTTATCAAGCCATGCCCCAAGAGTTACGTTGAGACCATGTTTCTGGGCCAAGGCCGGAATCTCGGAAAGAACACCCTCGGTGGTGTAGAGGCGAATGGCATAGGTCTTGGTTGAGACGAGTTTCAGATCTGATTCGATTTCCTCAACCGTCGGCAGATTATGTTCTATCTGATCATTGTGGGCCTGCATCGGCGAAAAGGAAAAGCCCTGGATACGCTTCGGCCAGGGTGGCTCCGACTCCTGCTTGTTGAGCAGGGCCCAGAAACTTATGGAAACAACTGCGATGGCAATGCAAATGAGAATATTTGCTCTCGTCATAATGAATTCTTGGTCAAATCTTGCAAGAAAAAAAGTTGAATTGAAATATAGAGTTGATAGGTGTGAGTGATAGTCAAGAACAGGCAAACTCAACGATGCGACTGCCGGCGGTGCTCATTTCCCTTATACTACCCCAACTCCGAAAGCTTGAACAATGTATTTTGGACCCCCCATTAAAACCAGGCGTACGACTGCATACCAATCACTGCTCAAAAAATGGTAATCAGTAAAATCTCCCCATAACAATCTGTCGACATCCTCCTCAGCGCCTGAGAGCTTTCAGGAGATTCTGAGAAGGCAATCCGTCCTGAACCAATCCGGCCTGTATTTGGTAACTCCTTATTGCCATCTCGGTAGCCGGTCCCAAATGGCCATCAACCTCGCCAATGTAAAGTCCGAGTTTTTGTAATCTTTGTTGTAATTCAAGTTTTTCTTCAGCGTTCAATGAACCAGACGGTCTGGGCCAGGCATTTACCAGGAGACCTCCGGAGCCAGCCAGCCGATCCGCCAATAAACTGACGGCCAGTGCGTAGGAATCAGAATTATTGTAGCGCTTTATGACGGAAAAATTACTAAGCATCAAAAAGGCCGGTCCTTGCGCTCCGGCTGGAGTTTTCAGCAGGGCCTTTTCTTCAAGCCGGGAAAAGCCCCCCCCCCCTGCTCTCTTAAAGCCTAGCTTTGCCCATTCAGCAAGAGTTTTGCTCTCCTCCTTCAACTTTTCACCACCTGCCGGCATTTTCACTTCATACCCCCAGGGCCTGCCTTTCTGCCAGCCGTTGGCTTTGAGCAGATTGGCAGCAGTGGCAAGTGCGTCTGGAATGGAGTTCCAGATATCTCGCCGCCCATTCCCATCCATATCAACGCCATAAGCCAAATAGCTGGTGGGGATAAACTGGGTGTGCCCCATGGCACCGGCCCAGGATCCCATTAAATGGGCTCGGCCAACTTCCCCGGTCTGGAGAATTTTCAGGGCTGCAGCCAATTGAGTCCGAGCAAATTTTCTTCTTTTAGGATCACCATAGGCAAGTGTGGCAAGGGCCAAGGGGACATAGAACAAGCGCTCCGGCTGCTCAAGAACCGCCCCATAATTCGATTCCATTGACCAGATCGCAAGAAGTACCGACTGTTCAATACCAAATTTTTGCTCTACCGCCGCCAAGGTTGAAGCATGCACCTTGGCCATTTTCCGTCCTTTTTCAACTGCTAGAGGATTTACCCGAGTGTCGAGATAATCCCAGATCGGGGTGGTAAATTCCGGTTGAAAGTTTGCCTTTTCAAGGACCAGAGGGTCTGGCTCGATGACTCCGGTAAATGCCGAATTCCAGGTAGCCCTACTTATCCCCTCTTTGGCCACTGTCACGTAAAAGTCGTCCAACCATTGCATAAAACCACCTTGCGCAGCCGAAGCAGTGCCCGACGCATTGTGCGTCAGTGCCAGCGCTAGAAACACCATCGTTATTTTCCGAAGTACCATCTTTTCCAAACCTCACCCTTTGCGTTTAATTTTCCAACAACCAGTATTTCGACCGTATTTCCCAATACAGGAACTGGAGCTTTTTGGTAAACCTTTCTTTAGCAGAAGTTGCCGGATTTTCCCAGCCAAATAGGCAATAAGAGCAGGTTACACCCATTATTCGGTGCTCACCCAACATTTCTTGTTGCAACCATGCTTTGGTAATTGCCAAATCCGTTGTTATCGAATAGCTTCTTGCAACCATGGAACTACTGTCTGCAATCACCGACTCACCCGGTTTGCCCGCTCTTTTTCTCCTGAGTTTTTTGGCAGCAACAATCCTGCCGATCGGCTCGGAGTGGCTCCTCATTGTCCTGATTTTCCAGGGATTTTCACCAACAAATGTGATTCTTACGGCGAGTGTCGGTAATTTCCTCGGAGCCTGCACCACCTATCTGATCGGCATGTGGGGTTCGGACTTTTTTATCCGCACGATTCTGCGTATCAACGACCAGCAACTGGCACGATCAAAAACGGTATATGAAAAATACGGGGTATGGTCTCTTTTGCTCAGCTGGCTACCAGTGGTCGGCGATCCCCTCTGTCTGCTGGCCGGTCTCTTCAGAGTTGGCTTTGGTCGTTTCTCGCTTCTTGTTTTTCTTGGAAAATTTTCTCGATATGCTACTCTTGCCGTTCTCACTCTACCGGGGACAGGAAAATAACAACAGATGAAATCGACAATTCTCCATACAATGTATGATATCTTCTCCGACTGGAGTCACCACTTACCCGTTGTTTGTAATCGGGGTTGTAGCGCCTGCTGTACGGAGAATGTGACCATCACCGCCACTGAGGGGGAAGAAATCCTCCGCTTTGCTGCGGTTGAAAGCCTGGCACCCTGGCTCGCCGAAAAACTGGCTCGCCCCCGCACCCACCAGTCGGTGGAAATGACGACCAATGACTTCGCCGGGGCCTGCCTGGAAGGCCGGGAGATCGACCAAGACGATATTCACACCACTTTACCCTGTCCTTTCCTTGAAGAAAATTCCTGCCGGATATACCCGGCCCGCCCCTTCGGCTGCCGAGTCTTTATCTCTACCAAAAGATGTTCATCAATTCAACCAGCCCTGGTACCCGATTACTACTTCGAGGCGGCGACAGCAGTCAACCAGCTCGTTGAACACCTCGGACAAAGAGAGTACTGGGGAAACATGCTGGATGTCCTTCCTGCCCTTCTTGATATCAATGAATTTCGGGAGATAGGCACCCTCCTTGATCAGACCTTGATAATAGAGGCGCGGCTACGCACCCTCACCGCTAAACCTTTGCCCGGTTTTCTTGTCAGCGAAAAAAACAACGGCCAAGTGACACAACTTCTGGAAACCATTTTTTCAGCAGATGTGGAAGGAAAGCGGCTGGGAGATATTTTGAACGGTCATTAGTGCCTTAGTACCTAATAAAATTTGCCCTTCGGCAATCGTTGTTTTTCTTGATACCGAGTACTTTTCTGTTTCAAAAAGCAGGTCCCATTGCTATAGTGCTGCCCATGAAAAAGCCAAATACTAGCAAACGGACCAAGTTTATTTTTGTCACCGGCGGCGTGCTCTCTTCGCTGGGAAAGGGCCTGGCCTCGGCGGCCATCGGCGCTCTTCTTGAAAGCCGAGGATTGACGGTAACCTTCCAAAAGCTCGACCCCTACATCAACGTCGATCCGGGTACCATGAATCCCTTCCAGCACGGGGAGGTGTACGTCACCGATGACGGTGCCGAAACCGATCTCGATATGGGTCATTATGAACGCTACACTTCCGCGGTCATGGCTCAAAAAAATAACTACACCTCCGGCAGGATCTATTATTCGGTTATAACTAAGGAAAGACGAGGCGAATATCTTGGCGGCACAGTTCAGGTTATCCCCCATATCACTGATGAAATAAAAGCGGCGGTTCTACAACTCGACGGGAGTGTCGATGTTGCAATAATCGAAATTGGCGGAACTGTCGGAGATATTGAAGGCCTACCCTTCATTGAGGCAATTCGCCAACTGCGCGGTGATCTCGGACGAGAATACACCCTCTTTATCCACCTGACCCTGGTGCCGTATATCAAATCCGCCGGTGAGGTGAAGACCAAACCGACTCAGCATTCGGTACGTGAACTGCGGGCGGACGGCATCCAGCCGGACATTCTCCTCTGCCGCACCGAGGTACCTCTGGATAACAGCTTAAAGAGCAAGATCAGCTTATTTTGTAATGTCGCCCAAGATGCTGTTATCACAGCCATTGACGTGGAAACAATCTACGAACTGCCGCTGCATCTGCATCGCGAAGGCCTTGACAGTAAGATCCTTGAGCTCCTCAACATCTGGACCGGTAAACCGAATATCAAACCCTGGGAAGATCTTGTTCATACCATCCACAATCCCAAGAACCATGTCACCATCGCCATTCCCGGGAAATATGTGGATTTGACCGAGTCCTATAAAAGCCTGCACGAGGCCTTGGTTCACGGCGGTATCGCTAACGACACCAAGGTTCGCCTGGAATATATCAGTGCCGAAGACCTTGAAACGAAAAACGTCGCCAGCCTCCTTGAAGAATGCGACGGCATCCTGGTGCCTGGCGGCTTCGGTCAGCGTGGCGTTGAAGGGAAAATCAAGGCCATCAATTATGCGCGAAAAAACAAGGTGCCGTTTTTCGGCATCTGCTACGGTATGCAGCTGGCGGTGGTCGAGTTTGCCCGGGATGTTCTCGGACTGGCCAAAGCCAACTCCACGGAACTGGATGAACTCACTCCCGACCCTGTGATCTATTTGATCAAGGAGTGGTTTGACTACCGAACCAACAAGTTGCAGATCCGCGACAAGGAATCCGACCTCGGTGGAACCTTGCGCCTTGGCGCCTATCCCTGTGTCCTCAAGGAAGATTCCAACGCCTTTCGGGCTTATGGTTCAAAAGAAATCTCCGAACGGCACCGACATCGTTTCGAGTTCAACAACGAGTACCGACGGTCTCTTGAAGAGGGCGGATTGACGATTTCCGGAGCTTCGCCCGACAATAATCTTGTTGAGATCATTGAGATAACCGATCATCCCTGGTTCCTCGGCTGCCAGTTTCATCCGGAGTTCAAATCCAAACCGATGAAACCCCATCCACTGTTCCGGGATTTCATCAGTGCCGCTCTTGTCCGCAAACAGAAAGGCTAGCATCCCGATGACTCAGATAGCCGTAACCGTTGACACCCCGAGCGGCACGCCGCTAGTCGTCGGCTCAGGCCAGCCCCTGCTGCTGATCGGCGGCCCATGCGCCCTCGAATCGGAAGAACTGGCCAAAACCGTTGCCGGCAGGATGCAGGATATCTGTACAAGACTGGGAATTTACTACGTTTTTAAGGCATCTTTTGACAAAGCCAACCGTACTTCGCTCACCTCCTATCGCGGCCCGGGCCTAGTTGACGGACTGGCTACCCTGGCCAAGATCCGCCGGGAGTTTCAGGTTCCGGTTATCTCCGATATCCATGATATAAGTCAGGTGACGGCAGCATCCGAAGTACTCGATATTATTCAGATCCCCGCTTTTCTCTGTCGCCAGACCGACCTTCTGATTGCCGCTGCCAAGACCGGAAAACCGGTGAATGTGAAAAAAGGGCAGTTTGTCTCCCCCTGGGATATGGAAAATGCCGTGACAAAAATCAGGGCTGTCGGCGGCACCAAGATCATACTCACAGAGCGGGGGGCCAGTTTTGGCTACAATAATCTCGTGGTTGACATGCGTTCACTGCCGGTAATGCGCTCTTTTGGCTGCCCGGTTATATTTGACGCCACCCACTCCGTGCAACTGCCGGGCGGAGCCGGTGGTTGCTCCGGAGGACAGCGCGAATTCATCGGCCCCTTGGCCAAGGCTGCAGTGGCCGTCGGGGTTGATGGCCTGTTTATGGAAATCCATCCAAACCCGGAAAAAGCATTGTGCGACGGACCAAACTCCATACCCCTAAATCAGATTGAAGAACTGCTCCGTCAAATCCTCAAGGTGCGAAACGCCGTCAACTGACCATGTCCGACCAATGTTCATCAAGTGATTCCCAATACCCATCAGATTGTGAGGTAATGGAGGGATACCGCACTATCGCTCGGGAAAAAGCAAATCGTGTGAGCCATCCTGAGCGTAAGCTGGCCCTTGCCAAAGCTAAAGACATTCGTCTCCTCCTCCTTGATGTCGACGGTGTTCTCACCAACGGCAGCCTCCTGTACACCGGCAATTCTGAGGAAAGTAAAGCTTTTAATACCCAGGACGGCTTCGGCCTCCGCCTCCTGCAAGAGGCAGGGCTTGACGTCGGTGTCATTACCGCGCGAAAATCAGAGGTGGTTGCCAGGCGGGCAAGCGAACTCAAAATGCGCTTTATTTATCAAGGGATTCCAAACAAAAACGAGGCGTTTAAGGATATATTGAAGGTTTCAGGACTGCGTCCCTTTGAGATCGCATATATGGGAGATGATTGGCTCGATCTGATCCTTCTTCAACAGGTCGGCCTGGCTGTCGCCCCAGCTAATGCCGTTCGAGAAGTAAAAGAAATAGCACACTTCATTGCCGAACGAATGGGTGGTGAGGGAGCAGTGCGGGATGCCTGCGACCTTATTCTTGAGTCCCAAAACCTTACGGAAGCACTGTTGCAGAAATACCGAAACCGATGAAAATCCACCGCAACACCATCTGGCTAATTCCTCTTGCCTTTCTGGTCACCTTTCCCCTCTGGAGTATTCCAGTCGGAGATTTCCTCACTCCGCGCGGCGGTTTTGATCCCGACATCAATAAGGAAAGTGCTGATCATCATAACTTCACAATGCAGACGGTTACCATCCTGCAGAACCAAAAAGGCAAAGATACGGCCGTGATCCGTGCCGCAAACGCCCGAACCAAACCCGACGACTTGAATATTGTTATTCTTGATCAAGTCGTAGCCGAAATCTTCGACGACAATGGCAATGTCACCCATATCACATCAAAAAGCGGTGAATACAATTTGACATACAGAGCTCTTACCCTGATCAAGGATGTCGTTCTCAATAAAACCCAGGACAATCATTTCATGTATACCGATCTGCTCATATATAATAGTCAACAACACACAGTTGTTTCTCCCGGAAAAACCAAGATAAAAAGTGAAAATGCCGAGATTATTGGGGGAAGCCTGGACTATAACATCATCAGCCAGACCTACGTCATCGACAAAAGGGTAAAGTGCCTCATTAACGGCTTTATCGAACCTTGAGGGTCCCTTCGAACAATCATTTGCTTGTTTTTCGCGAAGAATTTCCTGTGTGAGAATGAACCCCATTTACTTGGACTTTGGCACATTCTTCGACCCGGAAGCCTTCCGCCTCAACACACCAGCGAATATTCACATCCCAAAGCAACATCCCGAACCGGCTCTTATTTTTTTTCTGGCTCGCCGGTCGCGGGTCATGGCGAATCATCTCCTTGATCAGCTGCACAATATTCCTCCCGGTCTCTCCTTGATAACTTGAACAAAAGGCCAACGCCTCGGCTGTGAAGGTGACCAGCACTTCCGGCTGAAGGCCTTTGGCATAACCACAGCAGGCTGATTCCAGACAATCGCTGTAGGGGATGTACGGTTTTATGTCGAGAACCGGTGTTTGGTCGAGAAAATCAATTCCGGAGAGGTCGAGAAACAGAGTATCTTTCTCCTTAACAATCGCCTCCAGTTTGACCACCGACAAACCCATATGATTAGGACGATGCGGACTACGACTGGCAAAAACTCCCACTCTTTTTTGCCCCCCCAGCCAAGGAGGGCGAACCGTCGGTTTCCAACCCTCAGAGACGGTTTGGTGAAAAAGGAAATGGACCCAAATATGGGAAAACTGTTGCAATCCTCGCACCATCTCTTCACGGTTGCAGGGCGGCAAAAGTTCCATGCGGGCTATGGCGGCTGGGACCATTCCGGGTTGTCGGGGAATTCCGAATTTCTCGGTGAAACAGGAGTGTATTACGCCAATCGGCTGAATCGTCACAGTATTAGGAAAGCTGCTTTTTTTTACCACCATTTATCTCACCCCGACGAACCGGACAAAACACGATTTTAAATATTTTGTGCCACAGGCACTTGACACCAATTATTTTGTTTGGTAATACATCAATGACATTCGTATTACTTGAGAGCGACATGAACTGTAGTTGCTGCCCTGTTAAATTTGCTGCCCGCCATATCCAGCATCTCATGGCAGCAACTATAGCTCATGCTCCATCATCCCCCGCCATCTTAAATTCCAGTAATTCCTTCCATTCACCTGTGGTTATATACTTCTGCTCTTCTTAGAGCAAGAAACACAAGTGCTATTAACTTGCCGGAAACTCCATTCTTGTGGTATCTGTCTTGCGAACATGTTTTCATTTTTAACTCCATCGCTGTCGATCGGCAATTGCAGCTATCGCTTATCCACCCCGCCGAACAACAGCCTCTCCCCCTGTAATGAGGTATACATACAATAATGAAAGTAGGAATAATAGGACTACCGCAAACCGGTAAAAAAACTCTGTTCCAGGTACTGACAGGAAGCCACTTGCGAGAACAGGCAGGCCCCGTTAAATCGGTTCCGGGAACTGCCGAGATACGTGATCCCCGTTTTGACAAATTGGTTGCAATGTACCAACCAAACAAGAATGTCAGGGCCCGCGTCGATCTGGTTTTGCTGCCAAAGATGGAGCAGGAAAATATCGCAAAAGGTGATATTTTCAAGGAAATAGCCGATGTCGACGCACTTTGCCATGTCGTCCGCGCCTTTGAAGATGATTCGATCTATCACGCAGAGGGTTCTGTTGATCCTATCAGGGATGCGGAGATGGTTAATGGCGAACTTATCATGCACGACCAGATTTTTGTTGAAAAACGCATAGAACGCATTGAGATAGCACTAAAAAAAATCAAGGACGATAAACAGCAGAAAGAATTAGAACTGATGCGTAAGCTGCTGGGACACCTGGAGGAAGAAAAACCTCTCCGGTTAATGCAAATTTCCGAGGAAGAAGAATTCCTTATCCGCAGTTATCCCCTGATCACCAGAAAAGAGCTGATCCTCGCCTTCAACGTTGCCGAAGAACAACTGGGCAACCAAACGTTGCTTGAAAAAATGGCAGATAAGTGCCGGATTGGCAAGATGGAAGCAATGCTTGTTTCAGCACAAGTAGAGTCGGAAATCGTTCTCCTGGACACCGATGAAGAGAAAGCCGAATTTCTCAGGGATCTCGGAATTCAAGAACCGGCACTCGGCACCATGACGAGGCTGTGTTTGAAAACACTCGGCCTTATCTCCTTTTTTACCGTCGGCAAAGATGAAGTCCGGCAATGGCTGGTCCGCAAAGCATCTCCAGCCCCGGTTGCAGCTGGAGCTATTCACTCAGACCTACAGCGAGGATTTATCCGAGCAGAGGTGATAAAATACGATGAACTCATCGAATACGGCAGTGAGGCTGAGTTGAAAAAAGTTGGGAAGATGTACCTTCAAGGAAAAGACTATATTGTCTGTGACGGCGATATTCTCAACATTCGTTTCAAGGTCTGAAAAGGGTCATCCCCCACCCTTCCATAACAGCCCGATATAAAGGAATTCTTCAAAAAACATACAGATAATTTTTCTAGGCGACTACACCATGCACAAGATTGCCTGCTTCATCTCACCGCATGGTTTCGGCCACGCCACCCGGATAATCGCCATACTGGAGGCACTTCAGGGTCTTCTTCCAGACCTTCATCCTCATATATTCACATCTGTCCCGCAACAGCTCTTTTCTGAAACCCTTGCCGTCTTTACCTACCACCAGGTTGTTGTTGATATCGGTTTGGCACAAACCTCGGCTCTGGCCACCGATTTCCCAGCAACCATCAAAAAACTCGATGACTTCCTGCCCTACCCTGAAACCTTGGTTGAAAGACTTGTCGCGCTCTGCACAGGCTGCTCCCTCGTTCTCTGCGACATTGCGCCTCTTGGTATTGTCGTTGCAAAACGTCTGAAAATTCCGTCTGTTCTTGTGGAAAATTTCACTTGGGATTGGATATATGCTCCGGCAACCAAGAGACATCCGGACATCGAAAAGCATGCCACTTTACTGAAAAATATCAACCGGATGGTTACCCACCGGATTCAGACGGAACCACTTTGTCATGAGGGGCCGCGAGATTTCTTGTGTGGTCCTATTTTCAGACGTTCACGTGAAACACAGGTGGAAGTGAGAAAACGGCTCGAATGCGGCAAAAAAAAAGTAATACTCATCACCATGGGCGGAGTGCCGGAGAGCCTTCCGAAAATGAAACTGCCGGAGAAGGCTCCCGATCTCCTTTTGGTGTTCACCGGCCAAAAACAATCAATTCGCCTGAACGATAACATTCTCCTGCTGAACAGCAACAGCGACATGTATCACCCGGACCTTGTTGGTGCAGCCGATCTGGTGGTATGCAAAACTGGGTACTCAACTCTCGCTGAGTGTTGCCAGGTGGGAGCTCGGGTTATTTCTGTTAGCCGGGAGAATTTCCCTGAATCAGAACCCCTGCAGGCGTATCTTGAAAAGGTGCTGGGTGGAATAGCTATCACCCCGGAAACCTATGCAACCGGAGGATGGCTGACAATGGCGGCAGAACGTATATCAAGGCCACGTCCGACTCCTTGCAGAGAAAACGGTGCCGACCGGATTGCCAAATTTCTCAGCAAGCTGCTGTGATCCACCACCCCGATCTGTAATCAAATTCCTCAAGGAATTTCGATAAATTCTGGGTCATCCGGAGAGGTGATCACCTTCCAGGCATCACCCTGATGGTCAAAATCGGCAATTTTTTCGATATCCATTTTCAGATATTTGCCTCTTCCCTCAACTGCCACCAGTCCGTCCGGTAGAAGAATTTCTCCCTCGCCTTGAAAAGACCGTTTTCCTTCTGTAATGATCCTCGCCAAAACCCTAATTTCACCTTCGATGGGCACCGGCTTCCTCAGTTTCATGGAAAAATCCACAGTGACTCCCCAGATATTGGCTGAATGTTTTAGCATTATGGCGCGGCCGATGGTTTCATCGAGAATGGTAGCGGCGATGCCGCCATGTAGCCGGCCTGGATATCCCTGATGCTCTTCGGCCGGCTGAAAAATCGCCATCAACTGATCGTCTTCAAGCTCAAAAAACCTGCACTTCAGGCCGAAAGTGTTATCAGTCCCGCAAACAAAACACATTTTCGAATTTGGTTGTTTTTGGGTTACATGTAGGCGCATTATAGTTTTTATTATTCCCACGCGAAGTTGGGCTGTTTGTGTCAGGGATTTATCCTGTCAGTGTATCGTGTTTTGGTCACCCCGTCACCTTCCGACTCAGCTTGTTTAGCCAGATTTCGTTGACAATGGGGATATGGCAATGCCGGAGGACCATTGACCAGCATCTCGGCAATAGTGATTCTAACCTTTGGTAGAAGATGGCGCTTGCCCTCCAAAAGTTGGTTCTCTAAGAGAGCCAAGGTATGCAACAACTGCGTTCTTGCGACATGGGGTGGGTCTTTTCCCGGATATTTGTCAGCAACGATCTCCTGGCAGCGAAAACAACCGGGAAAACGCAACTCCTGGCCATCCGGACGGGTTATCCTCGCGGGAACCCCATGGGTTCGGCAAACCAACAATCGATGTTTGTAGAGCACACAAAGGCCGTCATTATTGAGCGGACACATGACTTGTGGCCTCTCACCCACTGCCAAAGCCTTCTCGCATTGTTCAAGCCATTCTCGTGAACGTTTGAGGAGTGTACTCCGCCAGCCGGCGTCAAGTTGCCTGAAACCAATCCAGAGAAATGCCCACTCGGCGTAGGTATGGTGAAGAAAGTAGGAGTCACAGCAATTATCAGGACATTCGTTGCAGGAAAAGCATAAAGCCTGTGCTACCCTTTGATATTCATCCTGAAGTTTTTTATAGACCTCTTCCAGTCCTTTGGTCTGAATATCAGTCAATATCACCTCTTTCATTAATCTTCCTCGGCGAAACATTGAACCTGGTAAATCTGAATCTCCAGCTTCTTTTCACGCCAAGCCCGTTCCGACAGACCTGCCTTCCGGCAAAGGTGACCAAGAAACTGCTGCGGATCAGAGAGTTGCTGCCACACCTGTGGCAGAAAAGTAGCGCTGCGCCTGCCATCACCAACAATAACCCCGTCAATTCCCGGACGCAGTTTTTTCAGAAGTTCTTCTGGGTCGCTGTATGTGAGAGGTTGTGGGGAAGAAAGTATGGAAATGTCGACGTGCACCTTGTCAAGTTCTTCCGGCTTAAGGGCAGGAAAACGCGGGTCATTGAGGGCAGCATTGATGGCATTGTCACGGATTCCTTCCCAAATCGGACCCACCGGTTCAAGGTTGCCGATACACCCGCGCAGATTCCCGGAGATTTTCAGGGTCACGAAAGTTGCTGCCGAAGACAAAAGGGCCGGGTCGTCCGGCTTTGTTGTGGTATCCCCACCAACAAACTGATGTTTTAGCGTTTTTCTTACCAAGGCCAGCAGTAAACGCCCCTGCTCCCCACTCAGTTGAAGGCTCATTGTTACCACTCCACTCCCAACATCATACAATTAATTCCACTGCCTATCCCGAGTAGTGCACCTTTCTGGCCGGAATGAAACACCCCCTGCTCCATGGCCATGGCCATGGTGATAGGTGCCGAAACCGAGCCGACATTGCCGAGAATCTGCAGGGTCTCAAAATTCTTTTCCGGTGCTAACCCAAGTTTCTCAAAGAGCAGTTTGGCGTGCGCCGAGCCAACCTGGTGACAGAAAAACCTATCTATATCCTCTGCCTTCCACCCAGCTTTCCCAGAAAACCTCTCCCACGTTGCAAGTGCTGTTTCCACCCCACGATGCAGCAGTTCCTCAGAGTTGGTGGCCATAAGCGTGGTGTTTCCCCCACGCTGTCCACCATGGCAAAGATCGGAATGGGAAGTATTCGCCAGCCAGGTACCATGCACCAATCGCGGTCGATCCTCACTATTCTCCGTTCGCCGCATATAGAGTGCAACCGATCCGGAACCTATGGTAAGTGAAGCAAAGGCCGGCTTAATGCCCTTCCGAGTCACTGTAATATCACTTTGTAATGCCTGGAGTGTCGATTCAAGCAAGTCTTCGGCAGTCTCTCCTGAAACGATAAGCCCGTTAGCCACCTGACCAAGCTCAATCATGTTGGCCAGCATAACCATGCCATCAAGAAAACCTAGGCAGGCATTCGAAATATCAAAAATTAGAGCTGAGGAGGAGAGTCCCAGCTTGTCATGAACAAAGGAAGCTGTTGCCGGCTCCATCATGTCACGCGAGACAGAGGTAAAGATTAGGCATTCGATGCTTTGCGGATCAAGTTCGGCATTTTCGAGAACCCGACGGCCGGCAAGGGTGGCTGCCTCACTCGGCCTTGTCCCGCGAGACCAGAGACGCCTCTCTTTGATTCCACTCATCAACTCCAACCTGCCGGTGGGAAGTCGCAACCTTTGATACAGAGCTGACAATCTTTCTTCAATCTGTTCCGAGCTTACAACCGTCGGTGGAAGTTCGTAGCCAATGGAATGAAGACAAACCTTAGAATAATGTATCATAATTAAACAGCTGCAAAAACCTCTAGGTGTTTCAATATCTTGTCCTTTGTAACCGGGCGGTCCAGAGTTCCGTCAAAACCGCAGTCCTGCAAATCTCCTCCCTTTTGAGTCTCACCCACCCCAACGATCATCGCCCTCTGTCCTGAATACTCCTCCAACTGTCGAATCAGTTTTGCCACCTTCAGGCTTTCCAGTTGTGGGGTTGATATATCAAGAAGAATGAGATCAAAATGGGAAAGGGAGGCCTCGTACATCGCCGACCTTCTTGTCTCGGCAAGGATAACCTGCCATCCAGACTCGATAAGAGTACGAATAAGAACGTTTTGACTGAACGGGTCGCCATCCACCAATAGGGCTCTGTTGGTGAGAAATTTAGCCATAACCTCAATTAACTGGGATTTTTCGAGCGGTTTTGCAAGATAATCGTCCATACCGGCCTGGAGACATTTCTCCCGATCTCCAGGCATTGCCTGGGCGGTCAGAGCTACGATATCCAGATGGCCCCCGTGTTTCCGCTCATGTTTTCTGATGGCCTGGGTAGCCTCGAGGCCATCCATTCCTTCCATCTGGACATCCATAAGAACCATCTGATAAGCTCCACTACACGCCTCCTTTACCGCAGCCTGACCGTTATCTACTGTTGATACATGAACACCTTGTTGTTTGAGGATGGTTTCAATAAGCATCCTGTTTATGGGTTCGTCCTCTGCTAATAATACCTTGGCACCCCTGAGAGCAAAGGTCCCACTTTCAGTAATGTTCTCCAGTGTGGTGTTAGCCTTTTCCTCAAGGTTCACCGCATCGGATACCTCTTTAAATGGGAGCTCAAATGAAAAGGTTGATCCCGGGAGGCCGCTCTTTACTCTAATTTCTCCACCCATCAGCTTGACAAGCTGAGAGGACACCGTCAATCCGAGTCCTGTGGTGCCAACGGAGAGCGGCAGGGAAACATTGGGGGTAACTTTCTGTTTGAAGTAGTAGCTTATCAGTTCAAGCTTTTCCGGTGCAATGCCGCACCCCGTGTCTTCAACAGTAAACCTCAGCCGAAGGGAGTTGGCGCTGTCGTAACCACAATTTTCAATACTGATGGAGATTCCACCCTGGTCGGTATATTTAATCCCATTATTAACAAGATTGGAGAGAATCTGTACCAGGCGGCCAGGGTCTCCATGAACATAGGCGGGAACATCAGAGGCGATAGAACAGGAAAGTGATATGTTTTTTTTCTTTGCGGCAAGATTCAGTACATACAAGTCGTGATCAAGGCTTTCTTTAAGACAAAAATCTTCCGGTTCGATAAGCAACTCACCGGTTTCAATCCTTGAAAAATCAAGAACCTCATTAACAACCACCAAGAGTCGATCAACAGACGAATTTACCATTTCCAGGTATAACCGCTGCTCGGGGGACAACTCAGTGTCCAGAACAAGATTTGTCATCCCGATGATTCCGTTCATCGAAGAGCGAATCTCGTGACTTACGTTTTCAAGAAAAACACTTTTTACCCGGCTGGCAACCTCTGCTCGGACCAGACCTGCCTCGCAATTACGATGTTCCGCAGCCTCTAACTCGGCACTTCTGCCACTGATGATCGCTTGTATGGCTCTTTTTTTCAACACCTCAGCTGTCCGCTTCTGTTTGGCAAGTTGCGCTTTTAAATCCTCAACCTGTTGTTGCAGTTTTTCAATCTCTGCCACTTCGCCCCCTCCCTTTTTTGATCTTTCAAAACCATCACCCTATGTCCCGTAATAGGTAAGAACCTCCACTACACCATGGTGAAGAATTTTGGCAATTTCTTTGTGGTCCAACTGTTCGTCCACTAATATTTTCTGTTCAATTTCTTTTGCAAAAACCGCCCACTCCGGTTCCCCCATGTTGAGAAACAAACCTTTGAGGCCGTGATATATGGCACCCAGCCGTTCTATCGACTCGCCACCAGCGAGAACTTCGTGTAAATGAGCCAAACCTTGTTCGAGTGACCTTGAAGAACTTACAACCATTATCTCCACTTGAGGTTCAGTAAACTTATATATATTCCTAAAATGCTCACGCAACCTGAGAAGGGTTACTGGCGCGGGCACCAACACACCCGTTTTCGGCTCTTGTTTGAGGTTTTTTTTTGCTGTCATGGGCGACTTTTTAAAAACCTGACTCTATGATAATTACACGATCAACCCCAAATCCCGAATGTGACCGATCAATTTTGTGCGGTCCAACGGTTTTGTCAAATAAGCCTCACATTGCCCCTGACGAAAAGCTTTTATAATGTTTTTTGAATCATCAATGGCAGTGACCATAATTACCTTGGTGGTATCCAGGCCTCGTATACCTCGTTGAGCTTCTATTTTCCGTAATTCAAGCAAAGCCTCCTGACCATCCATTACTGGCATCATGATATCCAGACAAATAAGGTCGTAGGGTTCGTTGCCCTCGAATGCCCTCTCGATAGCATCAAGAGCCTCCCTGCCGTTCACCGCTACGTGACAGATTCCAAACTCCGACAACAAGGTCGAGAGAAGGGATCTCGCCAGAAAATCATCCTCAACAATCAACGTCTTCATTATTCCTCCATTTTGCACCCAAAACCTGTCTCATAAGGCCGGATTCAGGATTTGAAAAATCACAAGAATCGCATTCTTCATCTGCATAATTCATACTATCATGAACCAATTGCATTGGAAATACTTTACGGTGATCAATCTTTCTTCCCCCATATAAAACCTTTTTTATCGTTGACCCCCGACATTAAGGTCTGGGCCTGGTGGCGAAACTCCCAACACCTGTGAATCTTCATCTCGTGAAAAATCAAAAGGCAGGGTTTGTTTAGAAATATCTGTAATTAAATACTTTTCCCGCAAATAATCGGCCAACTGAAAACGTCTAAAATTGGTTGAAAAAATCAACAGTCCGCTTTTATCCAGACGAGACATTGCTAATTCAATCAGGCCGACATGATCTTCTTGAACATCAAAAACCCGCTTCTCTTTCTTGGTGTTTGAAAATGTAGGAGGATCAATAAAAATCAAATCGTATATAAATTTGCACTCGCCAAGCCACTCAAGACAGTCGGCCTTTTCAACCCTGTTGGTCACCTCACTCAAACCGTTTAGGGCTATATTCATTCTCATCCACTGCAGGTAGGTCGCTGAAAGATCAACAGTTGTTGTACTCAATGCCCCCCCCAGGGCCGCATGCACCGTCGCAGTCCCAGTATATCCATAGAGGTTGAGAAACCTCTTCCCTTTAGCAGCAGCAAATATCCTCGCCCGGACCGGTCGGTGATCAAGGAAAATGCCCGTGTCGAGATAATCCGTAAAGTTGACCAGGAAAGAACATCCACCCTCTTTTACCTCAAACATTTTACGAATGTTTTCTTTTTTCTCATACTGACTCCTACCTTTCTGCCGCTCCCGGGTTTTGAGAAAAACCCGGTCAGACCTCGTCCCCAGGATCTCCTTGACAATAATTACTGCGGTTTTGAATCTGGCTGTTGCAATTTGCGGATCAATGGTTTTTGGGGGCGCCCACTCCTGAATGTGCACCCATTTCCCATAGAGATCAATACTGATGTTGTATTCTGGGAGATCCCGGTCATACACCCTGTAGCAAGACACACTCTCCTTTTCGGCCCACCTCAGCATTTGCTTGAGATTTTTGCGGAGCCTGTTTGCGAACTCATTCCCCACCCCATCATCAACCTGTGTCAACGGTTGCCAGCGAAAATCTTGATCCCTCCCACCAGCAATACAACCGATAAGAAGACGACAGGGTATTGAACCGTTATAAAGCCGAAACTTGTGATCCCAAGAGAGTCCAAAACTGTCTGTTAATTCAGGGTTGGCAATAAAAACACCAGTTCTCCAACCCGAAAACCGCAGTCGCAATATTCTTCCGTAGCCCCTATAGAGTTGAGCCACCAATTCTGTTTCCGAAAGCCGTTCACCAAAAGGAAGATTGCTGAGCAACAGTCCTTTGTCAGCCGAAGCCTGGAGGAAGGCTACCTCCCCTTGTTTTATGGTGATACGCCGGTTTAGACCAGCTAACTCAATATTTTTCCTTGCCGCTCGAACAACCGTGGGGTCACAGTCATAACCAAAGATGAGGGGCCACCTTTTATTTTCGCCCTCCTTTTCTCGCGCCACAGCTTCCTCAACGAGACTGTGCCAAAGTTGGTCGTTATGGCCGAGCCATCCCATGAAACCATAATAACCACGGGACAGGCCGGGAGCAGAATCACCAAACATCAGTGCTGCCTCAATCAACAGGGTGCCGGTGCCGCACATCGGGTCAATTAACGTGTTGGGATCACTTAACCATCCACTCAAGGCGACAATGGCGGCCGCCAGAGTTTCCTTTAATGGAGCCTTGCCAGAGGCATCTCGATAGCCACGGCGATGCAGACTCTCACCTGACAAATCAAGGGAAATGGAGGCAATATTGTTCTCAATATGTAGATGTAATTGTATTCCGGGGCGGTCGATTTTTACCGATGGCCGTTTTCCATTTCTAGTCCGAAAGCGATCAACGAGACCATCTTTTAACCTGAGTGCGGCAAAACGACTGTGGGTGATCTTGGATTCACCAGACAAGGTGCAACCAACTGCAAAGGTGGTGTTCTCAGTAAGATGATCCTCCCAATCGACAGACAAGGAAGCATTATACAAAGAATCTTCATCAATTACGACAAAACGCCTTAACTCGAGAAAAACCCGAGAGGCAAAACGTGACCACAGGCAACAGCGATATGCCGACTCAAGGGTTCCTCTCCACCGTACTGCTCCAACACCGGTGATAACTTCTTGTCCGCCAGACAACTCAACCTCCGCCGCAACCAGACTCTCAAGTCCAGCGGCACAACTGGCAACTACCTCATAAAACGTTTTAACCTCGAGCCCCTCTCCCTTACTTCCAAGCATCATTTCGCCTCATTGATTTGCATATTTCACCTTCCTCAAATAACCGTGGTTCCCCGAAACCAACACCCTTTTGTTGGATGCTAATCCCCTTGTATCACTTAGAAAATTTTTACGGGAAAAGCATACAGAAATTATTTTTTTTGTATAAAAAAAGCCTCTCTTGTGGCAACGCGAATTCCCTCTATCCCTTCCTGACAATTTCTACTTGACCTCTGTATGAATACGACTAAAGTAGAGACTACTTAATAGTTATTACAGAATGAATTTCTAATCCTACTCACCATATTTTCGCAACAGGAGCCCCCATGAATAAAAAAAATATTACAATCCTCTCACTTTCGGCACTCTTGGTGTCCTTTCTTCTCTTTGGTGTCGGTTGTAGTAAAAAAACCGTCATTCCCCCTGAAAATTCGGGATCTGAAGCCGATGCTGCCGGTGGAAAAAACTTCCAATACCCGCTGGCTGAGGGAAGTTTTTCACAAGAAAATTTACCGAAGGCAGGAACCCTGGACGACAAACAAATGGGAAACATCGGTAGCTACGCCGATCAACAATCTGATGAATTCAAAAGAAATCATGGGAGATGTTCCGACAGCCTTTTTCCTGTTTATTTTGATTTCGATCAGGCAGGGATTCGCCCCGACATGGTTCAGGTGGTAACTCGCAACGCCGAGTACCTCAGAACTGTCCCTGGTGGAAGGGTGGTTATCGAGGGGAACTCGGACGAAAGGGGCACCAATGAGTACAATATGGCTCTAGGAGAGAGAAGAGCTATCAACGTGCAACAATATCTCACCAATATGGGAATTGATGCACGTCGTATGCAAACCTTGTCGTATGGCGAAGAAAAACCACTTTTTACAGGACAGGACGAAGAGGCCTTCAGCGGCAACAGACGAGTGGACCTCATAATCAAGTAATAAACTGCAAACGCTCCGGCCTCGCCTTTTGTCTGGGCCGGAGTTACTGACCATCCTTTGGGACTATTTCCCCAAGTATCCTGAGCACGACTGCCTCAAGAGTTATTTCTGTTGTATCTATCAAAAGCGCGTCTTCAGCTTGCCTTAATGGTGCAACAGCTCTATTACGATCGTTTTTGTCGCGCTCCAAGGTTTGCTTGAGTATTTGTTGCAAATTAGCGACAACACCATTTTTTTGCAGCTGTTCAACACGTCTTCTCGCCCTTTCTTCTGGTGTCGCATCAAGGAAGAATTTATGTAATGCATCGGGAAATACAACTGTCCCGATATCCCTCCCCTCGGCAACTATCTTGCCTTTCCCCCCGTATCCTCTCTGTATTTCAGTGAGAATCTCCCGAACCAAAGGGACAGCGGATACGTGGGAGGCAATCATAGCCATCTCAGGTGTACGAATAGTGTTACTGACATCTTCGCCATTAATAAAAACACCTACATCGCTTTGGTCGTTTACAGCGGGAATCAACAGCAAATCCAAGGTGTTCATGGCGCTGGCAATATCTTCCTTACTATCAAGATCGACACCATACCGTTTAAGATACAAACCGACAGCCCGATACATCGCACCTGTGTCGAGATAAGTAAATCCGGTAGCAGCAGCCACTTTGCGGCTTACTGTAGATTTTCCGACGCCAGATGGACCATCAATTGTGATGATATTTTTTTTAGACATATTTGAGTTCAACAAGACTGTCAGCCAAAGCTTTTATGAACCGTTTATTTTCTTCTTCGGTGCCGACTGAGACCCGAATAAAATTTTCAAAACCGTAAGCGCTCATCGAACGAACAATGACTCCCTTGGTCAACATGGTATTATAAAGCAGGTCGGCATTTCCCTGCACGTCGATCAGAAAAAAATTTGCTTGGGAGGGATACCTTTTACACCCCAAATGATCCACCTCACGGCATAAGAACCCTAGCCCCTCGCGGGTACGAGAGAGAGTACGCTCGTAATACTCTTCATCACCCAAAGCAGCCAAGGCGCCCACTTGCGCCATCTGGTTAATGTTGAATGGTGGGCGGACCTTTTGTAGACAAAAAGCAACCTCCCGGGCCATGAGTGCATAACCAATCCTCAAACCAGCTAAACCGTAAACTTTTGAAAAAGTGCGTAAAAACACGACAGGACATCGTCCTGCCTTGTTTCGGATAAGGGAATAAATATCCACCCTCTGCTGTTTGTCGGCAAAATCAATATATGCTTCGTCGAGCACAACTATCACCGTCTCTGGAATTTCACTGAGAAACTGATAAAGTTTGACTGGGGCGATGGTTGTTCCGGTGGGATTGTTAGGGTTATCAAGAAAAATGAGCCGGGTTTTATCTGAGACCATCTCTTTGATCACAGGCAAATCATGCTGCATATCTCTCAGTGGAACGACATAATTTATCCCACCTCGAACTTGAACAAACTTTTGGTACACCAGGAAGGATGGATGGCTGGTCACAACCTCATCTCGCTCCTGCACGAATGCTTTTACCAGGAAATCAATTATCTCATTGGATCCGTTTCCAAGAACAACCTCCATGGGATCAACCCCGAGTTTCTGGGCAAGAGCGATAACCAGAGAATAACATGATCCGTCTGGGTATCGATGTAAATTAAACAATTCAGACCGAATAGCCCTGACCGCCTTGGGGGATGGGCCCCAAGGATTTTCATTTGAAGCAAGCTTAATCGAACCTGTAATCCCCATCTCCCTTTCCAGTTCATCTTGGGGTTTTCCAGGAATGTAGGGTTTGATTGCGGCAATATTTTCTGGAATTTTTATTTTCAAGATGACACCATCAGCAAACCTTGTGTTCTCAAGACGAAATACCTGATTTCTTTACGGCCCCTAAATATCCAACGCCCTGCTACCAAGCTTCAATCCCCGCTCAAGATTATAACCCACCCTAAGTAGATCTCCTTCATGAAAATGTGGCCCTTGGAGTTGAATCCCAACAGGCAGACCGATATTTGTAACCCCACCTGGAACGGACATTCCGGGAACACCGGCAAGGTTTGCCGAAAGAGTGAGTATATCAGAAAGATACACTGATAATGGATCGTCATTATTCTCCCCTATGCGCCATGCTGGAGTTGGGGTAACTGGAGAAACAATAACATCGCAGGATTGAAAAGCTTTTTTAAAATCACCAACAATAAGTGTCCTTACTTGCGATGCTTTTTTATAATAAGCATCATAATAACCGGACGAAAGTGCATATGTTCCAATGAGAATTCGTCTTTTAACCTCAGACCCAAAACCTTTTGAGCGAGTCCTCTTATACATTTCGAGCAAGGTGTCGGCCCCTAGGTCTCTGTAGCCGTAGTGTACACCATCATACCTCGCTAAATTTGAACTAGCTTCCGATGGAGCAATTAAATAATACACCGCAACACAGTATTCGGTGTGCGGTAGAGTAACCTCGACAATGTCAGCGCCTCTTTCTTTTAGAACGGCGATGCTGTTCTTTACAATATTTTCCACTTCAACATCGATACCCTCGGTAAAATACTCTCGGGGCACACCAATCTTCAACCCAGCCAACCCGTCAACCAAAAAAGAAGAGTAATCTGGCACTGGCTGTTTTACGGAAGTTGAGTCCTTTGGATCAAAGCCGCTGATAATACTCATCATGAGAGCACAGTCCGTCACATTTCGACAAAGTGGACCAACCTGATCAAGAGAGGAAGCAAAGGCCGTGAGTCCGTAGCGAGATACCCTGCCATACGTAGGTTTCATACCCACAATACCGCAAAGTGATGCCGGTTGTCGGATAGACCCCCCCGTGTCTGAACCTAAGGAGGCAAAACACTCTTGCGAGGCTACAGATACCGCCGATCCGCCGGATGATCCACCGGCTACATAACCCTTTTTCCATGGATTCCTGGGAACACCAAAAGCACAGGTTTCTGATGTCGACCCCATGGCAAACTCATCCATGGTCGCCTTGCCAAGAATAACTGCACCTTCATTTTTCACCATTGAAACGACAGTTGCGTCATAAGGCGGCACATAATTCTCAAGAATCTTTGAACCACAGGTTGTTCTAATTCCTTTTGTAGCAAGAAGATCCTTGATAGATAGGGGAATGCCACACAATCGGCCAGCTGCACCTTTTTTTCTATTCCGATCAGCCTCTTCAGCCTGTTGGATTGCTCCATCCCTGTCAACCGTTATGAAGGCGTGCATATCCTTTTCAATTTCATCTATCCTACTGAGACAACTTTGGGTTAAAGCCGTGGCTGTGAGATTACCCACTTCCATTTGTGCACATGCCTCAGATATAGTCAACTCATACGGTTTCATTCAATCCTCATGAAAACAGGGAACTCAATGTTCCGCGTGTTGTTAAATAAATGTAAATCCAATAGTTATAACAACGGAAATACAATCAGCGACAAAAGTGATATACACACCTTGTTGATCTTAAAAAATACAAACAACTATATGATTCTAGGAACCTGAAACATCTCTCCATTTTGTTTTGGAGCATTTTTCAGGGCTTCTTTTCGCGGCAAAGAGTCTTTCACGATATCATCACGAAAGGCATTGCTTACTGAAAAAACATGAAAAGTTGGGACAACTCGACTAGTGTCAAGTTCATTGATCTTATCGACATATAAGAGGAGGTTGTCGAGCTGGCCTGTCATTCTATCCAACTCTTCTTCATTCAAGGTTAGTCTCGCCAGGTGGGCTACATGCTCAACCTGTTTTTTTGATATTTTCATGTATTAACAATTTAGTTTGTTATTGGTTTTGGCTTTTCTGGAAAGCTTTTTCCAGATATTCCTGTGAGAAAACACTCTTTGTGGGGGTAAAATCAATAATGTTTCTGGCGAAGTATTCGACACTTTGGGGGTCAAACTGCGTTCCGGAACATCTAAAAAGCTCTTCGACCGCCTGCTCCATAGTCATGTTCATTCTATAGTTCCGCCTTGACGTCATGGCATCGTAACTGTCAACGACGATAATTATTTTTGTTAGATTATCCAGTTTGTCGCCTGTGAGACCGTCCGGATAACCTTTTCCATCCATTCTTTCGTGATGATGGCGAATAATAAACTGCTCCCTTTTCATAAAACCAAGTGGTTGTATTATGTTGGCACCAACACTCGGATGTTTGCGAATTAAAATCCATTCATCATCTGTTAATTTTCCTGGCTTCTGAATACAAGACAGATCTATAACCAGTTTGCCTATGTCGTGAAACTGGGCAGCTCTCCTGAGAATAAGAAGTTCATTTTCTGTTATTTTCATAGCCATGCCCAACATCAGGGCATAATCGGTGACACGCATTGTATGGCCAGCAGTATAATAATCCTTTTCTTCCATGGCGTTCTGCAAACTGCTCATCAATTGAACAGTTGCATTTTCAAGACTGTTGCTATAGGAAAGGAGGAGTTTGTTTTGTTCTTCAAGTTGCTTGGCTTTTACCTGTATATCATCTTCCAGGGCTGCCTTGTATTTCCTCTCGTTGAGAACATAGTTTCTCTTTTCAATAGCTCTCCTAATCTTCACATTAAAAATATCAAGATCTTCAATAGGTTTGGTGAGAAAATCATAGGCTCCAAGGTTTATTGCCTTCACGGCATAATCCATCGAACCGGCACCAGTAAGAAAAAGAACGGGTACATTGTAATTAAGATCATTAAGCCTGTTCATGGTCTCAAAACCATCCATGTCAGGCATGTTAATATCGAGAATTATAACATCATAACTATCATCCATTTTTGCTAAAACTCCTACACCGTCAGAGGCTGTATCAACCTGATGACCGAA
This sequence comes from Pseudomonadota bacterium, assembly GCA_018821785.1. Lineage (GTDB taxonomy): Bacteria > Desulfobacterota > Desulfobulbia > Desulfobulbales > Desulfocapsaceae > Desulforhopalus_A. The sequence continues at coordinate 44,728 of JAHJLI010000297.1, forward strand.
CATTTCTAGTATTTTTGATACCGTTCGTCGCACCATTGCATCATCGTCTGCGATAAGGATTTTAGTAGAACCTTTGTTCAATTTTTTTTCTCCGTTTTTTGTCTGTTTTAGGCTATGTTTGACTGTACATTTTTAAAATTTCTTTTGCAACTTCCCACATTCTTTTTATACACTGAAGATGACAGTAGAAAATCACATCAAAGACGTTCCCGTTTTGCTCATATGGTTGTTCTAAGTAAACACACATTAAGTACTTGTAAATATACATATTGTTTCAATAAAATGGGATAAAACCTTACAAAAGTCTGTTGGAAATATATCCCCAAATGTGATATGTAAATAATAATGATTTTGTTTTTTTAATACTATCACCTAATTATTTGAAAGAGAACGGTTGTGAGCAAAATTCCAATAGACGCTGATGATATCAAAACCTCCTCCACCATCGACGTTGAAGATCTCAACTGCCCCCTGCCACTCCTTCGAACAAAAAAGACTATCTCTAAACTTTTAGTCGGCGATATTCTTCAGGTGAATGGACTGCAAGCAAACTTCCGTCTTGATTTGAAATGGTGGTGTGAACGAAATGGCCATTCTTTTCTTGGTGAAAAAGAAGTTTATGGAAAAATCACCTTTTTTGTTAAAAAGGGTTAAACAAATAGAATATACGTAATAAATCTATAGTCTTGATCACTCTTGTCCAAAATAGCTTTTAAACAAAATACCCTCTCGGTGATTAGTGGTGTAAGATTTTTACGCCAATAAAAATTCCATCACCAAACACCAAAGAGGGTGCCACTATGATAA
>JAHJLI010000298.1 GCA_018821785.1 Pseudomonadota bacterium
AGCAAATAAAAGGGTTTTAATCAGTCATGAAAACTCGTGCGTCTATTTACATATCTAGCAAATTAAACAGAAATATTGTCCCTTTCCAAGGGACAGCGAGGTGTGCTGGGCATGCGTACTAACTAGGAGGATGAAAGTTCCTCTCCCAACCTGATGGAGGTGAAGGGTAGTGAAGCACAAGGGCGAAATCGTGAGAGATCGTCTGAAGGAAGTGTGAATCAAAAGTACGAGCTAACGAACAGAAACTGAATATGAGGCATTAATGCTGGACGAGTCAGCCTCGGATGACAAAGTCCATATCCATCAAGAGCAGAAGGTGTAGATTCAGTAGTTGTGTACGGAAAGTTAGATGCGCTTACCCCAGGAGATCTGTATCACAGTCTCAGAATTGGGACAGGTAAGTCTGAAAGGACTTATATCGTGATGCAGAAGTCAGCAGAGGGCATAGTAAATGGAGAAACGAGCTGAGTAAGACCTCAGAGGCCTCACTCCATCAGAAGGCTCGAACAGTATAGAGTGGTAATTAGGAGTTGAATCTTATGAGTAACATACAAAGGCCGAAAAGTTTAAAACACCAACCCATGAAGCTAGAGGTGAAGCCTGTGGAATCTGGTGAGGTGGCTGATCTATTCATAGCGAAACAAAGTTCTGAAAACCCAATGTTTAATGAAAAGCTAATGGAGGAAATATGTGAAAGAAATAATTTAAAGCAAGCAATGGAGAGAGTGATAAGCAACAAAGGTAAGCCAGGCATTGATAGAATGACAACAAAGCAACTCAAAGGATACCTTGTAGAGAATTGGTTAACAATAAAGAAACAGCTGATGTCAGGAACATACACCCCTAAAGCAATCAGACAAGTGAAGATAGATAAGCCAGAAGGGGGAAAGAGAAAGTTATCCATTCCCTGTGTTGTGGACAGATTTATCCAGCAGGCAATATTGCAAGTATTACAAAGTAAGTGGGATACGAAATTCTCAGAAAACAGTTATGGTTTTCGTATAGGAAGATCAGCACATCAAGCTATAAATCAAGCACAAGAATATATATGTGAAGGTAATAGCTATTTGGTAGATATAGATCTAGAGAAATTCTTTGACGAAATAAATCATGACCGATTAATGAGTAAACTAGCAGCACAAATAAAAGATAAAAGAATACTAAAACTGATAAGAGCGTATTTGCAAACAGGTATTATGGAAAATGGACTAATAACTATGCAAGATAAGGGTGCGAATCAAGGTTCACCGTTATCACCGTTCTTATCCAACGTGGTATTGGATGAGCTTGATAAAGAATTAGAAAAACGAGAACACAAATACGTGCGTTATGCAGATGACTGTAACATATACTTAAAGAGCAAGCGAGCAGCCGAGCGAGTAATGAAGAGCATAAGTGAATTTATAGAGACACGCTTAAAACTAAAAGTAAATAAAAGCAAAAGTGCAGTTAGTACCCCATATGAAAGAAAATTTCTGGGATTTACTTTCACCTTAGGTCGAAATCCCAATAGGATAATGATAGCAGATAAACTCATAGTTTGAAAATTGCTGCTACGATTTGATTACGATTAAAAAAAATCAAGTCTCCTTTTAAATTTGGTATAATATATACCTATAAAAAAGGAGAAGACTATGAGTATTAATTATACAGAAACACATATCCCTTGTAAAAGAAAAAATCGAACAATAATAGTGTACTTTGGCATTTTTATCCAATACACTGAAATAATGAGAGATAAAGCTCGCTATATTTCTATAGTTTCAGGAGCAATGACACAGACAACGGTAGAGCATAAAGAAGGATGCACGTGCAGTCAAGGCTATACTAGACATAGAAGACGAGAACGTACTCCAAAGAAATTTCGTGGAGAGCGTTACAATGTTCCGATTTGGCAAATTCGCTGTTTAAAATGCAAAGCAGTATTTACAGTTCTGCCATCATTCATAGCAAGATACCAGCGTTTTGACATTGATTGTCTGAGCAAACTGTTAGAAATCAATCTTGTTATGACCAGCAGCTACCGACACACACTCAAAATTTTAGAATATGCTCGAGGAGAACAACAGACCTGGAATCCAGGGAGCATACTTCACATCATTAATTGGTTGGGTGATTTACTTCCACTACCTTGCATCCTTTTGAGATTAGGACTTACACCACCTCAATCAGTCATTGAGGATGAAAAATTTGTCAGAGAAAATGGAGAAAGAACTTACATTGCTTTTATTTCTCAGCAAGAAATTATTTGGTGGATAGAGTATTTAGCAAATACTGATGAACTCCATCTTGAAGACAGTTTTAAAAGGTATCTTGCGGAAGTAAGAGAGGTTTACCCTGACTACAATATTGAAGGTGCCACCTATGATGGATGGAAAGCCGCTAAGACTGCTTTTGAAGCAGTAAATATCAACATTGTGCTGCAAGAATGCCACTTGCATGGAAAAGCTCGTATGAGTCGTGCTTTGCCAGCAATTAAGAGAGATAATCCTGCTCTCACCGAAGAACAGTTAGAAAAGATAAAAGAATGTCATGATCAGGTTATTGAAGCAAAATCTCTAGCCAGTTATTCTCAACGTTTAAGGCAATTTAGAGAAGCATTTGGACACATCACTGAAGTAGCCAAACGATGCATTTCTCTGAAAAACAAACTTCCCATGTTTTTGGCTTATCTCTTCTTTCCCCTTTTAAAGCTGGCCAAGGTTAGCACTTTGTTGGATCAACTTATCAAATTTTTTGATCGCAAGTTTCTGATCATGCAAACGTTCAGGGAATCTTCAAGTGCAAACAAGACCGTTCATGCTTTTGCCATTGTACGCAATTTTTGGAAATATATGCCTGGAGCTAAACGTGTAGGAAAATCTCCTGTAGAAATTGCTGGAGCTGATTTACAGAGAATTCCATGGTTAGAAGTCGTAAATCTTGCCACTACCTCTCGTATGACACCAAAAGTCCATGTTACTAATATGCATGATACATGATCTTTGGTGGTACCCTTATAACATTGGCAAAAATTATAACAACTTATCTGATAACATGTTATGGTTATCACTAAAATCTCTCTGGAAACCTTGAAAATCTGAAAGCAAAAGCGGATTTTAGGATTTTGTCAACGTTCTTCGGTCACTACCAGTAATGCGAATTGTGTTTACTAATTTACTAAAATAAAAATTAGTAATAAACCTTTATTTTACAAAGGATACAGAGAAAATCTGTTTTTATAAAAAACATTTTTAAAAATTGCGTAATGTTGTACTGAAAATATGATTTTTTCTGTAAAGTTACTTTTTGAAAATTCCAGATTTTTAATGCAGAAGATTAAAGCAGCAATTTTCAAACTATGAGCAAATTTTTTTTTGGATTATATACGGTTTTTTTATGTTTTTTTTGTTTTGGAACGATTTTGATGTGATCTTTTTCCATAAATTTTTGCTGAGTATACTGTTAAT
>JAHJLI010000299.1 GCA_018821785.1 Pseudomonadota bacterium
CATTAGATATGGTCAGGCTCGATTGCAAGGGCAGATTAGCATGGATATAATGATAGTATTTACTATAATTATATCCCTATAAACATACTATTGTATCTGGTGCGCGACAGATTATCTTGTAAACTATAATAAAGCCAGAAGCATATTGTAAGAGACGACTAACGGTTACCAGTATTGACCCGGCCAGGAGGTGTGACAATGCGCTCAATGTTTACAGCAGTTCTATTTCTTGTTTTATGCGGATGTGCCGGGATCGATGTGAAGCAATACGACAAGAACACCCCGAAGTTTGATCTTTATCAATATTTCCAGGGAGCCACTACAGGGTGGGGAATTGTATTGGATCGCAGCGGCAGGCTCACTCGGCAATTTGTGGTGACCATAGACGGCCAGGTTGATAGTGGAGGTGATCTGATAATGGATGAAGATTTCAATTGGAGCGATGGTGAAAAATCAAAACGGATCTGGCGTATCATCAAAGAGGGTGACCACTCTTATGTTGGTCGTGCCGGGGATGTAATTGATAAGGCCCAGGGGATTGTCTATGGAAATGTTCTGAGTTGGAAATATGTTTTAGCTTTGGATAGCGAAGGTACAACGTGGCATATGGATTTCGATGACTGGATGTTTCTCCAGCCGGATAATGTTCTTATAAACCGAACCACTATGAGCAAGTTTGGTCTGCATTTTGGAGAGGTAATCATAGTATTTAGTAAAGTTGGTAAATAAGAAAGGAGGTAGGCCCATGGTTCGAGCTACAATGATACTCATAACTCTAATAATATTTCTTCCCGGACCAGGGTATGCTACAATTTCTAGAATGAATCTCATTGGAAAGGGTGAGGTATACTATATGGGCTTTATCAAGGTTTATGATGTAGCCTTATATGCCAACAGTAAAAATGGTGGTCAGGTGGTAATGGATGCTGAAACTTCCCGTTGCCTCAAGCTCACCTATGATGTTTCTCTTGCGGTTAAGGACTTTGTTCTCGGCGCTGAAACCATTCTCGCCCGTCAGCATTCTCCTGAAGGAATTGCCAAACTGCGGAAGGAAATCGACATGCTGCATGGTGCCTACCGGGATGTTAAAAAGGGTGACAGTTATTATTTGTGTTATGACGCGCCGCAACGCCTGACCACCCTGACTCTGAATGACACTGAATTAATAGCTGTTCGCTCACAAGACTTTGCCGAGGCTTATTTTGGTATATGGCTGGGAGCGGTTCAACCCATTGACGAAAAATTGAGAGACCGGCTACTGAGGTGAGCCGGGGAAAACCTGCCGGCCAAATGATGATTGTGTATGGGTTTTTCTGAGTGCTCTTGATATTAAAGCAATACGGATTGGGATTAACCGAAGGGAGAATGATGAAATCTGCCATCTATGTAGGAGAGGTTGCCCATCAGCGAAATTTACCGAAGGTCCACCGTTTCCGATATCCCTTCTTTATGTGGTATCTCAATCTTGACGAACTAGGAGGATTGCCGGACCTGGGCCGGTGGTTTTCCGTGCAACATTGGGCGATCAGCCGCATGCAACGGAGCGATTATTTGGGTGATCCGCAGCAGCCACTTGCCGATGCGGTGCGGGCTCGAATGTTGGAACTCACCGGCCATCCGGTTACCGGCCAGGTTTGCGGTTTAATGAATATGCGCACCCTTGGGCTCTACTTCAGTCCGGTGAATTTCTACTACGGATTTGATGGAGATGGTCGCTTCACTCATTTTCTTGCCGAGGTTTCAAACACCCCCTGGAATGAACGACACCACTACGCCTATCATGTGGCCGACGGATACTATGAATTAACGCAGTCCAAAGATTTTCAAGTTTCTCCGTTTAATCCTTTGCAACAGCAATATCGTTGGCGGATCGGTCCGCCAGGGGAAGCGGTCGGTGTTGCCATTACAGTGAGTGACGACCGGGGAGAAATATTTGAAGCTCGTTTGCAACTTGCTAGACATTCTCTAGACTTAGCTAACGTTCGCAGCTTGCTGCTGAGAAAACCGATTATGACCGCCTTCATAGTTGGCGGCATATATTATCAGGCGTTAAAAATATATTTAAAAGGCATTCCTTACGTTCCTTATGAAAAGGAGGCAATATGAAGAGTGCAACCACCAGTGAGACATGTACCGCAACCATTAAAGCGAAAACGCCATCCTTTATTGACAGGTTGGCAAAACAGATGTTTTTCAGATTGCTTGGTGCCATGCAATTTGGACAAATTGTGGTTAAGGACGGTGGAGGCCGGTGGACGTTTGGGAAAGACGAGACCCTCACCGCGCACGTAAGTGTGCATGCTTCGAGCTTCTATCGACAGGTAGTATTCGGCGGATCAATTGGTGCAGGGGAGGCGTATATCGATCATCTTTGGGATGTTGACGACCTTGCGGTCCTGTCGAGGATTATGGTGCTGAACATGGACCTGTTGGATCGCATGGAGCGTGGCCTGGGCTGGGTACTTCAAATCTTTCGGCTCTTTGCTCACGCAGTTAATGATAATTCGCGAAAAGGATCAAAACGCAATATTCTTGCCCACTATGACCTGGGCAATGAAATGTACCGAGCCTTTCTCGACCCGACCATGATGTACTCATCCGCCATCTATGCAAATGCCTCAAGCACTCTTGAAGAAGCATCGCATCATAAGCTGGAAATTATATGTAAAAAACTCGACCTGCAGGCGACTGACCGAGTGATCGAAATAGGCTCCGGCTGGGGCGGTTTTGCCATTCACGCCGCCCGCAATTACGGCTGCCATGTTACCACAACAACCATTTCCGAAGCCCAATATGCGGAAGCAAAAAGCCGCATTGCCGCAGCCGGCCTTGCTGACCGTATCACACTGTTGCAAAGCGATTACAGGGATTTACATGGTAGATTTGATAAGCTTGTGAGCATTGAAATGGTCGAGGCAGTAGGACGGAAATATTTGCCAACGTTCTTTAAAAAATGTGGCGAGCTGCTGGCCGATAACGGTACGATGCTACTCCAGGCGATCACCATTCGCGACCATAAGTATGACCAGTATGCCAGGTCCGTCGATTTCATCCAACGCCATATCTTCCCCGGCGGTCACGTTCCGTCAGTGACTAAAATGCTCAATCTCATCACTCTAAAGACCGACATGGTAGTACGCAGTCTTGAGGACTTTGGCCTTGATTACGCCAGAACCCTGCGCGACTGGCGGTGGCGTTTTATCAAGGCCTTCCCCTTTCTCCGCGAAAACGGTTATGATGAGCGTTTCAGAAGACTGTGGGAGTTCTACCTCTGTTATTGTGAGGGAGGTTTTCAGGAACGTTCGATCAGCGTTGTTCACCTTGTGGCAAGTAGGCCGGGCAGCCGTGACGGAACGGTGCGCAGGTGAACCCATTCATTAATGTCGGTATTAACCAGGTAATCTGGTTTCTCTGCGTCCTCGGGGGCAACGCGGGGGCGTTTTTTGCCCTGCCCCTCCTCGTTGCGAACATTGTTCTTTCTCGCCATAGGCGAGCTGACCTGCAAATGACTGGTCTCCTGCTGCTTTCAGGTGTATTCATCGATGGCATCCTCCAGACCATCGGTTTCTTCAGCTTTACCTCGGCGGGCTTTCCTATACCTTTGTGGCTGGCGGTTATCTGGGCAGCTTTGGCTGCCCTTCCGCATCACAGTCTGGCGTGGATGAAAAAGCGAAGGCTGCTTTCAGTAATCTTTGGTGCCTTCGGTGGACCACTTGCCTACTGGGCTGGAGTTCGTCTTGGCGCCGCGACCTTCCACTGGCCGCTGCTTTCTTCACTCGCGCTTCTGGCTGTGGTCTGGGCATTTTTATGGACTGGGGTTATGGCTGTTGCAGCACGGCAAACCTTGCATCAGGCTGGTAATCCAGCATCACCAGGCTGATTCCTTTGCTTGCTGTGATATCAGTCGTTAAAGATAGAAAAAAAGCGCTGTAAACCCTCATTCAATCAGGATCTACAGCGCTTTTTGTGGAGCATGCTGGCTATTTAATATTACCAGCGATCAGTACCGATAAAATCGTTAACATTCGTGCAGGTTTCGCGCTCATTTTCTGAAAGCCCATCCAACTCTCTCTTGTCGTCGTTACCATTGGCTACACACACATACTCATGACCTTCTTTATCACTTACCCATACCAGGGATCCGAAATCACCGTTCATAATATATACCTCATTGGTTATTTTTTATTGTTTGGCAAAAGGCATCTAAGGATGCGTTCTGTTACCTAAGATATTAAGCCCGATTCCCGGCAAGGCAACGGCTAATAATTGATAGACTATCAGTAGTAAATGCTACCACTAAATACTTAAAGCTGCTGGTTGGTTCCCGTCTCCCTCAACTGCCGGCGGATCTCCTCCAGTCGGCTGCGGTTTTTGCCCAAATCCGAATATCCGAGACGTGACGCTGAGCGAATATGAATCAGCCGATGTTCGCCGTCCAACAGGAATTCCCCGTCATCGACGAACAAGGTGGTCCGGAACTCAACGCGCAGGTAACAGGGACGCTCTTCGATGATAGTGGTATCTCCCCGATGGCCAAGCTTCTGCTTCAGGCTGGCAAAAGCCGATGCAGGATCGTCGCTGAAAACGAGCGGCGCTATACGATGCCCTTCGTCCATAGCCTGACTTGACACACAATTTGGTGAGCCAGGGCACTCAGTCAACCGGCCGCCCTGCACCCCGAGGTTATCGGGTCTTTCCCCGGCGCAGGCTGCCAGGATAGTCGATAAGATGCTCATTATTATAATCCTTCGTAGTTGGTGTATCATTGGCAACCGTCCTTTCCTAAATCATTCATCAACCTTACCACCGCCAGCTCCTTGGCTTTCGCCTCAATATCGACAGTCATTATCCGTTTCCGCCAGCAGATCGGTACATCTGTCGGATTTATATAATCGGCGTGCGGTTTGGGATTACCTCCCCCCCAGCCGGCCCTCGGCGACGAAAGGTGGCAATATTGCTCCCTTCCGAGGGCCTGCCAGGTTGCACCGGTCAGCCTGGTCGCTTCCTCAACAGATAGCCCATCCGGTTTGCAGCGGTGGTGATGGACATCGTACACCAGCGGAATTGAGAGCTTTTCGCACAGCGGCAGCAGGTCGGATACGGTATAGCTTACATCATCATTTTCCAGGGTCAAGCGGCTCCTGACATTGTCCGGTAAATCGGCAAACACCAGACAGAAGCGATTGAGGGCCAGGGATTTGTCACCATAGACACCACCAGCGTGAAGGTTAATGACATCGGCCCCGACCGCTTCCGCCAACCAGGCCTGATACTTCAGTTCTCTCATGGAATTGGCAACCACCGCTGGATGCGGCGAGGAGAGGACAACAAACTGATCAGGGTGAAAACTGAGGCGGATGTCATGCTGCTGCGCAAAAGACCGGGTCGCACAAAGCAGGTTTACAATTGTATCGCCATCGGGGAGATCCGCGAGTGTATAACCAACATCGGGATGTGTCATTCGGGGAAACAGCGGCGACATAATGCGAAAGGCGCCGATACCCAGACGGTGGACAGTTTGCACCGCCTGCACCAGACTCTGGGCATTACTGTGGCAGATCCCGGACAGTTTTTTCAGCTGCTCGCCACGCGGCATAGCGGAAAGCACCTTGGCGGTAGTTGTCCGGAAGGCAATATCCTCATCTTTAAACAGACAGCACAGGCCAAAACGCATGGTATCCCTTACCTCACTCACAACACATGGTATTAAACAAATTTGCATTCACAACATATTCTGATACCATAAGTCGTATTCCTTTTTCTTCACATGGTATTCTTCCAGATTTCGCTTTCAAATGTAGTATTGCTTTGGCGAAGCACCCTGCCAGTCCACTGCATGGAGGTATGCAACCGACAATGAATCCTTCCGATAACTTTCCGGATATCCTGCAAGAACTCTGTTGCAACCAGCCGCTCGCCGTTCTCGCCACTGCTGCTGGTTCAGCGCCGTATGCCAATTTGGTGGCCGTTGCCTTCGCCCTCAATTTGCACCATCTTTTTTTCGCCACCTCCCGCGACACCAGGAAATGGCATAATCTCTCGTCTAATCCGCAGGTATCCTTGCTCATCGACAACCGGAGTAATCAGGTGGAAGATTTTAGCAAGGCAGCCGCAGCAACCATCATCGGCACAGTAAAGGAGCTGAACGAAGCGGATCGTGAAGAGGGGCAAAAGCTCTATTTGGCCAAACATCCGCACCTCACCGAATTTATAGCTGCACCTGATTGCGCTTTGTTCAAGGTGACCATTGAGCGGATTTACCTGGTAACCCACTTTCAGAAAGTCATGCAATTCGATTTTTCCTCATGATATGCTTTGAGATGATCGCACCGACCATATCGATGCAGATCGTTCACCATTGCCAGTCCAGTACCTGCTGTTGACGGAGTTTCGATAATGATTATTAAAGAAGGTGTGAATCCGCTGGCAGGATTTCCTTAAGGCCATTCGTTGCAAATAAACCAAAAATATTATTGTGTTACACAGGTGGCATGCACAAACAGATTCGAATAAACAGAAAAATAAAAGCAGGCAAGCAGTGGAAGGCAAATTCCAATGCCTGCACCCGGATCCACCAGACAGCGCAGGAGGTTTCATGAAGGTCATAGCTATAGTTGCAGGCATCGCCCTTCTCGCCTCGTGTGTTCTCTCCCAACATGGGCCTGTCCCCGAAACAACACTCCAGACCGTCCCCCATGTCGACCTCAACCGTTATCTTGGCCTGTGGTACGAGATTGGCCGTTACCCGAACAGCTTCCAGAAAGGCTGCCTTGGCAGTACAGCCATGTACACAGCTCGTCCGGACGGTGAGATAGATGTACTGAACAGTTGTCGGGACGAGCAGGATGGCAGTTTGCGTGAAGCCAAAGGGCGGGCCTGGGTGGTCGACAAGGCCAGTAACGCCCGCCTCAAGGTCTCATTTTTCTGGCCATTCCGGGGAGATTACTGGATCATCGACCTAGGGAAGGAGTACGAATACGCAGTTGTTGGAACCCCCAACAGGAAATATCTGTGGATACTCAGCCGTACCCCTGAAATGAATCCTGAAATTCTTGAAAAGATCCTTGAAAATGTCGAAAAACAGGGATTTGCCCGAGATAATCTGCTGTTCCCTTAAAGAGGAGGTACCTTTTATGAACGTAGTCTTCTGGCTGAAGCTCTATCTGCTCACCATTCCGGTATTCTTCGCCATTGATATAATCTGGCTGGGCTATGCGGCGAGGAATTTTTACAAGACTCAGCTGCATCACCTCCTCAGTCCCGAAGTGAACTGGCCGGCGGCCTTTCTTTTCTATTTTGTCTATATTGTTGGGATTCTCTTTTTTGCAGTCCGTCCAGGGCTTGAGGTCGGGTCTCTCGCCAAGACCTGTCTTCTCGGAGCGCTTTTCGGCTTTTTCACCTATGCCACCTATGATCTTACCAATCTGGCAACACTGCGCGACTGGCCGATAGCCGTGGTCGTGGTCGACATTGCCTGGGGTACGCTGCTCTGCACCCTGGTCGGTGGCGGCTCTTATCTGATTGGCTCCTGGCTCAGATAGCAGAAAAGGAGAACCTCATCATGACCACTACCTTCTTCAATGCTGCTTTGCTGCTTGCGGGGTATATGTGCTGCATGTTTATCGTCGGCTTGAAAGCTCGGGACAACAGTCTGGTTGATATCGCCTACGGACCTGCCTTTCTCGTTGCCTGCTGGGGCGCCTGGCTTTTCAGAGAAGAACTAGTGCTTCACTTCCGCCCCATACTGCTCCTTGGTCTGCTCACCCTCTGGGGGTTGCGCCTTGGTTTACATATCGGCCTTCGCCATCGCGGTCAGGGTGAGGATTTTCGTTATCGCAAATTTCGCAAGGATTGGGGCGATACCATAATCTGGCGCAGCTTTCTGCAGATCTATATGCTTCAGGGCGCGGTTGTACTGGTGGTTGCAACCCCGGTTTTGTTGACTATAGGCGAGCCTGGTGGATCTTTAATGTGGAGTGATCTTCTTGGCGGCCTCCTTTTTTTTCTAGGGTTTTTCTTTGAGGCGGTGAGCGATTGGCAGCTGACCGTCTTTAAGAAAGGAGGAGCGAACAAAGGAAAAATTATCATGCACGGGTTATGGCGCTACAGCCGCCATCCTAACTATTTTGGCGAGGCAACCTTGTGGTGGGGGATTTTTCTTATAGGATTTGCAGCACCGTCAGGCCTGTACGGGTTGATCAGCCCGTTGACCATCGCTTTTCTTCTCCTCAAGGTCTCGGGAATTCCCATGCTCGAGGTGAAGTACCAGGGGAATCCGGAGTTTGAAGCCTACAAGGCACGAACCAATGCATTTTTCCCTTGGTTTCCGCGTAAAAGCCCGATCAATTCATCATCCTCGGAGGGATCGAAACAATGATGGATCAACAAAACGGCAAAGATAAGGGTACAGTTGCGGTTATTGGTGGTGGCGTGGCAGGGATAGTGGCAGCCCATCTCCTGCAGAAAACCCATCGGGTTACACTTTTCGAACAAGGTGATTATCTGGGTGGCCACACCCATACCATTTCCATCCCTGACGGCCCGGATGCTGGAACCATGGTCGATACTGGTTTCATCGTTTTCAATGAGGCCACCTATCCCTATTTTATAGGCTTTTTGGAGGAACTGGGGGTTCCTTCCCGACAGACTGAGATGTCTTTTGGTTTTCATTGTCTGCAGACCAATTTTGTTTATGCCGGCAATGACCTGAACGGAGTGTTCGCCCAGCGGGAAAATCTGTTAAAGCCTCAGTTCCACCGGTTTCTCTGGGAAATAGTCCGGTTCTGCCGCCAGGCAAAGCTTGATGCCGAAGCACAGGAAGATCTGGGCAGCCTGGAAGAGTATGTCCTACGCCATCATTTCCTGCCATTCATGGTCGACAATTATTTAAAACCCATGGCGGCGGCGATCTGGTCGACCCCAACCGCCGAGGTGACAGCCTTTCCGGCTCGGGCCTTTCTGCTCTTTTTCAAAAATCATGGCCTGCTCGATCTGTGGAATCGCCCCGCCTGGCGAACCGTCGCTGGCGGCAGCAACAGCTACGTCAAGGCCTTCACCGCCTCATTTGCCGGCACAGTTCACCTGAACACAAAGATTCAGCGCATTTTCCGTACTGATGGTGGCGTGCAGGTGCAGTTTGCCGACCAGCACCATGAAACCTTCGATCAGGTGGTGCTTGCCACCCATGCCGATCAGACCCTCCGTCTCCTCGGCGATCCAACCCCGGAAGAAATGCGACACCTCAGCCCCTGGCAGTACGAAGAAAATCACACCGTTCTCCATACCGATATTAGTGTGCTGCCTCCCATGCGACGCGCCTGGTCCTGCTGGAATTTCCGCCGCGAGGGCAGCGGTTCCACACCTCAGCCGGCCTATGTCACCTACGCAATGAACCTGCTCCAGGGCCTGAGCACCAACAAGCAGTATCTGGTGACACTTAACCGCCCCAGTGCCTATGACGAAAAGCAGGTTGTCGCCCGAATGGTTTATCACCACCCAACCTACACCAACGCCTCCATGGCAACTCAGGCCAGTCTGTCAACCTTAAACGGGGTAAGGAATACCTGGTTCTGTGGCAGTTACTTTGGCTACGGCTTCCATGAAGATGCCGTTCGTTCCAGTTACCAGGCGATTGCCCATCTGCAGAATTTTTAAATTAACCCAAGCAGATAGGAACGGAGATTGGTAGGTGCGCCGGTGAGGCCAAGTTTTTTTCTAACCTGCTTACGATGAAAATCAATGGCACTGACGGAAAGCTGCAGAACGTCAGCAATTTCGGCGCTGCTTCGGCCCTCCCGGACCATGGTTGCAACCTTGATTTCCTGGGGAGTGAGAATAGTGTTCAGTCCCACCAATCTGTTAAGGAAGGGCGAGGTTATCTCATTGAGGCGTTCATCCACAATTTCCACCATGGTCCGTTCGCGTTTGCCGAGCGGGGTATCCATCAGTTGCTGGATATAGGGCAGAATCAGGGTTCGGACATTGGCCAGCATATTTTCTTCTAGTTGAATCCTGTCTTTCTGCCGATGCTCAAGGAGAACCTTGAGGGCGATATTACTTTCCGCCAGTTTCACCGTCTGGTCCCTGAGGTTTTGTTCCTTGGCTGCAAGGTCGCGATGTACCAGCATGAGCGGAGTGATGTTTTCGTGGGACATTACCGCGCGGTTGAGCTCAGGATCTCGAAACCTTACTACCCGCAGGGCAAACCAGCGTTCCTCTGTCGGTGAGTGACATGGGTAATTGACAAAGAATTCCTCGATCTCACCGAGAAACACCTGTCGTATGCCGGCAGCGATTACCGCTGGTTCATCAAATGGCTCTTTGCTTGCCTGGTCACAGGTCTCCAGATAATTCAGGCCAATACATGATGGCTCGATTTTGATACCATTGGCCAGGCCGAAATCTTTCCAGGCCCGATTGGTCTCGAGAATCACCCCGGTTTCGTCAAGTATGGCGACATGGGCTGAGATTGAGTCGAGTGCCACCCTGTAAATATCCATAGAGTCTCCCGCCGGGTTATGGGGTTATCGATCTGATTTTTTGGAGGAGCTGACAACAGTCCGGGCAAGATCGTTAAAAACGAAATGATGCAGGGGCATTACCAAATACCAATACAACCTGCCCAGGACGCCTCGGGGGAGAAAATGGGCCGTCTGCACGAGTTGATCAGATTGCACATCAAATTCAAGCCACGCCTGACCCGGCAGTTTCATCTGGGCATAAAGAAGCAGCCTTTTGCCGGGTTTTATATCAGCCACCTTCCAAAAGTCGAGAGCATCACCTATGCGCAATTCCTGATTTAATCTTCTCCCTCGATTGAGTCCATAGCCTCCCATAAGTTTGTCGATAATCCCGCGAATTCGCCAGAGAAGGTTGTACTTAAACCAACCATTGGGGCCGCCAACGGCGCAGGCGGATTGGAAAACATCCTCCTGATGTTCTCCCTTTTCAAAAGAAATGATTCGGACATCCCGAAAAACCGCCCCTGCAGGATTATCGAAATCCTTGATGTCACAAGCTTGCTGGTTTGAACTGTCACACCACCGGCTGAGAACCTGGTTGTGTTCAAGTTCCGCCATTGCCGCAGCAACCGTTTGTTTAAAGAGAAGGGGGCGGATTGCCGGGTACAGCAGTGCCGCGTTATCGTTTTGCAAAACGGTTTCACTTTTAAGCCCCTCAACGAGAGCGGAAGCAAGCTTATAAGGGATTGGGGTGAAGAGAATCAACCAGTAGGATGATAAGCGAGGTGGGAGTACCGGAACGGGGAAAAGGTATCTTTTTAATGCCATAACTTCGGCTGCCTGCTGCATCATTTGCTGGAAACTGAGCTCTTCGCAGCCTATATCGACCACCAGATTTCCCTTGTGAGAAAGATCAATAGACGTCTGCAGATAAGAAAGAACATCACCAACGCCAATGGGTTGCGTGTGGCTCCTTACCCAACGGGGAGTTATCATCGCTGGTAACTTTTGACAGAGATTGCGGATAATTTCAAAACTGGAACTGCCAGAGCCGATAATCACTCCCGCACGCAACCAGATCGTCTCAATTTGACCTGGTTTTGCTGAAAGAATTTCCCCTGTCTCAATTCGGCTTAAAAGGTGCTCGCTGGCACTCTCCTTGACACCCAATCCACCGAGATAGATGATCCTCCGCACTCCGGCGTGTATGCAGGCATCACGAAAATTCTCGGCGCTGACCCGGTCAAGGTTGCGGTAATCGTCGGCAACTCCCATGGAATGGATAAGATAAAAGGCCGTATCAACACCGGCCACGGCGGCAGCAAGAGACTTTTTGTCGAAGGTGGAACCCTCTGTTATCTCAACCAGGTCGACAATGGAAACCTGGACCTTGTTTTTGTTCCGCACTAAAACGCGCACGTTCAGCGCCGAAGTTTCAAGGAGACGGTGGGTCAGCCGTCTGCCGATATAACCGGTTGCGCCGGTTATCAGTACGGTTTTGGTCTTCATCGTATCAGGCATGATTGCGAAGTTTCAACTCCGTTGGGTGAGGGTTGAGATAATATTGCCGCTGGAGATACCCTTCCTGGTATTTACGAACATAATGATTCATAAGAGTAATTGGAACGATAAGCGGCACATAATGATTCGCAAAAAGTTCAATTACCTCGAGCAATTCCTGTTTCTCATCGCTAGAAAGCACCTTTTTAAAATAGCCCATCATGTGCATGAGGACATTTACATGCTTTTTTACCGTCGGCTGGAGTTTCATGGCTGCCACTAGATTCTCCTGGTAGGATGTGAGAAGGTTCTCATTTTCCAGTTTTCCAGCCTGGGCAGCAATCCGTCCAAGAGCCCTGTAATGTTTTTCACTGTGGGTTCGGAGGAGTAATTTATGCTCGGTATGAAAGTTGACCAGATTGTCGGCAGTAAATTTTCTTACGGTATCTCGCCAGCGCCGGTAGACGAAGACGGATTCGATGAAATTCTCGCGCAGAGCCATGTCATGCAGGCGACCTTCCTCCTCTACAGGCAGGAATGGAAAACGGTTTTTAAAGACCCTGGCAAAAAGACCAATGCCGATTGTATGGGGAATATTGTTGCCATCGTAGACCTTCACTCTTTCCATTCCAGAGTAAGGAGATTTACTTTTAAAAATAAAACCGCAGAGATCCTCTTCGGCCAATTGGTCCACTCGCTGCTGCGCCCATCCGTTCATTTGGACCGTATAATCGACACCTGTCTTGTTCGTCACCAGCCGGGGTGATTCAGGGTCGCCGATAAGGCGCATTGCTTCACGGGGTATTGGCAGACCGCATTCCACCTCGGGACAAACAGGTACGAACTCAAAATAATTCCCTAGCGTTTTGGTAATATACCGATCGTGCTTGTGCCCACCATCATAGCGAACCTTATTGCCAAGCAGGCAGGAACTGACACCGATGCGGATCATCTTGCTTTTATTGACATCCATATAACTTTTCTCCAGTTGGGGTAGCCTTTGATGCGTTCGAGGTTTATACTTATATGGCTTTAAAAATAGTAAACAATAGCTTTCAGCACAGAGCCTTGGAGCTACAGGGAGTCAAATTGCAGTTTAGCGTCGGTTATGAAGTGCATCCGCCAAGGGTAGAGGTCTTTATAATCTTCAGGCTTTTGGCTGGCCACCCACAGCAAGTCTTTTCGGGCACTTTCGAGATCTCCCGTTACTTGATGAAAGTACTTTCCTTTTCCCCATGTCGGCAGCAGATAGCCTTTGCCTCTGGAGATTGACTTTTCCAGATAGCTCTTGCCGAGATTGGTATCTCCGCCAAGCAACGATGGCAAGGCCAGGTAGCAGATGCTGTAGGCAAATTCTACGGCTCCATTGCCGAACTCAGGGGCCACCTGCTCGATTCTGTCGAGGAAAGTGATACCGTGCTGTAGCCAGCCGACATTGATGATTTTCTCAGGCAGTGTCATGCCTTCCTTGAATTCGTATTGCAGGGCGGTTACCCAGAAAAGCATTGCTGGGGCATCTTCAGTCTGGAGCGCATAGGATGCTTCCCAAGGCGCTTTGCCATCCTTGACTGCCTCCCGGAATTGCGGGTTGACGTACATTGACAGCTCACAATACTTCATTGCCTGGCGAAAATGGGAGATTTTTTCCTCTTGGTCGACCGTGAAGGCAGTACCGACGAGTATATGGAGGTTGCCAAGGTAGGCCAGTGCCTCTCGATGCGTAGGGTCAGCTGCCAATACCCGCTGCATCGACTCCATGCTTGCCATAATGCTCTTAAGGTCTGCCGCTTGCTCGAGTTTTTTGCGGGCTTCGGCATACAGCAGCTCACCTTGAGTTGAATCTCCTGCCTGTCCAGCTTCATGCCAAGAAGAATGCCAATTCTTTTTGCCGCAACCGGAAAGCATAAAAAGCGATAGCAATACAAACAGAACTCTGTTTTGGATCGGCATCGTATTCTCCATTGATTGGTTTGTTTTGATTCGTAGCATTCAGCAGATCTGGTTCATCTTGCCAGATGAACAAATTTCTTGGAAATTTGAAGCTTAAGGGCTGAGATACACATCCCGTTCAAGAAAATTCAGCCAAAGCGCTTTGAAAGTTTCATAATCGTGGCCCCCGTCTCGGCGAAAAATGTGGTTCTCAGGGAGGACCGTGGCAAGGAGTCTCTGGGCATTGACGTACATATCATCATTGCCGTAGCCAAGATATATAGGTGGAGTATTTTGCCCTTCCATATCCGTTTTTATCCAATGCCATAGCATTCGCTGCCAATCCTCGTCCGGAGAATAATCCCCAGGTTTCCATTGTCCCAGGCCACCCTGCTCATTGATTTCGTCAATTATCTCATCGTCTCCAAGAAAAGGGGAGATTAAATAGATGCCGTCGATATCTTCGGGATGTTCACGGACATAAAGAAGTGAGCCCAGGCCACCCATTGAAGGACCAATCAACCAGATTTTCGTGTATCCCTTGTTCTTGGCCGGCAGAATCACATCCTGCCTGAGTCGTTCGATCAGAGTACGTTCGGAGTAATATGCAAAATGGCTGTTGGGTGCCACCATATCAAAATCAATACCCATTTGCCAGGTTGCTTCGACCAGGCCTTCTTCGGCGAAAGAACGGTTACTGCCGCCAAGACCCCGGACAAACACAAAGAGGTTTCTATGAGAAGTAGAGTGACCGACATAGGAAAGGACTTCCAGTGGTTGGCCCGCAAAGTAGCCACAACCGGAGAGCAGTAACACGCTTCCTAATAAGAAAAATTGAAAAAATCTGATAGTAGAGGTCCTTGGTGCGAGGTGGTTCTTCATTAGCGATGCCCTTCTGTGGTGTATCAAACTGTTCTTCAGGTGCTCAAAATAATCATTCCAAAGGGCCAAGTGAGTGAATGGATTAGCTCAAGCTAGTGTCGTGACTATAACAATACGCGTATATTTCAATTTGACCCCATTTAGTTCCGTTGCGCTATAGTTTCATTGTGCAGCCGGAACTCCTCCTGGTATTTCTAGAAAAACTCGATAATTGTCGGTTTGTATGTTGGGCATATATAGAGGATAGTTTGACTTTGCTAGGTTACCAGTTTTGTTACGTATAGTAGGGTGTCATCTCGGAAACTTACGGGAATTATATGGGCTTGAGGCTTTCTTTGTCCTGTCAGGAAATTCTTGTCTGTTGAAAGGACAAGACGCTTTCTTGGTTCATTCTCTGGCTGGCCTTGTTTATGGTGGAATACGAGAAATTTCCCAGGATCATTTATTGTCGTTTCCACTCTGAGTACATGCTGCTCATTGTAAATGTTCACGGAATTCTTGTCGCCCCAGTGGCGGAGGCGGATGCCATCATTGAATTCAGTCATTCTTGTCACAACTTCATCTAATGATCGCTGATGTGGTTGACCTGCATTGTTACCGGACGATCAAGATAGCGAAGCACAGCTGTGTCTGGTAGCATCTGTTCCGCAATATGCTATTAAGAGACATTTTGGTAAATTGTCAATTTTATGATATAGGCATATCTGTAAACGAGAAAAGATATTCCGTCCGATTATAAAAACACTTAAGGTGCTGAAGAGAATGGTGGATTTTGCTGTTGTATTGCCCATGGCCAACGAAGAAAAAGAGTTCTGGCCTCTTATTGATATGCTTGTTCTGACACTGGATCGTCTTGAATGCGGCAAGGTGTTTATGGTTGTTGATACCGTATCTAAAGACAGGACTCTTGATCTCTGCAATGCATTGTCTTCCGCTGACCGGAGATTTATCACAGTATGGGCTCCTGAAAATAAAAATGTTGTAGATGCGTATATCAGGGGTTACAGGGAGGCGCTTAACAGTGGCGCTGAAATCATCATTGAGATGGATGCAGGATTGTCACATGATCCCAGGGCATTACCGATGTTTATCCGAGTCCTAAACGAAGGAAATGAGTGCGCTTTTGGCAGTCGTTTTATTAATGGCGGTTCAATATGGGACTCGACCTGGCAGCGGACGTTTTTTTCACGGCTTGGCACAATACTCTCCAATTTTCTGTTGGGGACGAATATGTACGATATGACTTCGGGATTTCAGGGATTTCATGCTTCTGTTGTTCGGAGGTTTGTCGATTATCCGCTCCTCTCAAAAGCACATTTCTACCAAACCGAACTGCGATATCTGTTACGGTACAAACGCTATGCAGAAATTCCAATTCACTATAGAGCTCCTTCACCAAGTGTTTCGAGAAAAGCGATTGTGAACTCTCTTTCTGTTTTATGGTACTACTTCAAGCAAAGGCTTAAGGGGAAAGGTGCCTGTCTTAAATGAAATGACTCAGGCACTGGGGTGTGGAGGCTGATATTTTCCGGTTAAACTTTATAGAATACATAATAAATTTATGGAACATCTTATTATCACATCAATAGCCGGCCAGGACCACCCGGTGTTAAAACGTTATGCCGAGGAATCAGTCGCCCGGCAGACATCTTTCGTTGTCATTGGGGACTTAAAAAGTCCAGAGATGTTTGAGCTCGAGGGGTGTGATTTCTATTCAATTGAAAGGCAGCGGGCTTTGCCGCTGTCAATTGCTAAGCTTCTCCCGTGTAATCATTATGCCAGAAAAAATATAGGGTATCTTGCAGCCATACGAAGTGGTGCAGAAATCATTATTGAGACTGACGATGATAACCTGCCACTTCCTGGTTTCTGGGCAAAAAGAGAGCGGCTGGTTATCGCGCACAACATTACTCATTCCGGTTGGGTAAATGTATATAAGTATTTTACCGACAGGAATGTCTGGCCGAGAGGGTTTTCTCTCGAACATATTCAAGATGTTGTCCCTATTGTTGATGAACAACAAATGCTTGATTGCCCCATACAGCAAGGGCTCGCAACTATAAACCCTGATGTAGATGCTTTATTTCGTCTTACCCAACCTCTTCCTGTTGAATTTAAACAATATGACAACCTGGCATTAGGAAGGAATAGTTTTTGTCCTTTCAACAGCCAAAACACCACGTGGTTCAAGGATGCCTTTCCCCTTCTTTACCTGCCTTCCTACTGCAGTTTTCGGATGACAGACATATGGCGATCATTTGTTGCCCAGCGGATTGCCTGGGAGTGTGATTGGTCCATACTCTTCCATAACAGCACGGTTTGGCAGGAACGCAATGACCATAATTTGCTCAACGATTTTAAGGATGAAATTGTCGGCTATCTTCATAACAATACCATTGTTAACGAGCTTAAAAATCTCAAATTAAAGAAGGGAAAAAGTCATATCCCTGAAAATTTATTTGTCTGCTACCAGAAACTAATAGATTTGCAGCTCATTAAGCCTGAAGAAACTGTCTTGCTTAAAGCATGGATTGATGATTTGGCTGACATTACCATAAGTTGAGCAGGAATTTCCTCCTGCCTTTTTAACCCTGGTAGAGCAGGGAGTAATATTGCACTAATAATATGACATACACTAAAAAATCACTTCCTTTACTATTTTGTGTCGTCGTTCTGGCTTCGGTCGGTTATCTGTGGGTGCCTGATCACTACTGGATAGACTGGGATACCTTGATGTATATGGTCTCTGTGAAACAGCACGGGACAGGGGATGGCTCTTTTTCTTTTATGCACAATCTGCTGAAAAGTTTGATGTTCAATTTTTACACATTCACACAACACTTTAATGACAATATCTCTATACATCAATCAAACCGGATACTTACATGGTTTTTTTCTTCGATTTCCTCTGTCTGTATTTTCTTCTCTATAAACCACCTGACAAATAAAGTCACATGGTCGCTCGCAGGAGCACTGTTCTGGTTTATGGTCCCGGGAAATATAACCCTGATACATTTGCTTGAAGATAACGTCTGGGCAAGTGCATTTTTATCCTTTTTTATCCTGGCATCAATAAAAACATGTAGAATATCAATTGCTTCAGGAGGGGGTGCCACGGCACCTTCATGGGGGTGGTTGCTACTCGCGGCTTCAAGTCTGGCAATAGGCATTAATGTCCATCAACAGCTCTGCCTGCTCTTTTTTCTGTTTATTGCAATGGTAATTGTTGCACCCAGAATAAACCTTCAGAACAAGGTGCTTGCAATAGTTCTCTTCACATTGTCATACCTGGTGCTGAGTGCTGCCCAGAACTATATCGCGTTTGGTCAGTTCGAACTATATAACTCGGCAAAAAGGCTGTATCATAACCCATATACAAACGTTTTCCCCGAATTGTGGTTCTTTTCATCCTCTCTCAGTCTAAGTGAGTGGATTGGCCTGATATTGGGGGGATGGAAACGATTATTATTTTTCTCTGAAACGGACAGTCTGGCAATCTACTATTATTTTCTTGTGCTTTTTTTCTGCGCAATAATTCCTTTACTGAAGAATGTAAAATTTGAATTATCGACAAAGACTTATTTTGCAACAGCAGACTATATCTGGTTGATGATCAGTTTCCTCATCTTTATCCCTTACAGTCTGCTGTTTGAACCGCAGAATATTGAACGATGGGACAGTACACTGCCAGGAGTTGTAATAAGTGTTTTTTCTTTTGGATTTATTGCACATAGTTATTTTTCAAACAAATTCGGAAAGTATACATTCAAGGCTTTTAAGCTCAATTTTCTGACAATGATATTTTTACTGTTTTTCATTTTCAGTTTCTATCAGTCGATCAGTTACATATCTAGAATTCGAGCAAATTATGACAACAACTTTTCCGCAATTTGTATTCATAACATATTAAATTTTCTTGAACAAAGGGATGATCAAAAAAATATTGTCCTTATTCTCGATGAACGAATGCGGATATGGGATATACAATCTTTAATTACAGTTTACTATCCATCATGTTCTTTTATCGTCGTCAATGAAAAAAGCCTTTCACCTGTCTATTCAAGCAAAGAACTCCTGACCGGAGAGAAATATCCGGAGAAGCCTCTTAATCTTTTAAATTTCAACGATTCTGATATTCTAGGCATAATGCCGACACTCTATAAACAACTGCAGAGGACAGACCCGGATTTTCTCAACCGGGAAACCATATGCCTTAATGGGGTATTTGAGTGCAACGCTAAATATATTTATTTCCAATCAGATCAGCTGGTCGTTTCGTGGTTTCCTGACAACATGAAGGAAATGATCCTTCCAACAAATGACGTCCGACTACAAGGACATGCCGAATGGTTTAGCGTTGTTTCAACAGGAAATGATCCTTCCGTTGTTTTAAAGGACATCGTTGCGTCACCCGAGAATGATCTGGTCATTGAATTAAAGATGACCAGTCCGGAGATTACTACTTGTAAAATCTATTACAAAACAAAGGCAGAGGCATTTTATACAGAAAGGAAAACAGTGTCTGCTCCCGTACAAACAGGAAAAAACAATCTGTACTTCAAGTTACCGAAAAACATGCTACAAGGCGATGTTCGCCTTGACCTGGGTAACCTGCCGGGAGAGTATAAGATATATTCGATTAAGATAAAAAGCATTATCGATTGAACGAGGATAAACGATAACTGCTGATACTTCCTGTATTTCCCATAAATCGGGGAAGGCCAACCATCATCATACGGCTCAATAATTGTCTCAACACTATTTTGGAAGCGTCGGTGGTCCGCGTTTTTGTTCTTCTCCCCGCAAGAAAGATATCCTTTGGCAAGCCACAAGAGTGGAAGGAAACTCGAAGGATAAGACTATCCTGATCATTTTGGCCTTGAGTATGGCCCAATATCACTTCCGAAAAGGAGCAATTTTGCTCTTTTACAAATTCGAAATTATCTTAGAAGAAATGGCGGGTAATGGAGCCTTTTGAATTCTTGTTTTCTCCTTGCCATCTCCGAGATGACAGTCTCGCTACATAGTATAATGAGTTGTTTCCCAGAGCCCAAATCTTTCAAGAACATCATAACTTAACGGATCGATAACAGGTACAAAATATTCCCCAAATCGTGGAGACACTAAGTGAAGCATCATAAGCGATAGATGACCCCGATTTACCTCTGAAGCTAGGAGTACTCTGCACTTTGTTGAAATCATTTTCAAGAGGCACAATGAAACAATTCGCTTTTTAACACAAACGCCCACCAAAGAACAGATAGGCAGAGAATACTGCCGCGATCATTCCAGCCAGGTCGGCGACAAGTCCGCCGGCCAAGGCATAGCGCATGCGTTTGATGCCGACGGCCCCAAAATATACGGCCAGGACATAGAAGGTGGTC
>JAHJLI010000300.1 GCA_018821785.1 Pseudomonadota bacterium
AAGCGATTAAACACATCTGAGTAACCGCTAAAAATACACTATGCACAAGATAAAAACTACATAAAAAAACTGGTCTCCACTTTTTTACGCCCAACCAATTTATTTCACGTGATTTTTTTCTACCTCATCAGCAAGGCAATTTTCATAATATTGAGCTGTTCCTCTCCAATGTAATTATGCATACACACATATCTCTCTTCTTTTATAAAAACCCCGGATGTTGCGGTCAAGATTGGAAGCAGCATCAGCGCGTTATCAAAATCTCATTGACAGACGCTGGTGAGCATATTAAACAATAATTATTATTTATTGGTAAGACTTATTGCAAATTAAGCTTTCCGCCCAACATCAGACTAAATTTTTTCAGGAGGATTACATGAGCAAAACCATAGAAAACCTGAAGGCAGCTTTTGCCGGAGAATCCATGGCTCGAAACAAATACACCTTTTTTGCTAAGGTTGCCCGCAAGGAAGGATACCATTACATAGCCAGAATTTTCGAGGAAACTGCTGCAAATGAAATGCGGCATGCAAATGATCACTTTAAGCTCCTCAATGGTATCGGTGACACTGCCGCAAATCTTAAAGAAGCCATTGACGGTGAAGACTATGAAACTGTCACCATGTACCCCACCTTCGCCAAAGAGGCCGAAGCGGAGGGCAACATGGAAGCAGCCATGCTCTTCACCCAAATCGGAAAAGTAGAAGCGCAGCATCGTGAAAGATACAAGAAACTCCTTGAAATGGTAGCTAATGGCACGGTTTTCAAACGTAACGAACCAGTCAAATGGAAATGCTCGCTTTGCGGATATTCTTATACCGGCAACGAACCGCCACCTAAGTGCCCGGCATGCAAGCACCCGAAAGAATACTACGAACCGGCGGATATTGAGTTTTAGTTCCCGATAATCATGCCTGGTTATCTCCATTGCCGGGCATGCTATTTCTCAAGTATCTTGGCGACTTTGTTTATGTGCTACAGACTTCTGAGGTATCAAGGCTATGTTCAACAAAAATCTTAGCAGCCTCCGTCGATTGCAAAACCACCTGACAGCTCTGTTCGTGACTGCCTGGGCGCTCTTTCTTGCCAGCTGCGCCCATTCTCCAGTCGCTCCCCTGGACCAGACGTCTCTCTATCTTTCTCCTGCCCCAGCATCTATAGCGGCCGAGAATACGCCGATATTTCTAATCAAGCAGGCAACACAGCCATTCAACAAAATCGGCGGGCCCTCTGCCGGCACTGGCAGCAACAATGATCTGAAAATCTTTGTCGATCCTGAAAAACCTACCGTCTTTTTCGAGACCCAGGTGTTCAACACAAAAAAAGGTCAGTACACAAATCTCATATATCGAATACACTTTCAAGAGGTTCCGCTCGGATGGACGTCCCTGAACCTCACTGCAGGTCGTAACCCGGGACTCCTTTTTATCTACACCCTCGATGAAGCTGGAACCCTCATCCTCGTCACAACAGTCCATACCTGCGGCTGCTACCTTGCCTTCTTCCCAACTGAGGCAATGCCACGCCAATTCCTGCCAAGAACCTGGCCCACAGAGCCCCAGTCGGTTTACGGCTACACCCTGCCAAGTAGCTTGAAAATCCCCAGAGAAAAATCCGACAGCCGGATCGCCTTCACTCTGGAGAGTGAAACTCACAGGATAAGTGACGTTACCGTAACTGACAGCACCACTCGACAAGCCATTCCTCACCAGGTGAAAACGCACCTGAAACCCATGCTTGATCTTTACTACCTCCCGTACCAGAACAAAACCGTATCTTTTTTCGAGACCGAGGGTTCACGCCAGGGATACGTCAAAAACAACACAAAAATTTTAGAGCGGCTCTTTATCAGCTGGTGGGCTTTTGACCTCCAAGTCGGCGAAGACAAGGCCTACAGCTCGCACGACACAAGCGACACAATTTTCTATACCAGCCTGAAATTCTGGGCAAGAAAGGCCTCTGATCTAAAAAACTTCCCGGAGTTCCTTGATTACTGGGGCTGGCACCTGTAGATATCAGTTGTTGCTCCTGTACGGCAGCGTATCACAGGCAAAACTCCTCTATCTTGTTTCACAACCTCATATTCCGCATAACAACTGACTGCTCGACCTAAATGGACATCAGGAGGGCCACCGCAGGTGTTCCGCCCAGTCAATCCGTCCTCGCTCGTTAAACAGCACCCCTTCCTCTTCAAGAAGGAGTCGCTGCATCGCGATACTGCAAAGAAGGCCGAAAGGAGATTTCTCCCTGTCGATTTACTACACGATGCCAGCGTAAATCATATTTTGCCGAGCTGGAATGTAAAATCCATACAACCGTCCTGGCCCCGCCTGGATTCTATGCTCGAGCGGCAACCATGCCATAGGTTATTACCTTCCCGCGAAGAATATTCTCAATGACATTTACGACACGATCGGTGAAAAATGGAGCCTTGATTTTTTTCTATTCAAATTGGTGGAGATTCTCTTGGGGGCTTGTTGATACATGCCGCAAATGACACGTTTGTGACACTCCCGTCCTTTCAGTCGCTTCTAAAAGCGATAAGAAAACATATGCACATTCGCCCCTATCATTTCATTTTTATTATATTTTTCACATGAATCAATGGGACGTGAGATGATCCAATGTGCAACAGGGCATCTTTTATTTTTTCAACAAGGACAGAGACAAATTTTTGAAACTTATGTGACATACGCAGATTTTAAAGTATTTAATCTGCTCAAAGCAGCCTTTTTTAACACATACGTGACAAACATCGAGTCATTACTTCTCTATCTCTACACTACCAATCGAATCCATCAGAAAACAAATGCTACTTGAAAAGTCCCTCACTCCCCAACACAGTCGACAACACATGAATATCTACTGCAATTCATTCAAAAAACGGTATATATGAAACAGATACAGGCAAAATTATCGACACATGTGCGGCAAACAACTCTACCGCAATAACATGAAATTTTATCACTACCGTATCCGCCATACATAGCATAATGCCCTCCGACAGCCAGGAATTCCTGCAACAGTGCCTGCTTTTTGATATCGAAGTCAATGAGCACAACTCAGTCTATTCTATTGGTGCTGTCTTTGCCGGTAAAACGTTCCTGGCTGGGTCGGGACAGAAAGTTGATCATCACCTTCTTGATGCCTTCGACAGCTTTGCCACCGGTGCCACCTGTATTCTTGGCCATAATATTATCAATCATGATATTCCGAAACTCAAGCACCTTGCCCCATCCTTGCAACTCCTCAAAAAACCGGCGATAGACACCCTTTTTCTTTCTCCTCTTGCGCATCCAGCCAATCCCTACCATCGCCTTGTGAAGAATTACCAGCTAGTTCGAGACAGTATAAACGATCCAGTGCAGGATGCCGTGCTCGCCGGTAAAGTTTTTTTGGAACAGTGGCATGCCCTTACCAGACAAATGGAAGCAGCCTCAGATGTGCCCATTCTCTATCGGAGTTTCCTGCAATACGACGCCAACCTTACCGGTACCGCCAAGGCCATGGAAGCCATGGGCATCCCCTTGTTGGAAGGGAATGACCTGTATGACGCGTTTTCCTGGCTGGCTCGAAGATCTGCATGTAATACCGTCACAGAACATCTGGTCGAACAACTCCTTGACGGCAAGCTTTCCTACCCACCCATTGCCTACGTAACCGCCTGGCTTACCGTTGCCGGTCGAAATTCGGTCTTGCCGCCGTGGGTTCGGCACAAATTTCCTGAGGTTCCGGTAATTTTACGGCAGTTGCGGGAGAACCGATGTCAGGACCCGAAGTGCGAGTACTGTAGAGAAAACCATGACCCACAGGTTTTTCTCGGCAATTTCTACGGATTTGAAAAATTTCATAACGAACCTGCCACAATTGACGGCAAAAGCCTTCAGGAACAAATAGTTGCTGCAGCGGCGAAGAATTTCACTCTTTTTGCAACTTTGCCGACGGGTGGCGGCAAGTCACTGTGCTACCTACTGCCCGCCCTTATGCGCTACCAGCACAGGAATCTCCTTACAATTGTCATCTCCCCTCTCCAGGCCCTGATGAAAGATCAGGTCGACAACTTTGCCAAACAGACCGGGACAAAACTTGCCGCAGCCTTGTATGGTATGCTGACTATGCCCGAGCGGGGAGAAGTGATGGAAAATGTCCGTCTTGGCGATATCGGTATCCTGTTTGTTTCCCCGGAACAATTACGAAATCAATCATTTATTCAGACAATCAGGCAGCGGGAAATCGGCGCCTGGATATTCGATGAGGCGCATTGTCTGTCCAAGTGGGGCCACGATTTCCGTCCTGACTATCTGTATGCCATCCGTTTTATCAAGGAATTCGCGCAAAAGGAGAAAACCGCAATCCCGCCGGTACAATGTTTTACCGCAACTGCCAAAAAAGACGTCAAAGCAGAGATATGTGACATAATTCAAAGTCAACTGGGCTTGCGAGTTATTGAATTTGCCGGTGGCCATGAACGTACCAACCTGCAATACGAGGTATGGCCTGTCGAAACATACGAGAAGAATCAGGCCATACTCGAATTACTGCGTACCCGCTACAACTCAAGCGGAAGTGTGGTGATATATTGTGCAACGAGAAAAAAAACCGAAAACCTCGCCGAACTTTTGCAGAATAGCGGCTACCAGGCAGAGGCCTTTCATGCCGGACTCGACCCCTCTTTAAAACGGCGCATCCAGGACAATTTTATAGAAGGGACAACCCCGATCATCTGTGCCACAAATGCCTTCGGCATGGGAATTGATAAGGACAACGTCCGCATTGTAATCCATGCCGATATTCCAGGGTCGCTCGAGAATTATCTTCAGGAAGCCGGCCGCGCCGGCCGGGACCGCCATGATGCCGAATGCATCCTGATCTTTGATGAACAGGATATTGAGGGACAATTTCGCCTGAGCAGCAGATCCAGGTTAACCCAAAGAGAGATCAGCCAATTTCTGCGCGGTGTCCGCTATGCGGCCAAAGGCGAAAACAGCGTCGTGTTGACAGTCGGCGACCTCCTGCGTCTGGAAGTTGTCGAAATCGATCCGGACGATCACCCCGAAGCCGACACCAGGGTGCGCACTGCCGTTTCCTGGCTGGAGCGGGCTGGATATTTGCAGCGTAATGAAAACCACACCAGGGTTTTTCAAGGAAAACCAGTGGTTCGTAATCTCGAAGAGGCAGCCGCAAAAATTGCTGCGCTCAACTTGTCGGCAAGGCAGCAAAAACGTTGGCTTGCGATTCTTTCGGCCTTGATGGAGCGGCGCCCAAACCAGGCCTTCAGCGCCGATGAATTGGCAGGACTGTCGGCCTTCAGTTCGACTGAAAACGACTCGGCAAACGAGACCGAAACCCAACGCGTCATTCGCACCCTGCACGACATGGCGGAGCAGGGTTTATTGGTCAAAGAAACGCTTCTCACCGCCTATCTCCGTTTCAAGGTGCAAAACAGTGCTGAAAAAAGCCTCCAGCAAATTTCAGGCCTTGAAAACGATTTCATCAAGGTGTTGCAAGAAGCGGCTCCGGATGTGCCTGTTGACGAGGCGGTGCAGCTAGACCTTCGGCAGGTCAATCAGATACTCCTTGACCAGGGGCATACCTACAGCACGCCTCACATTCTTAAAAGTATCCTCTACGGTCTCAGCAGGGACGGCAAAGGGCTGGCCGGCAACAAAGGCAGCATAGCCTTTAAGGCCAAGGGCAACAACAGATTTTCCCTGCACCTTAAAAGGGACTGGCCGTCACTCATGAAAACAGTTGAGATCCGCCAACAGGCGGCTCGGGTTGCCCTGCAGACACTGCTTGCAAAAATCGCCCCGGCCGAAAAGCCCAATGCCAGTCTTCTTGTTGAATTCAGCCTTGAAGAGATCGTCGACGGCCTGAAACATGATCTCCTCCTGCTGCCATTGCTGAAAGACCCGCTGGCCGCTGCCGAGCGAGCTCTTACCGCCATGCATGAGCACGGTGTCCTCGAACTGCAGCAGGGCCTGGCGGTGTTTCGTCAGGCGATGACCCTCCAGCTGAATCCGGAAGCAAAGGGTCGGCGCTACTCCCAGGCTGATTTTGCACCGCTAAAAACCCATTACACGGAACGTAATTTTCAAATCCACGTAATGAATGAATATGCACGTCAGGCGCTTAAAAAACTCAGTGGCGCATGGCAGTTTGTCGCCTCGTATTTTAACGACGAAAAGGAGATTTTCGTAAAACGCTTTTTCCCCGGGAAAGAAGATTTTCTGGAAAGGGCGACGAGCGAGCAAAGCTATCTCAGGATAGTCGATGATCTCAATAATCACAGTCAGGAAAAAATTGTTGCTGCCGCAGCCGAGAAAAACATGTTGGTCCTTGCCGGTCCCGGATCCGGAAAGACTCGAGTGGTGGCGCATCGTGTAGCCTTTTTACTGCGGGTTAAACGGGTCAACCCCAAGGCAGTCCTCGTTCTCTGTTTCAATCGAAGTGCTGTCATGAATCTTCGCACCCGGTTGCGTAATCTGGTCGGCGACGACATGCACGGCATGACGACCCTCACTTTCCATGGTCTCGCTTTGCGCCTTCTCGGCCGCTCACTTGTGACTGCCGGCCCCCATAAGGCATCGCAGAAAATCGATTTCTCTTCGGTAATTAGCGATGCCATCAAACTCCTCAAAGGCGAGACCGAGGTTCTCGGCTTCAACACAGCCCCACCCCACTATGCCTTGCTCGGCAAGTTCAGCCATATCCTTGTCGATGAATACCAGGACATTGATGCCGATCAGTATGAACTGGTCTCATTACTGGCAGGAAAAACTCTGGATGAAAAGGACCAGAAGATGACTATTCTCGCTGTTGGTGACGATGACCAGAATATTTATCATTTCCGGGGCGCAAATGTTGGTTTTATCAGAAAATTCCGCACCGATTATAAAGCTGAAATCCACTATCTCATAGAGAACTATCGTTCAACCGCTAATATCATCGCAGCCGGCAACCTCCTGATCACCAGGAATTCCGACAGAATGAAAACCGGGTATCCGATCCGGGTCAATAAGGCCCGGGGTTCTCTGCCGCCAGGAGGCAACCGGCAGATCAGCGACCCGCTCACCCAAGGCCGGGTACAAATAATTGAGGTCTGCAATCAGGAGCAGCAGGCCTACTGTCTCCTCGGGGAGATTCGCCGGCTGCAGAGACTAGAAAATGGCTTTGACCTCGGATCATGCGCCATTTTGGCACGGGAATGGAAGGACCTGGATCGTGTGCGGGCGGTATTTGAAGAGACTGAACTCCCGGTAAGTCTCAATTGGGGCCGCGACAGTGCTTTCCCCCCTTTGTCGAGGATTCGCGAAAATGACCAGCTCTTGCAATATTTACGGGAATCACGACTTGGGATGAAATCCGCCAGCTCACTCCTCTGCCTGTTGTCTGGGAATCCAGAGTCCGACAACATCTGGCAGAAAAATCTCCGCCGGATGATTATCGAATGGCAGGAAGAGACCGGTGATGCGCTGTATCCTGTCCCGGCTATTGAAGAATATTTTTACGAGGCCCTGGCTGACCAGAATCGTTTGAAAAACATCGGCAACGGGATTTTCCTCTCGACTATTCATTCAGTCAAGGGACTCGAATTTGATCACGTTTTTATTCTCGGTGAGAGTTGGCAGAAAGGGAATAAGGTAAACCGGGAAGAAGAACGCCGGCTTTTCTACGTGGGCATGTCAAGGGCGCGTGAAACTCTGCACCTTTTTTCTGTCAAAAATCACCCCCACCCCCACCTTGCCGGACTGTCGGGTGCGTGTATAATGAGCAGAAGCCTCTCCCCGGTCGAATCCTGTGCAAAAATCAGAAACAGGTACGCGCTCCTGGGCATGCAGGATCTCTTTCTCGATTATGCCGGATTTCAAAGAGAGAATCATCCTGCAAGGCTAGCTGTGCTGCGGCTTAGAACCGATAACCGTTTGACGATTGAAAAAAGAAATAAATTTCTCGAATTAGTCAATGATGAAGGGGTCTCGGTGGGCCGCCTTTCGCACGCTGCCGAAAACAAATGGGCAGGGCGTCTGAAGACGATCAGGGAGATCCGGGTTTTGGCAATGGTTAAAAGATACAAGGAAGATATCAGCGACAAGATGTTCAAAGAAAGATGCTACGGCGAAAGCTGGGAAACCCCTATCGTCGAACTGGTATATTGGTCAACATAGCACACCTGCTGGATTAACTACACGTCGAACTGGGCTGAAAAGGCTTTGCTGGCCTTTTCAGCTTACGAATTTCCCCAAACATCATAAGGTTCAGGCTCAAAACGCATAACAAAATCGGTCCAGTCATTACTGCACAGTTCGATTAGCCCACCGATCAACTTCTGACGGCCCGCCACATTTTCCCATTTCGGGCTGAGTTTCAGTTTGAAATGGGCGCCCCAACCATCAAGGATAATAGTCAGATGATCCACATGAGAGTTAATTTTTACTGGGATATCTTCAAGTGCCAAACCAAATCTGGAAATATCGTGGACTGTTCCGGTATAGAAGCCCTTGCCGTCAGAAATGTCCGCCACCATACCTGTCATTGCCATTCGTGGATGTCTTCGCTTGTTCATTGCTATCACCTGCTAACCATTTGCTAGAATGTTCTCGTCCCATCGAATATGGAAAAATGTTTTCTCGACAAGAGTGGGAACCACCCTTAGCCATATACCACAATGTGGTAATGATTTTGTGATAGTCAATGTGTTTTGCTATGGCGGCGGACCAAGGTCATAACCAGTTGCGAGCTTTACACCTTTTTACCGATAATATCTGGAAGAGACCAAAAATGCGGGGACGCTGCCATACATTCAATATACAAAGTTTTTTCAATATCTTCACTTCTGTCGCTGGTCATGGCCTGCCACTCGCTCCGGTTCTGTAACCAGCTGAGCAGCCGCTGCCGCTGTTCAACTTTTTGCCTCGCATTCTGCAAACGCTGTTCAGCAAGCCTCATCGTCAGGCGAAACTGCTGCATACCGATAATATCCCGCAGCACCTGCATGGCAGCATTCGGTTGATCACTGACAGGAGGCCATCCCCCTGAGTTTATCTTTACTGCAATTGAAGGCATTGCGAAATCAACCTCCTGCAGGGGCCGGATCTCACCATCCTCAGTAAGGAAGATGCCGCTGGCCTTGACAGTCCCAAGAATACGGCCATTCAGGTTTTGCAATTGAAAATTGGTGCCGGCATGGACAACACTGATTGCCCCCACCCCAGCTTGCCGTAGCGACTGCAAAGACGCTCCACCGTTGCCATCAAAACGCAAGATTGAAAGTTTATCGTAGATGGGATCATTTTCATCGATCCACTGATTGGCGTCAGTGTCATAACCTACCAGTTCGCCAAAGCCTTTTCCGGTAGCTGGACCAAACAACTCCAAACCATTGTTGATGACACCATCATTATTACGATCAAAGGCCAAAAACCCGCAGCCCTTGCCGGGACAGGCAAGCTGCTCCTTTTGGCCATCACTGTCCAGATCAAAGCTAAAAAAAAGACTATCACTGAGCAGGGGCGTAGTGGTATCAAATTGGAGGACCAGCGGGTCAATGAACATTGTAAGCCCCGTAGTAATTGACTCTGCTACCACCGTTGTCCGCTCCATGGACAACCCCAAGTTAAAAGAAATTTTCCGACCATCGACCGTCTGTACTTGGCCTTCTGCAGAAAACATGACCTTTTCTTCCTGCCTGTAGACGTGGCTGCTGATTAATTCTGCCATCTGCACAGGCAATGCAGCATTGCGTGAAACGAGTGGCGACACCAAAGGTGTGGGGGGCAAAAGATTCTCTTGAACTTCACTGATGGTGACCGGCTGGCCGATCACCTGCTCCGCCAGTTGCGACAAGGCCTTTTCCGCTTCTTTGGCAGGGCCGTTTTCGTTTTGAGCAAGTGGTGCGCAACCGCCGCCGCCGAGGCGACAAACCACTGACTGGCTGGTGAATTGAGTAAGACTTGAGCTGCTAAGAGAACTGGACAGGCGGATACTAAAATCATCGGCCGAAACCGCGGTATCAGTTCCAGTTTTGGGGCTCAAGCCCGACATACGTTGATCTACATCCCTATAGGTTCGTGCTGCATCCATGCCGACCGCGGTCGCAGCAATTTTCATGCTTCCTCCTTTTTAGCGCTCTGATTTGATTATTAAAGTCCGACAAATGGGATTCTTTTTGTTACCCACTCGCGGGGCAACAGTCCCGTCGCGAAAAATATTTGCAATAAAACCTGCAAAATAATTTTCCTAAATGACTTTATCGGTCAAATGGCACTAGAGGATTAACCTGGCCAATCAATATCGCCTGGCAAGGTGAATACCGGCAAGCATGCAGCGAACAGAACCCCCAGCCATTTCAATTGTTGGCACAGAAAGCTCAACAATGCGGGCTGATTCCTCGATTATCGCCTTTTGCTGGATGGTGAGGGAGGCTGCGGCACGATCGGAAATTGCAAGAATCCGCTGGCTGCCGGCCGAAAGTTCGATGGCGTTGCCAGCAAATTCCCCTATCTGGTGGTTGCTGAGGGAAATGACGTTTCGCCCCATTTCTGCGATTCTCGTTCGGATTTCTTCCCGTCTGGCCGGGTTCGAAATGATATCAAAACCAACCATGGCAAAATCGGTGGCGACACACATCATTACATTGGTATGATAGATTGACTTGCCCTTTTCGTCAGCAGTGTCAAATGCCATCGGCTCAAAATTAAAATGGGTACAGAATCGCTCAAGCGGTATAGGGTCTGCACGATTTGAACGGGCGGTATAGGCAACTCGGGCGAGATGATCGAGAACCATCGCCCCCGTACCTTCGAGAAACAAATCATCGAATTCCAGGCAGGAATAATCAATAACGTCCTGGACTCGGTATTCGGCTTTCAGCATCTCAATGATATCATGCCGCCTCTCCCTTCGTCTGCTCGGACTATACATCGGATAAATGGCCACATGGCCACCCGGATGGGTGGAAAACCAGTTATTGGGAAACACAGAGTCTGGGGTCTCTTTCTCGCCTCGATCCTCGAAAATATGCACCCTGACCCCTTCAGCTTCGAGACGGGCGGCGGCCGCAGTTACTTCTTCATAGGCAGCCTTGGCAATTTCCCTCGGAGAGAGACTGCCATCAGTTTTCTGAAAGGCATTGTCGAAGGCGGTCTCCGGATTGGAAAGAAAACGGTGCGGGCGGATCATTACAACGGCTGCCGGGGCCTGAATAAATTTTGAAGTCATAATCGTATCTCCAGTGGCGTCTCAATTCCCGCCTACACCCTACTCATCTCATTAACTTGATAATCAATTTCCTCTATTTCTTTATCTCGGCCTTCTTGATGGAGTAGTTCTCTAAGCCGGTCAAGTTCCTTGCGAAGTTGCGGCATAACTTCATCCAGAATGTGATCGCGCACATCGTTTTGAGCTTTATTTAATTCTTCGACAAACTGTCTGAGAGATTTTACCAGTTGCTGTACTTCCTGTCTATCCGGCACCCTTCTCACTTCCTTGTTTAACATTTGAAATTGCAGGGAAAGATCATCAAGCATGCCTGCCATCTCTTTATCCAGTTTTTCGGAAGTCGTTATGAGTGATTTTTCAAGCTGCTGCACTGCTTGCCGCATTTCATTTTCGGCAACATTGGCGCTACGCTTGAAACCACTCACTAAGTCATTTAAAAATCCGGTTTTGACAGCTCCTTGAACGATGGAACCTTGTTCAATAACTTTTCCACCGGGCCTTTCTTGCAAAATGATTACCGCCTTGCTTTGTTGATTCCTAGGATCGTCATCAATGAAAAACTTCGAATCCTGCGTGGCAGCGTTTTTAAATTCCGGAGAAATGCTCATGACCACCAGGTAATCACCTTGTTGGGTATAGGAGATTTTTTGCGCTTTTCCGATTACGTTTTGTTGAAAATATATAGGGTCGTCTTGCTTTAATCCTAAAATTTCAGCATAGCGCACCTGAAAGGTTAAAGTGCTCTCCGAACATCCCCATAGCAGCAGGAGCAGAGGAAAAATGAACATTCGAACAATTTGTCTTTTATTCACAACGTATCTCTTTGGACAACCATGATAATGATAAAGAACCGCAAATGAATGTTGTCCTGCTGGTATTTTCATATTGCAGTTTATTCCTGAAAATTTTGAGAATGTGCCCTTACACCTGATGTTTTTAGCACCTTAAAGATTTTTTTCATTCATAAAAAACAAAAAAAAATCTGCAAAAGGTGCTTACTCCCGTGATGGGGGTGCTCTCTGTTCTATTTCAGGTTCTTAAATTTGTCGTGCCAGGCGCATCGATCACAGAAGATTTCTGTTTCTTCAATAACCTCGGGGGAATCGCTCTCACTTTCTTTATCTGAATAGCAGATCTTTCCTCCTTTCACGTCGAACTCGAAAATATTATACTGGTCTTCAGGGTCTTTTACAAAAAAACGTTGAGCTCCGCAATCCGGGCATTTCATAGACATCACAACTGACCTCCTGCTTAAAATAAAATCCACAGTTCAATCAGTCAAATATAGGAATAAGTGAGGACCGAGGCAAGAAAAGAATGAGACAGATAAATCCGGTTTCAACTATTGACGACCTGCCGCAAACTTCTATAATGACAAAACTGAGAGAGGGAGGGCACAAATCCATCTCGGTGACTTTTTTTTCGCTGGTTTTTGTTTTTATGTTTAAGAAGTTTTCTGATTTTTTTGGAGGATGAACTTATGAAGAAATATGGATTTCTCGGACTTGGGATCATGGGAAAAGCGATGGCAGCCAATCTCGTTAGGGCTGGATTCGATGTGACTGTCTGGAACAGGACAAAAGAAAGATGCTTCCCCCTCCTTGACCAGGGCGCACATCTCGGCAACAGCCCCGCTGAGGTAATTGCCCAATGTGACATTACCTTTGCGATGGTTTCAGATCCAACTGCTGCCGCATCCCTCGTCTTTGATATAGGCGGTGTCTTGGAAGGCATTTCTCAGGGCAAATCCTACATTGATGTTTCTACCGTCAACCCGGCAACAGCCAGACAAATAGCCGCAGCAATCAAGGCAAAAGGAGGTCGTTTCCTTGAGGCTCCGGTTTCCGGCAGTAAAAAACCTGCCGAGGATGGTGCCTTGGTTTTTCTCTGCAGCGGTGATGAATCGCTCTACCATGAAGCCGCTCCTGCCTTGCAAATAATGGGCAAAAAATCATTTTATTTTAATGAGATCGGCCAAGGAGCACAGATGAAACTCGTCATCAATATGATAATGGGTACGATGATGACGGCCTTTGGCGAAGGGCTCGCCCTCGGAGAAAAGGCTGGTCTGAATATGGCAGACGTTCTCGACGTTCTGGCCCAAGGGGCCATAGACAACCCGATGTTCCGCCTGAAAGGGCCGCAAATGGTGAATAATAATTTCACGACTGCATTTCCACTTAAGCATATGCAAAAAGATATGCGGCTTGCCCTCCAACTGGGGGATGAGTTGTGCCAGCCACTCTTCACAGCTGTTGCCGCCAACAACTTATACATCAAGACCAGAGAGACAGGAGGAGCTGATGAGGATTTTTCTGCAGTTTTAAAGGCCATCATGAGATAACACCTCTATCGAAAATCCTTATGATCTTTGTTTCCAGAAAATCAATGATAAAGCATTAATGATCAGGAAGAAATTTCTTCACCTGATGTTTCT
This sequence comes from Pseudomonadota bacterium, assembly GCA_018821785.1. Taxonomy (GTDB): domain Bacteria; phylum Desulfobacterota; class Desulfobulbia; order Desulfobulbales; family Desulfocapsaceae; genus Desulforhopalus_A. The sequence goes on from JAHJLI010000300.1 coordinate 13,658, forward strand.
TCCAAAACTGTTCGTATCGGCATATCAAATCTTTACTGAGATGGCTTTATAATGCCTTGCAATCTGCTTAGACAGCCCTCCTGAGTGAAGCACAAACTTGGAAGATTGGTTCTGGGGTGTTACCTTTTAGCACCCTAACATCCTTCCTGTGACCCTATGGGGCAATCTCGTGGTTTAATTTTACATACTCCAAAAAAAAATTTGCTGCAGTTCAGCTCAGATGATATCATAAAAACAATTGATAGTTTTTATCAGGAAAGACGCGTACTTCTCGCTGAGGATCTTTGAGATGAAAAAGTATCATTCACTGATAGTCATTGTTGTCGGAATAGTGATGATTCTCCAAATCGGGGAGTATCTCGGACCATCTCCGAAAGCGGCGGAAAAACAATCGGTTGAAAAACTGATGATGAATAGTGCTGATGAAAGCCGGATGAGAATCACCTTTATCAATCCGGGAATCTCTGATCCCAAAGATCCAACGGGTGGATTTTGGCTATCAGTTTCGTCTTTTATGCAGGCCGCAGCTAAACAATTGAACATCAATCTAGAGATAATCTACTCCGACCGAGATCACATCCGCATGCAACAGCAGGCGCGAGAAGTTGCGTCAAGACCCATCCCTCCCGACTATCTTATTGTGGTAAACGAGAAACTGGCAGCTGACGAGATGCTCAAGGTGGCAGATCGGACCGGTATCAACGTGTTTGTCATGCTCAATGCCTTTACTGGTGAACAAGCGAAGGAATTAGGTTTGCCCAGAGAAAAACACAAGAACTGGATTGGCTCGCTGATTCCTGACAACACTATTGCCGGTTATCTGATTGCAAGACAAATTATTACTGAAGCCACCGCTAAAGGAGGCGAGCAAAACGGTCGGATCAAGCTTTTCGCGATTGCCGGTGACCCGGTGACCCAAGCTTCAGTTCAGAGAGTCGAGGGACTGCGAAAGGCTGTACATGAATATCCCAACGCAGAATTGCAGCAGGTCTTCTACGGAGAATGGAGCCAGGACATTGCCTATCAACAGGCCCAAATCGCGCTGTTGCGCTATCCAGAAACCAATGCAATATGGGCTGCTAACGACCCGATGGCCGAAGGTGCTATAAGAGGGGCTTTGGAATCTAAGCGACATCCAGGCGAAGACATTTTCATTGGTGGATTGAACTGGGACAAACCTGCTCTGGCAATGATCAAGGACGGATCGCTCACTACATCGGTGGGAGGGCATTTCATGACTGGAGGATGGGCATTGGTTCTACTGTATGACTACCATCATGGTAAAGATTTTACTGATGAAGGTGTTGCTTTACAATATCCGATCTTTGGAGTCCTCGACCGAAATAATATTAATGCGTTTCTCGACAAATTTGAAAACCGGGATTGGAACAAAATTGATTTCAGGAAATTTTCAAAGGTGCTCAATCCAAACCTGCAGAAATATAACTTCAGCTCTGAAGCAGTAATTCAACAATGAGCCATTTTTTGCTGAATGTGAAACCCGCAACTTCTTTGACTACCAAACTGATGCTGATGCTGATAGCTCTGGTAACCCTTGTCATGGGAACCGCAACGATATATTGGCTCAACAACCAGAGGTGGCAAGCCTCAACTGACCTGAAGAGGCAGGCGACGCAGATGGCTGAGTTGTTGAGCAAGACATGCTCCGCACCTTTGTGGAATATCGATCTAAAAACCATTCACGATCAGCTGGAATCGGTTATGGCCGATCGCCAGGTTTTTTCAGTGGAGCTGTATGTACAAGGCAAGGACCAGCCACTGATAACAAAAAAACGCGACGGGCAAGCTATTGATCCCATAGAGTCTTCGGCTGCAATGATATATATACGCAACCAGCCGCCGCTCACAGCACAGGTCGGTACCATGCGCCTCGTATATACGAAGCAATACATGTATAGCATGCTGGCCCGAACTCAATTGTTGATAGGAACAGTAGTGCTGATTCTACTCTCGACTCTTTGCGGCTCAACCTATTTCTTACTACGACGAGTGGTGAAAAAGCCTGTCGACCAATTGGTTAAGATGGCTAACCAAATCGCGGCAGGTGATTTTTCTACTGAAATTAAGGTCTTATCACGGGATGAGCTTGGCACTTTAGCAGGAACTTTCAATTTCATGGCCATGCAATTGCGCAATCTCATTATCAGCCTTGAACAACGAAACGAACAGTTATCACGGGAAATTGTTGAACGTACCCGTGCTGAGGAGGCATTACGCAGGAGTGAAGAATTTCTCGATAGTGTTGTCGAGAACATCCCGAATATGCTTTTTGTTAAAGACGCAAAAGAACTTCGATTTGTAAAATTCAACAGGGCGGGAGAAGAATTGCTGGGATATTCTCGGGAAGAATTGCTGGGGAAAAATGACTATGATTTTTTCCCGAAAATCGAAGCGGATTCTTTTACCGAAAATGACAGGGAGGTTTTGCGAAAAAACTATTTGCTCGATATACCTGAAGAATCGATCCAAACAAAATTCGGCGAAAAAATACTGCACACCAGGAAGATACCTATTCTTAAGCCGGATGGAAAGGCAGAATATTTACTTGGTATTTCAGAAGACATCACCCAGTATAAAAAGGAAAAGGAAGAGAAAGAAAATTTACAAAACCAGTTACTGCAAGCTCAAAAAATGGAATTTGTAGGACGTTTGTCCGGTGGCATCGCACATGACTTCAACAATATGCTTGGAGTAATTCTCGGTTATGCCGAGTTGGGACTGCTGCAAACACCCTCCGATCATCCGCTCCACGCGAACCTGGAACAAATACAAGTTGCAGGCCAGCGAGCGGCAGATCTCACACGGCAACTACTGGCATTTGCCCGCAAACAAACTATTGCGCCCGAAATCCTGGACCTCAACCTTATCGTAGGCAACATGCTTGCAATGATTCGCAGATTGATCGGAGAAGATATCGATCTGGTATGGCTCCCGGATAAAAAACTGTGGCCTGTCGAGATGGATCCGAGCCAAATGACCCAGATTCTAGCTAACCTGAGTGTTAACGCACGTGATGCCATTGTCGGAGTAGGGAAAATTGTAATAGAAACAACCAACATTTCCTTTGATGAAACGTATTGCATCTCAAATGTCGGTTTTTTACCAGGGGAGTACGTTCATCTGACAGTGAGTGATAACGGTTGCGGCATGGAAAAAGAAGTTCTAGATAAAATTTTTGAGCCGTTCTTCACTACCAAGGAAACGGGCAAGGGCACCGGGTTGGGATTATCCACTGTTTACGGGATAATTAAACAAAACCAGGGATTCATGAATGTGTACAGTGAGTTGGGAAAAGGTACTACTTTCAAAATCTACTTCCCGCGCCATATTGGGGAACATGAACAAGTATTGGAAAAAAAGACTTCCCTGAAGATGGTGGGGGGTGACGAAACAATTCTTTTGGTCGAGGATCAACCAGAGCTGATCGAAATGTGTAAGACCATGTTAGAAAGTTTCGGCTATCGAGTACTGGCGGCCAATGGACCAAATGAAGCAATTAAATTGGCGAAGACCAACCCTGGTAAAATCGATCTCGTGCTGACAGATTTGGTTATGCCCGAAATGAACGGAAGTGACCTCTGTAAGCAGCTAATGTCTTTTAATCCGAATTTGAAAAGGTTGGTCATGTCCGGATATACGGCCAATGCTATAATTAAACAAGGTCATATGGAGGAAGACGTATGTTTTCTCCAAAAGCCTTTCACACTTGAGGACTTGAACCGCAAGGTTCGTGAAGCTTTACAGAAAGAATAAGCGGCAAGATCAAGGGGAGAGAGGCTAATCGGTTGTGATGATTGTATAATGAAACGCCTGGGCTAAGCTTTTCCTAGATGCTCCTGGGACACAAATGGTAGGAACTTGCCATACAAACATCTGGGAGATGTTTGCTTCATTGCCTTGGTTACGCACTGAATGATTTTTGATTATAATGTCTCAGCCTAAACCGAAAATAATGGTTAAGAAAAATCACAAATACTGTTGTCTGGGGCATTTTTCAGCGGTTACGATTGCCGAATGAAACCATTCAAATGGTCAACTCTACTCTCAACTTGAGCTGCATACTGAATATACGAACCTGAGGAGTCCATATATCCTATCCATCTCCCCTCGCTGTCGTTATAAGCGTGCCCCCTCTATATTCTCGGTGCGCTACATTTCCCACCAGCAACGAACGATCGACAAGTCATCTAAATAACCAAACAAAAAATGGGTTAAGCCATTTCTGACTTAACCCATAAAATCTTCATGGTGCCGGGACCAGGAATTGAACCAGGGACACACGGATTTTCAGTCCGTTGCTCTACCGACTGAGCTATCCCGGCTTGTGTTTGGAGTTGGTTATTTACTCGACTTCGGTTTGAGTGTCAATAATTTTTAACCAGCATATTTCCG
>JAHJLI010000006.1 GCA_018821785.1 Pseudomonadota bacterium
ACGTATAAACTTAATACGTACACGCGAAAAAAGCAAGAAAAAAGCACGGTTTTTCAAATAAACCGTGCTCATGGGGTTGTTTTTTTGGCTTAAAGTGTGCGCTTTACCCGACTTTCAGGGTTGTATCAGCCATTTAGACCAAAAAATTAGAATTATTTGGAAAAACCAATAGTTGCATTTTTTTACGCTTCAGGCCATATAAAAGGATGTTTGCCACTTTTTTTCTTTAACCAGTTCAGGCTTTGGCGAACCCTGGGAAAACTGATCAGATGGGCGATGAGGCGTTGTTTACCGGGAAATGAAAGAAGAAGAATGCCGAGTAGTATTGTGAGGATTCCCTGACCTGGAAGAAAGAGCATAGCAACGCCGGCAACAAGCAGGAAAAAGCCGAGGAGATTGCGTAAAACCAAGAAGCAGACGATGGCAGCAGTAAGGGTCGGCTTCTTGGTATTTGGTTTGCAAAGCCTTTTAAAACAATCTGGAGCGAGTCTGCTGACGATAAAGGGGATCAGAAGGAGGCTAAGGAAAAAAGTCGTGAGCGATAGCCCTGCAAGCCAGGTAAACAGGCTTTGTAAGGTTTGATCAGAGAAAATCGTCTCCAACATGTCTCCGGATAGGAACAACTGACAGTATCACAATCGTTTCCTTTGAGATAGGGAAAAGGGGTAGATCCGTCAGCTAGTCATTTGATCGCTATAAGCGTAATCTTCATTACGCTTGCCGGCAGCCCTGATTGATCGCTGGTTATCCGCTTTAATGGAACGATGACTAGGCGTCCGGGTTCAACTACCTGTTGTTCTGCAAGATACTGAGAGAGCACTTGACCCCGTTTTTTAGCAAGCTCAAGAAGCATGACATCATCGACAATTAACTGCTTTGGCTGCACGGGGATATAATCCTTCAAAACAGCTGGTGGTAGAGTGTTTTCGACATTTTTTCTTTGTGCCGCTAGTTTTGTCTGTCGTTCAATAACTTTTTGGTCGAAAAGGGCCTTCTCCTTTTGCCAGGCTTCAAAGCGTTTTTTGTTTTCATCTTCAACTCGTTGAATTTCCGCCGCTTCGAGCAGTTTTACCATGGCTGGAGTATCAATATTCCGATCAATACCACCGGATAGTTCCATTCCAAGCTGGGGATGGGACGTAAGCAATGAGGCGTATCGTGAAAGCACCTCTTTGCCTCTTTCCGAAAGGGTGTACTTTCCCGGCTCGAATTCGGCAAATTCATTGCCGATGAGATCGGTAAAATCTCCAGATGCAAGAAGCAGGGGGGAAACGGAGGCCTTTACTACCTTGGTCTGGAAAAATGAAAGGATTTCCTTGAGAAAAATAGTTTTTCCGAGAGGAGCCGTTCGGGCAAAATCGAAATCAAGCCGGAATGTATCATCAGGGCCGGTGAGAAGTGCCAGAGTCAGAGCCGACTCGGATTTCTCGGAAATTGGCTTGACATTTGAGAACAGCAGGGAACCGGTGTTCTGGAATTGACCGTCTTTTGAGGTGAAGTCAAGTTGTAGATCGAAAAAACCGTTTTTCGTGTTGATATCGGTCAATGGGGCAAGCTGTTCATGAAAAGATGCCAGGGGGTAGCTGTCGAGAGTATAACGGAATTTACCATTATGTTCCTTGGCAAAAACATCCATCGCGCCGACAATGGTAAAAGGGGCATCTTGAAGCTTGCCGGTAAATGAGAATACACTGTTAGAGGCTGAGGCTGTGAGGTGGATATCTTTTATGGTTCCTGATAAATCGGTGACATCGCCCTTCCATTTCGGTTTCAACCTGTTGTCCTGAATGAGGATGTTCCCCTGATTAAATTGAATTTCTTGAATATTAACTGGAGAAATGGCGACCTTTGTTTTATCCGCAGACTGTATTTCATTTTCACTGGTCGGCAGATGTCGTTGAAAAAAGGAGGCTAGTTGTGGCATCAGACCAGGATCGTTTTTACTGATCTTCCACGAAAACTGTGGTTGATTGATTGTTGTCGATGTGATTCCCAAATGAAACGGCTCGGCGGTAAAGTTGACGCCCTGCAAAAGCATGTCGTCCCAGGAAAAACTTGAGCCCGGCCCGTTGCGGATGACGGCCTTGGTCAGCTGAAGTTCTCCTGCAAATCTTCTTTTCGGTAAACTGAGAGAACCTTTACCCGCAAGAACCCCGGTAAGGCTGTTTAACAGTGAAGAGTGGGTCATCATAGGAAAAATATCCGCAGCACCAAGTCCTTTGAATTCAGTGTTTATGGTAAGGGAAAAGGGTGCTATTCGCACATCGCCATTGCCCTGAATCACACCTCCTGAAGAACTTTGGGCTGATATGGAAAAATTATCTTTGGTTTTTTCAGGGGTATCCAGGTCATTGGCTTTTAACAATACGCCGGAATATAAGGTTTTTTGGTTACTCTTCTTTCCTGAGAGGAGGCTGATCTGGCCGGAAAAATCAATATTTTTGAGGAGATATTTGCCGACCGTGAATTGTTTGAAAATATCCGGAATACGGTTTACAGGCAGAAATAGAGATGCATTTTGCAGGGAAACGCTGCCAAAATGAATAGTTTTATAAGCCGTTCCGAGAGAAGTGATTCTCACGGAGGGGGCGGAGAGAACAGTTAACTTGTCATCCAACAGCTGGAAGTCCTGCACAATAAGTTCGGCATCGGCCAGCTTATAGCCAACGGATGCATTTGAATCCTGGGGAAAGGTTACTGACAGTTGTCCTTTGAGTTCGGCTAATCCCTTGACTGCAAGTTCCTGATCAGCGCCAATGGATAGTAAAAGTTCTTTGAAATCTGTCTTTTCAATGGTCACAATGCCACTGAGGTTTTCGATCGATGGCAAAGGTCCCTGCCATGTAAAAGAAGACGAGTCACCCTCTTTTTTGCCATTTAAAATAAACGACCCAGAACCTTTTTTACTCTCAGCAGGTGGAATTGAAGAATAGTTTTTTACGTTCACCTGGAGTGAATTCCAGGAAGATTCCGGATGCTTGGCTTGTTTTTCTTTCCAGAGGTGAAAGGTACCATCTTTTACAAGTAAGTCGTCAATCGCAAGAGAAAATGGTGCACTTGAAGCTTTGTCGGTTGGAGAAACTTTTTTTTCTTTTTTAAACAAGGTGTTGACACTTGAAAGAAACGAGTTGCCAATGGATTGGAAGATAGGCTCAGTTGTAGAGATACTTGAAAAAACGACAGATTTGGCCATGGGTTTCAGCTTGCCTTTGACCTGTGTTTCAGGAGCGGTAACAAAAACTGTTTCGTCGACGGTTTGCAGTTCAGTGTCGGTGAGCTGCAGGTCAAAATCTATGGCGATTTTGTCATCTTCCTGAGATGCGGGATCGAATAACAGGTTGATTGTTCCATCTGCTTTGCCGCTGGTTACAAGAAGAGGAAGAAACAAAGGCAGGTACTCGGCATAGACGGGAAGATCAAGAGAGTGGAGGTTACAGGTAAGAGTGGTTGCCGCATCGGCAGCACCACCCATATTTGCCTGTCCGGTGAGTTCAACTGGACTGCCATTGATCACCGCAGAAAAGCTGGGGCGCAGATACTGGGTGGTCTGGAAGGGAATGTTGGAAAAGGTCGGCAGATCCAGATGAATTTTCTCTATGGTATGAGTCTTGCCGGTAGGGGAATCAAGAAAAACAACATTGCCATTTTTTATGGCAATGTTGTTGAGAGAAAACAAGAAAGGGAGATCAGAAAAATTCAATATTTCTGACGGCCCGCCAGCTTGTTGTTGGCCGAGCAGTTTGGAAAAATTATAGGATCCATCCTCTTCCCTGGTAATGTTCAGGGTAAGGTCGGAGAGAGTTACTGTGTTACACACCAAATCAAGGCGCAGTAAAGAAAATGGGGCAAGATCAGCAGACAGGAAACGGAGGGTCGCAAGCGTTGTGCCGGTTTCCGTCAAGATCTTCGCTTGTTCAGTTGCTAAATGAAAGGTGAATGGATTGAAGGAAATGTGCCCAGGATCAAAGACCATTCCAGTACTTTTGTTGAAATTATCAGACAAGGTGCTGGTCAGATAATAGGGTACACCAAGAAATCCAATGACATTGTACAATCCGAAGATTACAAGAACAGTGCCAAGCCAGATGAGAGAACTGCTCTTCCTGCGAGGAGATGGGCGTTTTTTCCCTTTTGGTACTTTAGAAGGCGGTGACGGTATGGTCTTTTTCACCTCTTTGCCGGCAGGAGTGGCAGGAACGGTGGGATAGATGGTGATTTTTCCAAAACGATCAGGCATATCAGTTGAAACCAAAAGAGCGGAAGATGTTTGTTATTCCCAGCAGAACAATACAATTCTTGGATTGGACCTCAGGAAAATTCGGGCTACTATATTTATCGCATTGCTAAGATTCTGTAAATTGAAGATATGCCCTGACCGCTTATATTTTTCAAGAGTCAAAGCTCCTAGGATAAAAATAATATTCATCGTGACACTACTAATAACACTATTCCTTATGGAAATAGCTGTGCTATAGTTTCTTGGTCAGTGCAACTTGTGATCTTGCATTACGTGAAAAAATCTTTTAATATCTTATCATTAATCGTACCATTTGATTGGCACTTTGTCGATCGGACGTGGCAGGGCGCAAAACCCTAAAGACCTGCGAGCATGGGGTCAAAGCAAGTCAGCAACCGCAAGAAACAACTGAAACCCGATGGTAGATTTTCTCAGCTATCTGCGCTGGCAGGATTTTGTCGATATCCTGATTGTGGCTTTCGTCATTAACCAGCTCATCTCCATTATCAGAGGTACACGCTCCGTCCAAATGGTTGTAGGCCTTGGGATTCTTACCATTGTCTACTTTCTTGCCAGCGTCCTTGATCTGGCTGCTTTGAAATGGGTTATGCAGACGTTTCTGAGTTCTATCCTGCTGATTGTCATCATCGTCTTTCAACAGGATATTCGGAGGGCTCTTACCCGAGTGGGTAAATCACCTTTTCTTAAAAATACTGATGTCGCCGAAAAAGAACTCGAAGAAATTATTCGCACTCTGTTTTATCTGGCCAAAAGGCGTATTGGTGCTCTTATCGTTATAGAACGGGAAACAAACCTCGGGGATTATATCGAATCAGGGTTTAAGCTCGACGCTCGCCTCTCCAAAGAGTTACTTATATCAATCTTCATGCCGGTTTCACCTTTACACGACGGGGCGGTCATTGTCAGCAAAGGTCGAATTCAACATGCCGGTTGTATCCTCCCGCTGACCCAAAATCCTTACATCAATAAACGATATGGAACAAGACACAGGGCGGGTATCGGGTTGACGGAGGAAACCGATGCGGTTGTCATGGTCGTCTCCGAGGAGACCCAGGAGATATCATTAGTACGGCACGGAGCATTAACGACTATTGAGGATGAGATGAGTCTCACCAATAGCCTCAGGGCTATATTTATTGTCAACACCGGACAAACCCCTTCCTGGAAAAATTTATTGAGCAAACGATGAAAGAGTTTCTTGCCACGCTCATCGAGAAGAAAAACCTGACCCGACTTTTGTCGAAAGACTGGCTGTTGAAGTTCGTCTCGCTGTTTTTGGCAGTTGTTCTCTGGTACTTCGTCGGCGGTGAGGACCGGATAGATAAAAATGTCATGGTGCCGATTGAAATTATCAACCTTCCACGAGACTTGGTTATTTCCAATCAATTTAAAAAAGAGATAGAGGTGACCGTCAGCGGCCCGCGGTCCTTGATTCTGGAAATGGCGACTCGTGCGGTGACCCGTCAGGTAGATTTGTCGACGGCCACTCCAGGAACAATGGTAATAGAAAACGACAATAAACACATTCCGGTTCCGCGCGGGATCACCGTCCAGCGAGTGCAGCCTTCTTCAATAATTTTGTCGCTTGACAAGCTCATTCAGAAACAGTTTCCGGTAGAGGCGAGGACCATTGGCCGGGTGGCCCAGGGCTATACTGTTAAGTCTTTGAAGATCGATCCCGAAGTTATTACCATTACCGGACCGTATACATCCCTTTCGCAGGTCGATCATCTCTTCACCAAGGTAATTAGCCTGGATGGCGTCAAACAATCTATGCAACTGCAGGTTCCACTGCAATTAGAAACAGCGATTGTCGAATTGATTGGTGAGACTTCGGTGACAGCAGATATTATGGTTGGTCTCGAGACGGAGACCATAAATTTCGATGCTCTTAAGGTAAGTGCAGAGATCGCAGGACAAAAGAGGGAGGTTCAACCTGACAATGTAAAAGTGGTCGCTAATGTCCCTAAATTGCTGCTTGATAAAAAAATTGATCTCAAAACGCTTCTTTCGGCTGTTGCACAGAAAAATGCAGGTGAAGTGAGTCTGAAGGTAAAGATAATTCCAAAAGCTGACCTGGGTATGCCGATAGAGATTGTTTCGGTGGTACCCGATACGGTGCGGTTGGCGGGAGAGGGGAATAGTGCAAAGACGGAAAATATTCTTGAGCCGGTAACCATGCAGCTTGATACTAAAAAAGTTACCCTCGAAGCTCTTCCCGAACAGCCAAAGATGATTGAGCAGACGAGTGAAGAAGCGGTTGATGTAAACAAGACACCGCAAGTTAAAGTTATCAAAAAAAGCAAAGTGAAGGTTAAACATTAATTCAATGAGAAAACTCTTTGGAACCGACGGAATACGTGGCGTAGCCAATATATACCCAATGACCATAGAAATCGCTATGCAGGTCGGACGGGCAATTGCCTTTGTCGTTAAGGATAAGGTCAAAGGACACAGGATTGTTATCGGCAAGGATACGCGACAATCCTGTTACATGCTGGAAAACGCTCTAGCTGCAGGTATTTGCTCTATGGGAGTCGATGTTCTTTTGGTAGGTCCTTTGCCGACGCCTGGCATCGCGTTTATTACCACTTCGATGAGGGCTGATGCCGGCGTGGTCATATCTGCCTCCCATAACCCCTTCCAGGATAACGGCATCAAAATATTTTCGAGTAATGGTTTTAAATTACCTGATGATGTGGAACTGGATATTGAAGATCTGATTTTTTCCCAGAAAATGGCGGCCCTCAGGCCGGTAGCTGACGAAGTTGGGAAGGCGACGAGGATCGAAGATGCTAAGGGGCGATATATTGTCTTCCTGAAAAACACCTTCCCGAAACAATACACCTTGGATGGCTTCCATGTCGTGCTTGATTGCGCCCATGGTGCAACGTATGGAGTGGCGCCCTACGTTTTTCAAGAACTGGGTGCCAAAGTTACCAAACTCGGCATCGAACCGGACGGGAGAAATATTAATAAGGATTGCGGCGCATTGCATCCTGAGGTGATGGCCCAAAAAGTTAAGGATGTCGGGGCCGATATAGGCCTTGCCCTGGACGGTGACGGTGACCGCCTGATCGTTTGCGATGAACATGGTAAAATAGTCGATGGCGATCATATTATGGCGATCTGCGCTGAGGAATTGATGCGCCAGCGTCGATTAAAAAAGAAAACTCTGGTTGCCACGGTCATGTCCAATATCGGGCTGGGCCTGGCGATGGAGCGGATGGGCGGGACACTCGTCCGCACTGCTGTCGGCGACCGCTATGTGGTTGAATGTATGCGGCGCAAGGGGTATTCGTTCGGTGGCGAGCAGTCCGGTCATCTGGTATTTCTCGATCATATCACTACCGGTGACGGCATACTCGCCGGACTGCAACTGCTGGCCATCATGAAAAAAAGGAAAAAGCCGCTGTCGGAACTTGCTACAATTATGGAGAGTTTTCCGCAGGTATTAAAAAATGTTCGGATGTCAAGCAAGATCCCGGTCGATACCATTCCTGATTTTCCCGAGACGGTCAAAAAACTGGAACAAAAACTTGGCAAAGGCGGACGTATCCTCGTCCGCCCCTCAGGCACCGAACCGGTTATCCGGGTGATGGTTGAAGGCCAGGATCAGGAGGAAATCACCGCCATGGCCGATGAACTTTGTGATGTGATTCGCAAGGCGGATCGGGGATAATGGAATTACCCTGGCGTGATGCTGATTGACTGCAATTGAGGCAAATCGATTAAAATTAGGGTGTTCACATGGCAATCAATAAGAATATTTCTACTGGCAGGTATCTCGACTGGCATCGGCAGGCAGAAAACGATCTCTTGTGGGCCAGGCACTCTTTCTCAGGAGGATTCTTTTCGCAGGCTTGTTTTATTTCACAACAATCGGCCGAAAAGGCGCTTAAGTCATTTTGTTTTTTCAAGGGATTTGATATTGTTAAAACACATTCACTCTTTCAAATCGTCAAGGCCCTCGGTGAAAATGGAGAATTGGAGAAACTGGCTAAGGAACTGGACTTGTATTATATCAGCGGTCGGTATCCCGATGCATTTCCGGCTGGGGCTCCATTTGAGATGTTCACGTCTGAACAGGCGGAGCGAGCGCTAAACTCTGCAGAGTTCATCTATAATATCATTTCCAAGCGGATATCCAATGACGATCCTCAGCAGAGACGAGATACTCCTGAAAAGCCGTCCGAAGGTTTCAGTTCTTGATTTTGACAGGAACACTCTCCTTGAAATGTTGCGCAAAAATCTCCGGGAAAAGAAAGTAGTTGCTGCCTATATCTTTGGCTCATTTGCCCAAAAAAAGGAACATCTCTGGTCTGATTTAGATCTCATCATAGTAATAAAAGACTCTTCGATGCCGTTTATAGAAAGACCGAGAGAATTTTTCGATCTTCTGGATATAGGAATCCCTATGGATATTTTGGTCTACACGCTGGTTGAATTTACTAAGATGAAAACAGAAGAGAATACGTTCTGGAAGGAAATACGATCTCATCTGACGCAGATTGTTTTGTGATCTTTAGGTACATATTTTAAGCTCTTATGGAAAGAAAACTCTATACAGTTGCTGCTGAACTGAAAGATACGATAAGGGTTACAATCTCTAATATCCTGCAAAAAGATAAAACTATTTGTTTCGCCTATATTCATGGCAGTTTTCTAGACAAGAGTCTTCCTTTTCATGATATAGACTTGGGTGTTTATTTTGCTGGTAACAATCACATCGAAATGGCCCAAACTGCCCTTACATTGGCCGTAGACCTGAGCAAAAAAACAACCTTCCCAGTAGATGTTCGGGTATTGAATAACGCCCCTCCCTCCTTTATCTATAATGCAATGAAAGGTGAAATGATCTGTGAAAATAATCAGGAGATCAGGTGCAAGGTGATGGAAAATACTGTGAGATATTATCTTGATATACAGCCGATTCTCTATCGGGCAATGAAGGAGGCTTTTTCGTCATGAATCTCAATCATGACTTGGTGCGAAATCGCTGCAGAGAAATCACAGAATCGTTAACCCGTCTTGAAAGGATAGGTGCGATGTCAAAAGTAGCATTTCTTCAAGATCAGGATGCTAAAGACATTGCTTCCTACCGATTGCTCATTGCCATTGAGGCTGCTCTCAGTATTTGCTACCATATTTCATCGAAACACTTAAAAAAAGTGCCTGAAAACTATGCCGATTGTTTTCAGCTTGTGGGAGATGCGGGGATTATCTCAGCCGAGCTCTCATTTAATCTGCAGAAAATGGCCCGTTTTCGCAATCTTCTTGTGCATGTATATTGGGAAATAGATGAAGAGGCTTTATACACTATCATAACCTCTCATTTGGATGATCTGCGAAAGTATTGCCAAATCATTGTCGGTCTTCTTTGATGGAGCCTTGAAAAGTCACGAAGCGACAAAATGCCTTCGTGACCATGGCCAGCTGATTTTTATATCAATAACTTCCAGAATGTTACCTGTTAATTTTTGTCAATAGTTGGAGAGTGGAGCTCCTGTTGAACAGCTTCGAAAAGAACAACAACCCAGGCGGGATCATCGAGTAAATTGATTAATTTGACTCTTAAAGGATCAATAAGATCTGAAATTCCCATTTGGTTCACTGCCGTTATCCCCTTTTTTATTCTGGGGATCTCATCAACTTTATGAAAGCGCAGTTTTTTAGCAAGAGTTATATCACGATCGTTAAAATACGGTAGTTCAATGTATGCCACTACCGTACCAATCTGTTTTATATAGATTTCAACTTTGTCCATGTTTTTCTCCTGAATAATGTTGTTGAGATATGTAAAAAAGAATTCGAAATTTCATGTTAACTGTTGTCTGATCAAACAAGAAGGAGTCCATATAAATCTTTTCACTTGATGTCTTGGCATATGTTAACTTGCTGATATTTTAATCTGTCCTCCGTTTCTTAAAAACGCCTTTACCAGGGATTAAGCAAAGTGACACCACTTGCCTCCATGTCTGCGGTATTTCTTGTGACAACGGTTAAATGGTGGGTGCATGCGGTGGCTGCAATAAGTGAGTCGATTGTCGGCATTGTCTTTCCCGATTTCTTGGCGATTACCCAAGTTTTTCCCCATTGCATGGCGACATCTACATCAATATTAAGTATTCTGTTATGGAATCTTTCCTTAAGATCGTTTTCGACCCAATTATGCAATTCCTCTTTCCTTTTTGAATCGGCCATCTTTTCGATACCTTTGTGCAATTCTCCAATTGTAAGGACGCTTATATGCAAACTGCTTTCCTCTTCTTTTTGGAGCCACTGTATGACGTTAACTGACGGTCTTGGACGAAGGGCTTCGGAAATGACGCAGGTGTCTAAGAGGAATTTCATAAATCAAGATCTCTAGATGTGCTTTTGTCTCTGGCAAGATCGATGTCTGAGTTAAATAGGGGAGAATTTTTAAAGAAAGTTACCAGATTCGATTTCGGTCTATTCATTTTTTGGTAGTCTTCAAGAGAGAGAACGACGACAGATTCCTTTCCATGTTTCGTGACAATCTGAGGTCCATCATGACGAGCTTTGTCTACAAGACTGCTGAATTTATTTTTTGCTTCTTGCAATTGCCATACCTTGTTCATAGTTGCACCTTGAGGAGATATTATGTCTAGTCTGTCTAGTTAATACTTCTCGCGGCAGAAGAAGTCAAAGCAAAACAGCTGATTATACGAAAATAATCGAAGGATATTTTGAGACTGCCAAAAAACTCACATTCAAAAAGTTTACAGGAGAAGTGATTCGCTACCAGGTTGTTGTCTTACCTTTCGGGGACGGGCTCACCACCTATCGGATTATACAACCTTGCCCGATCGAACAAGAGGGATCGGCTCTTCAACCTTATATAGGGGGATACCACCGATTATGGCTTTTTCTTCCGATCCGGGCGTTTGAGATGAAGCACGGGTGGGTCATATATGAGGACAAAGGAATCCATAATTTCAGGAATACCCGAAATAAATTCAGGGACCAGCTGTTCAAGTATTTTAGGAGCCGTACCATTTTTACTGATATATGCTTTTAGAGCCTTCTGAACCTCTAATGCCTGCTGAAAAATAACAATCTCCTCGTTGTATCGGTTGCGGACCTTCTCATTTTTCTCTTTGGCTAGCATGGTTTTCAATGAAATGAGTCCTGCAGCAATATCGCCTCCCTGGGCCGAAAGCAAAGCTGCAAGATGGCCGAACATGGGCGGAGCGTTAGGTAATTTTGCCGCTTCCGCGAAAGCTTTTGCACCCTTTATTGGCTCGTTCATTGCCAGAAAAAAGTTGGAAGCGTGAAAAAAACGCAAGAAAAGATCCGCAGGATAAGTGGCAATTCCTCTTTCCAAGATGGCGTTGGCCGTGGCCGCTGACTCAATCGATATATACGGCAAAAAAGACTGGCAGAAGTAGTATTGATCAATGAGATGCGGATATATCAATGATATACTCTCAAAATTACTTGCCAAAGGGGCTGCATAACTCACTGGTGGTGTGCCGGGACGAACGCCGCCCATAAAAACGCTGATTTTGATAAAGAGCATTTCCGCGACCAGCTGTTTCATGTAGCCCCCGGCTATACTATAAACGCTGGCAGGTAGGGCCATGGTAATCGATACAGTCCGATCCTTGGCCTTGTGGTCCTGGAGTGTGAACAGCCAACCATAGAGGAGTATAGTTGCGGCTAGGAAAAATGCGCGCGCCATTGCTATCATTGCAGATCACGCCGCTGATAAATGGTGCAAGCAAGCCACAGGACAATAATAATATAAAGGGTTGCCAGAGCAAAGGGCATAGCCAGTTGCATAGGCGGGGGGACCAGGTCGGCGGTAGGTACCGAAGTCTTGAAATCCAAGCTGGAAAAATCGGGAAAGATCGCGGTCAGCCATTGTAGTATTCCCTCCAGTGTATTGCTTTCACCTGCAGCAGATTTCTGTTTGAATGATTCCCTGACGACAGGCAAGCCCGTGCAGGTAAAGTAATAACAGAGACTGAGCAGCAAAACAGGGAAGCTGCCCCGCACTACACTCGAAAAAAGTAGAATCACCGCCAGAATCATCATTTGAATCCAAAACAACCCAGCGCCGGTCAAAAAGAAAAAGGGCAATGACAGGTTTTCGAAGTAGACAATTTTCACGGAGTTTTTAATTACATTCAGCACCCCCCAGCCTAAGGCTCCGAGAATGACATTCAGAGCCAGCAACAAAACGGCAAGCCCGCCATAAAGTGCTAAGGCATATTCGGTGCGAGATATGGGACGGGCCAGGAAGGTATGCAGCGATCCCCGTTCAGCATCCCAGGCCATGACCTGTACACTATGAAAGAGAAGAAAGATAAAGCCGGTGAGCCAGGTAATGGAAAACAGAAAATCACTGGAGGCTCGGCCAATGTCCCTGGGGAAAAAATCAAAAAAAAGCAAGCCGCCGGTTATGCCGGCCAGGGCGAAGATGACCA
This sequence comes from Pseudomonadota bacterium, assembly GCA_018821785.1. Classification (GTDB taxonomy): domain Bacteria; phylum Desulfobacterota; class Desulfobulbia; order Desulfobulbales; family Desulfocapsaceae; genus Desulforhopalus_A. Next base: position 12,712 of record JAHJLI010000006.1, read on the forward strand.
GACCAACCAAGGCATGGCGGCGCAGACCATCCAGGACTATCAACCGGGCAAGTGCTGCAATCCGCCGAAAACGATCAGACATGGCCTTCCTCCTTTTTCACCCGACTGACGAAGGCCTCAGTCATATTGCTGCTGCCTTCTTCAGCAGTCAACGCGCCAGGGGTGCCATGAAAGAGTTTTTTTCCTTTGTGCAGAAGCAGGACGTTATCCACTAAGCGGTCAACATCCTCGAGAATATGCGAACAGAAGAGAATGGTTTTACCCGATTCTTTAAGCTGGACGATGAGGTCAATGATCTTTTTCCGGCCTATGGGGTCAAGGCCGCTCATAGGTTCATCCAGAATTAGTAAGTCCGGATCATTGCAAAGGGCTATGGCGAAGTTCGCCCGTTGTTGCATCCCTTTTGAGTAAGTACGAAGAGGACGTTTCCGGACCTCCCAAAGGTCAAGTAATTGCAGCAATTCTCGACTTCGATCATCCATAATTTGTTTTGACACATCGCAGGTCTTTCCAGTAAAGCGTAGCAGTTCATGAACGGAAAGATTGGCCGGAAAATTGGCAACCTCCGGTAGATACCCTATTTTTTTCCGAACATTCGACAAACTGGGCGATGCTCCAAAAACCTGGATATTACCACTGTCAGGCCGAATAAAGTCCATCAGTAGTTTAATGCTAGTAGACTTCCCGGCGCCATTGGCACCGATAAGGCCGAGGACCTCTCCCTGCATAACCAAAAATGAAAGATTGTCCAGAGCAACGGAGGTAGCAGTGCCGATTTCTTTGGGATATGTTTTTGAAACAGCTTGAAAAGTAATCATGCGTGGCACCAGCCTAACGCCCTAAAGAAAGAACATTGACACGGATAATAAAGCTTGAAGTAACATTCGGACAATGCTTTCAACTTGAAAGCTCATCGGCACGACCTTACTGTCTTTGACAGCGGAAAATCTGGACGGTCTTTTAGAGATCAGCGATGCTACAACAAAAAAATAGGCGCTACCTTTCATAGTAACGCCTATTGAGTAAACTTTGTGAAAAATATTATTTAATAACCCAGTTAGCAGTACTAGGTCCGGCTGTGCCAGTAAAATCATCAGCACCAGTTATGGCAGCAGTCCCAGGGATATCACCAGGAACAAGTACATAACCTACACCGGTAGCGAGTTGAGCGGCAGAATTATCCTGATAAATAGCAGATACATCTCCGTCTACTGCGAAGAAAGTGTCTCCTTGTTGATGTTTCGCTACTGCAACATAGAAGGCTGCTAAAGCTGGGGCTACTGGGGTATCAGTACTAGCAACTGCGGTCACACCGTTGCCGATACCAAGAAGCGTGGCCCGTGCATTACCCCCATTGTCGTCGCCGGTCAAGAAAGGATAATCAACAGCCGGATCGGCCACATTTACTGCGGCACCATCGCCGCTTCCGCCTGCTGCAGCGCCGGTTGCTGCTTCAATATCAACACCAGCCGCCTGTTCAGTTATACCATATGCCATCCAATCCGAGTAAAATGCCGACTGAGTGGTGCTGAGATTACGCAAATCGCTCAACGCAGAAGAGTTAAAACCTCTTATCCGATATGCAGCAAACTGCGGAATAGCAATAGCAGCCAAAATACCAATGATCGCTACAACGATCATCAACTCTACTAAGGTGAAGCCTTGATTGTCTTTCTGTAACCTTCCAATTTTACTCATCATGATTTTTCCCTCCTTAAGGGTTAGATTGAAATGGGTCTTATGGTGAATAGGCTATTCGCAAACTCTTTCACTTCGCATTAGTTCATTCACAAACCATGCCACTTAACAAGCGAATTGGTGAAAAAACCTAAGGCTCCAAAATGTTGTAGAGTTTTGCATTTCTTCCGTTGCTTTCCGCAAGGTCCTTTTATCTTATAGCATAAACAAAAAAGTCATTGAAGACAAATTTTGGGTAAAGTGTGACAAAAAATGTCAAAAGGGCAATTGGTCTTCTTTAAAAGCCGAAAAGCGAGAGTACTGCAACTTGCGGGGATATGATGGACACTGCCCCTAATTGTTAAATTTTACTTGCCTTACGGCCTGCTATTTACCACTTGGAAATTCACTCCTTGTTATCAGAACGCCGTTCCCATGAATTACCGGGGGACTAAACGAATAATTTTCCGAACCGGATTTCACCAACTCAATATCCAGTTGTGACAGCTAGCGGAAGGTCTATAAATTTTGTTCATCAAACTTGACAATATGTATTGCATGAAGACATATTTTTTTTGATGGCCTCTCTTTCAGCACATAGACAACCGGTTATTATTGCCAACTCAGTTGTTTTCCCAAAGGCGTAGACCTGGGATTCTTAAAAAATGTTGATCACGGGTAACCAACGCTGCCCCGCATTCAAGGGTATGAGCGGCAATCCAGACGTCGTTGATAGGGATTGGACAACCTGACTGTTTGAGTATATCTTTTACCATACCAAACAAGGCTGCAGTTTCAATGGAAGCATTTACGGTTATAACAGATGGTTTGTCGAGGAACTTACGAAGAATGCTCAGATTCTCCTTTTCACGGGTTCCACCTTTGAATCCAGCATATAACTCCCCAAGAACAAAGATGGACATATAAGTGATTTTCGCCTCGGTCAAAGCCTGCAATATCTTTGGGTCTCCGGCGAGAAAGGCGGTGTAACAGTTCGTGTCAAGGATGATTTTATTCATTCCCAGTCTCTGGGGTCGATATGGGATAATACTTCTGTATTACGAATGAATTCCTCCAGGTCTTCCGGCGACCAAACACCACTGAAATCAGCAAAATCATTCTCAGGCGTATTGCTTTTTTTAGAAAGGCCAAGAGATTCCGCTAAAAGCTGTTTGATGACTTTGTTGAGACTGATTCCCTGCTGACGCGCTTTTTCCCTGATAAGGCTGTCCAATGGGTCTTCAAGGTTATGAATGGTTATTGATGTCATATATCTTTCCCCCATTTTTCTATTTGAACCGCGCTTGTGGTTTGTGGTTCACAATCTAATTCATGGCAGTTATTGCGTCAAGCAGAAAAAATAGTGAAAATGTGGGAATTCTCCCACTCAATATCCAGTTGTTACAGCGAATGGACGCACCATAAATCAAGGGTTGAGACCATACTGGTGCCCTTGACATTTGTAACGATACGCGTTACATCGCACATATGATAAAAGTCTTTCGTGACAAATGGCTGGAAACCCTTTTTTGTTGATGGAACAAATAACAAAAATATCCCTGCGATTATCCGTGAGAGACTTTTCAGAAAGTTACAAATACTTGATGACTCCGCCTGCGACGCTGACCTACGATCTCCGCCAAACAACAATTTTGAAAAATTAACAGGAACACTCCAAGACTGTTCCTCTATCAGGGTCAATGACCAATGGCGGCTTATTTTCAAGTGGGACGATGACAGGGGAGAAGCTGAAAGCGTGTATATCGACAACCATGGTTACAGATGAGGAACCAGATATGATTACCACAAACCAGCAACCAGTGACGGTTGGGGAAACGATAGTCACCGAATTCCTGCAACCTTTAGGGCTTACCCAGGATGGACTTGCAAAAGCAATGATAGTAAGCCGGAAAACAGTCAATGAACTGTGCAACAACAAGCGAACGATCACGGTTGATACGGCGTTGATTCTGGCAAAATTTTTTGGAAACACCGCTGATTTTTGGCTCAACCTACAAAAAAGAAACGATATCTGGAATATCATGCACTCCCCGAAACGTAAAGCAAGGATAGATCGTGTCCAACCCCTTCAAACCAACCAACCTAATCAATGAGCTTGGTTGGTAATAGCCGGTTTTCGATTTAATAGAAAAATTAGGGGTATCATTAATTGCCGCAAACGGCAAATAATCATTTGCAAATTGTGACTCTGGACCATTTTCTTTTAAGTTGAAGGGTTGGTATGACAGGGAAAGGGCTCAAAGCCAATATTTTTATGACTTTTGCCATGATGCTGGTCATGGCGATGTGTTTGCAAAGCATAGTTTTTCTTTTTCTTGGAGTTCGCGCTGCGGTAAAAGAGGAAGTTGCCTGGGGCAAGCGTACTCTGCAATCTTTTGCTATGTTTGCAGAGTACACGACAGATGGACGAGAAGAAAAGCAGTTGTTGATGACTACTTATGATCGTTTGCAAGAGGAACACAGCCAAACCTTTTCATGTTTAAATATTGAATTGGAAGAGTTAACAGTAGGATTAACTCCATGTCTCTTCCCTGATGAACTGTTCGAAAAATCAAAAGAGGCTAAGAAGACCACGAAGCCTGTTGTCGGTTTTGCCGGGTCGGACTGGAACGTATTCCTGGTCAGAAGTGATGTGGCCCAACTTGCTGTGCCGCTTAAAAACAAAGCTGGGCAGACAATTGGCACTATCTCGGCGGAGCTGTCGTTATTGCCTATCTACTCTCGATTTGAGCAGGAAGCCTGGGTGGCTCTTTTCTACCTTCTGGTCAATGCCACAATTTTCCTCGGCCTTGGTTTTTTCAGGATGCAACACATACTTTTCAGGCCGCTTGAAAGGCTTGTACAGAAAGCTGAGAATTATAGTCCGGATCAACAAACACTCTTTCTGGTCAGCGACGATGAGAGCGCTTTTCGCAAACTCTCGGTAAGTCTGAACACCCTGTTGGATCGGATCGAAAGAGATAACCGCATGCTTCGCCACACCGTATCAGAACTGGAGATGGTCAACAGAGAGCTGACCGAAAAAAATGACCTGGTAATTCGCTCTGAGAAACTTGCTTCAGTCGGTCGTTTATCAGCTGGTCTGGCCCACGAGATCGGTAATCCGCTGTCGATAATACAGGGCTATGTTGAATTGCTCAGACGAGAAGATCTGACAAGTGATGAAAAACAGCAGTTTTCCGGCAAAGCCCAACAGGAATTGGATAGAATAAAGAGGCTTATCCGACAGCTTCTTGATTTTGCTGGGACGATACATTCGGCAGAGAATCAGTTTGCAGTTAATGCCCTGATAGATGATGTCATCGGGCTCATGTTGCTGGAAAAGTCGTTTTCCGATTGTTCTATTGTTACCGAACTGCTTGCTGAACATGACGAAATTGTCGCCGACAAAGACGCTCTGAAGCAGGTTCTCATCAACTGCTTGTTAAATGCGGCAGATGCAACGGCTGATGTTCTGGAAGAGGTCAGAGAAATTGTTGTAGCATCATGTAACGAAGAAAACGGTAACATGGGCCGTGTTCTTGTAATCAGCATTAGGGATAATGGCACCGGAATAGATCAAGAGAATTTGAAAAATATTTTTGATCCTTTTTTTACTACAAAAGAAATCGGCAGAGGAACTGGGCTTGGCTTGTTCGTCTGTCATACTATTATAGAGAGAATGGGGGGAACAATCACTATTGCCAATAGAACTTCTTCAGGAATAGAAGTAAGGTTAATAATACCCATATCGCAAATAGGTTTGAGCTAACCCGGCTACCACGAAACTCGTTTTCAATACTATGACTCAGCTGATGACACACACAGTGTTGATAATAGACGATGAAGCAAATATGCTTGATATGTTGGCGGCATCACTACGCAAGGCTGGGTATGCCGTCGTTACCGTCCAAAATGGCCTGCAGGGAATCGAGCTTGTGGAAAAATCAACCTTCGATTGCATTCTCTGCGATTTGAAAATGCCGGTGATGGATGGTTTGCAGTTTTTAGAAGAGATTAAAACACGCAAGATTGAAGCGTCCGTTATCATGATGTCAGCCTTTGCCACCATTGATACAGCAGTTCAGGCCATGAAAATCGGAGCCTACGACTTCATCACAAAGCCCTTCAAAATCGACGAGATTCTCTGTATTCTTGATAAGGCCACAGAGAGGATGCAGCTAAAAAAGGAGAATTGCCATCTTCGGCAAAAAGTTAAAGAACTGGAGAAAGAGCGCGGATTTGTCGAGATAATTGGAGAAAGCCGGGCTTTAACGGAAATCCTGGCTTTAGCTAAAAGAGTAGCGGTTCATGAAACATCGGTTCTCATTACCGGCGAAAGTGGTACCGGCAAGGAGCTTTTTGCCCGGGGTCTGCACCTCCTGAGCAGTAGAAGCGCAGGACCGTTTGTATCGATTAATTGCGGAGCTATTCCTGAAAACCTGCTTGAAAGTGAATTTTTCGGCTATACGAAAGGGGCTTTTACCGGAGCCGATTCGGATCGTAAAGGCTTGTTTGAAGCGGCCAGTGCAGGCACCTTGTTCCTTGATGAAATCGGTGAGTTGCCCCTCGGTCTGCAAGTGAAACTTTTGCGGGTCTTGGAGGAACGGGAAATCCGCCCGCTTGGTGCTGGTAAAACCAAAAAAGTCAATGTCCGGGTGCTTGCCGCCACCGCCAAAAACCTGGTTAATGAGGTGACGGAAGGGCGGTTCCGCCAGGATTTATTGTTTCGCATCAATGTGGTTGAACTAAAAATCCCTCCTTTGCGCGATCGGCTTGGAGATATACCGATTCTGGTAAAGGCCTTTCTGGCAAGCGAGGGTGGCAGGATGAATGTTCAGATTCAGGGGATAGCCAGCAGCGCACTGGCCCTTCTTGGCAGCTACGCCTGGCCGGGCAATGTCCGTGAATTAAAGAATGTCCTGGAACACGCGATAATCTATGCCGAAAATGGCTGGATCGGCACGGACAGTCTTCCAAAATATATGCACCGTGCTGATCTTGAAGTACCCGCCAATGTGTTGTCCGATATCTTTTCTATTAAAGAGGGAAAAGCCTTTCTTGAGAAATACCTTATCGAAAAGGCATTACTCAAAACCAACGGCAATAGATCGCAGGCGGCCGATCTCCTTGAGATGAGCTATCCATCACTTCTTGGTAAAATTAAAGAATACTGGATAGTTCTTCCGGAAAAGCAGGACAATAATCAAGGATAATTCTTACAGGCAGTTTCTGGGTATAAAAAAATTTAATATCACCAGGGGAATGTGGTAAGTTTCTTTATAATATTTCAAATAAAGGATAAGGCAAAGTTGCGGTTTTATGCTGCCGCGACTTTCTCAACCTCCTGTTACTTCTTGGTAGTATCTGATAAGTGGCGGAATTCAGTGATTCTGGAACTGTTCATGCATGTAGTCACGTTGAGCGCTGAAAATTCCATGTCACAACTGATTTCCAAAAACATACAGCAAAGCGTATGACAATAAATAAAGAGTCGGTGGGGAGACAATGATTTTTAAAAATTCACAGCAAAGGCAAGGCGGTTTTACGCTGACGGAGATAATGATTGTTGTGACAATCATTGGCATCCTTGGGGCGGTCGCTATTCCTAACTTCCTGACATGGCTGCCTAGTTACAGAATCAAGTCGGCGGCAAGGGACCTGCAGGGTCATTTTCAATCGGCAAAACTCGAGGCCGTACAGCGGGGTGGAAATGTTGGACTTGTTTTTACTCCCCAGGTTTTCAATCCAGGCGGGAGATTAGGTAGCTATATTCTCTTTGTTGACACCAATAATACGCTGGCTTATGAAGCGGTTGCAGATGTGGCTTTAAAGACTGTGACCATGCCGACCAACGTGTCACTGACGGCGGCTGTACCTGGCCTTTTGCTTTTTAATTCTCGAGGTCTTCCAAATGTGGCTGGAACCATAACGGTGAGGAACAACCAGGGGGTTTGGGGTGAGATAACAATAAATCTGGTCGGGCGGGTCAATATTCGGCGAAGCACGGACGGTGGGGTCACATATCAGCAATGGGACTAATCTTTATGAAAATTACTAACCAAAAAGGGTTTACCCTGGTCGAGCTAATTATAGCTCTCTTTCTTAGCGCCATTGTGCTTGCGGGCATGTCTACCTTTTTTCGTTCGCAACAGGACACGTACATTGCTCAAGAAGAAGTTGCAGAAATGCAGCAGGAGATTCGCGCCGGTCTGGAGATAATTTCACGGGAACTTCGGAATACAGGCCACGACATGACCCCAAATAAAACTGCAGGTGCAGGTTTTGTTGTTGCCAGCCCATTCCAGATCCAGTTTACCATGGATCTCATTGGTACACCTGTAACTAACGACCCTGATGGCGATATTTTGGATGCTAACGAGAATATGGCATTCCGTTTAGTCACTGATGCAGATAATAATGGTGTCACTGACGTTGGTGCGGCTAATCTTTCGCTTGGAAGAGACAATGGAGTTGGTGGATTGCAAGATCTCATCAGTAACGTCAATGCGATCGGATTCGCCTATGCCTATGACAATAACGCTGACGGGGTGCTTGAGAATAAGGTCGTAGGTGCAGCAAACCAAGTCATCTGGGCCGTGCCTAATGGGGCAGGAGCCTGGATTGATATCGACACCAACGCTGATGGCGTCATTGACGCAACTGATGCCGCTCCGGCGCCAGTTGGCGTGGCAACTGCTGCTCAGCTTGGCCAGATAAGGGCAGTGAGGATCTGGATTCTTGCCCGTGCAAGCAGGACCGATCCGAAATATACTGACGGCAACATATACAAAGTTGGGGCCAATGTCATCAATTTTCCAGCAAACACCATCAATGGCGTGTTGTCCGTCCCCCCCCTAGAGGTCAACTTCAGGCGACGCCTTCTTACCGCTAATGTCAGATGTAGAAACATGGGAATCCAAATACCATGAGGAGGACAGAATGATCTTGCAGAATTCAACTTTAAAGCAACGGAGTGGATTTACACTCCTTGAGGTTATAATCGCACTCTTCATTTTCACCCTTGGTATACTTGGAATTGCGGCCATGCAGCTTCGCGCTATTCAGGGCAACTCCTCTGGGGCACGTCTCACTGAAGCAACGGCCGAGGCGCAAATGATGATAGAAAGAATTATGGAAGAACCATACGCAAACTTTATCCCTCCTCTTGGACCAGCGCTACCCAGTTCAACTCCATCCGTTGAAGGGTTGTATAATGTTACCCTTGATATCCAGGAAATGCCGGCGGTTGGCAACAATCTCCCAGAGGCTGAAGCCATCTGGGTTACAATTACCGTTGCCTGGACGGAAGCGGCTGGACCTGGCCGGAGTGTAGTGGTGTCGTTTATTAAATCACTCAATATTGAGACAAGCTATGAACCTATTTAATTTCCGTCAATTTATGGTGAGGCAGCAAGGGCCTGCGACAACAAAAGATATGGCCTGTTGCTCGAATTTTTTCATTATGCCAATGAAAAATGATAAGGGCGCTGTTCTTGTTATTGCCCTGATGCTTCTAGCGATTATGACTCTTCTAGGCGTAGCGGCTCTAAACACAACTACTACAGAAATTAAGATTTCCGGTAATGATAAAGTCTACAAACAGGCCTTCTACAATGCCGAAGCGGGGATCTCCTACGCGGTGCAGGTCGGGACAACCCTCTTTCCCTCAGCTCCAATGCTGGGGCAGCAAGGTCTCGCAACACCTGCCGATCTTGCAGCAGCTTCCCCAGGCACTGTTCTTCAATATACTGATAACGGGGGATCGCCAAGGAGGGTGGAAGTCAGGTCAACTGGTAATGCCGCGGGAGGAGGGGTTTCGGTAATCATTGCTGGCATCATTGCAGTTGTGGGTGGAGCGCAGGCAGGCCCTGGCGCACTCCCTACTGGCTACTGAGCAGTAAAAATACACATACTTTCCAGATCATATGCACAAAGATGATATACGAAAACGGATACAAACACATGCAGGAGACAACACCATGAAGACCATTATTACGAGAAAAGACGAATCAGAGAGTTGTCGTACTATCGTAAAGACAACAGCATTGGGGGTTGGCATCTGGCTCCTTATGCTTGCTGCGCTGATTTCTCCCGCATTTGCCGCCGATGATGATTTGCCGTTTTTTGCCGGCGGAAATGGAGCGCCTAATATCATGTTTGTTTTCGATAATTCCGATTCCATGCAAGATATTCCATATTCCCGAGCTGATGGCAGGCAGGTACGGCCGGGAACCAATCCTAATAGCGCAAACAATACAAGTTACTATAACTGGCCGTGGCGACGAGGCGTAAAACTTAATGATGACAACACCGTCTTTGAGGTGAGCGGAAACGTACAATATGACGAAGCTGCTTTTCCCTCGGACACCGAGATGGCGATACCGGAACAAACCCCTCTGAATCTTCCCGGTACATCTCCTGCCTCCCTGACCAGCACAGTCGACACCAAAGATGATATTGTCGAACAAGTGATACCTGGGCAAACCCCGGCGAATCTTCCCGGTACAGCTCCCGCCTCCTTGAGCAGTACGATGACGAGTATTCCAACCGCAGACAGAATTTATGATACATCCCTTGACTGGACAACAGCCACCTTACCGCTCAGAAATTCCACTGACTTTGATTTGAATTATCGATACAGGCTTGTTGAGGTACGCTCCGCTGATCCAGCGGAAGATCCACAATACGCCACAATCATTAGCAGATCATATAGCAGCAATTATTTCCAATTAGACGCAAACCTTGTTTATAACGGTGCTAAGATCCCCTATACTTATACCATCCTGGCTGAAGGCCCAGGGAGAGTCACTCAGACTGCTTCTTCTGATGCAAGATATGTGAGAGATGCAAATATTAACTGGAGTGATGTTGCCGCAAACTGGTCAACCTGGAATGGTCGTCTCTTGATAGTCACGTCGGGAACGAATGCGGGCGAGACAAGGACTATCAATTCGTACAGTGAAAGTAGCAAGTACTGGAGGGTAAGTGTGGCGTTTCCAGTGCCCTGTGACAATACAAGCCGTTACGTGATTAAAGAAACCCCAAGCGATCCGACCAGGATTTATGATGCCTCTCTGGACTGGACAACACCTGCTACCGCGCTTACCGATAGCACTCTTTTTAATTTGAACTACCTCTACCGAATTGTTGAGGTAACCTCTGCTACGGGTACCGTGCAACAAAGAACAATTACCGGCAGAAGTACGTCCGGCAAATACTTTACCTTTGACACCGCTGCCGAAGCCGGAGGTAATCTCACTTACGACGCGGCAGAACGACCCTATACCTACAAAATTTTGACGGATGGCCCAGGCCAGGTCACTAGGGTCTATTCCAGTAATCTCCGTCGGGTCACCGACGCCGACTTTGACTGGTCGACCTTACCAAGCTGGAGTGATTTCTCCGCCAAGTGGCGAAACAGAACCCTCGTTATTACGACCGGACCAAACAAGGATTTAAGTCGAACAATCACCGGCTATTCCACATCATCTAAATATTGGGAAGTGGACACGGCATTTCCGGTAGCCTGCGATTTAAATACAAGGTTCAAGATACTCGGTACTGCGGATGATGAACGGTATGCCTTCGGTGGCAATCACCCGGCAAGCAAATTGTACCAGGCGAAAAAGGCAGTGAACCTCTTTCTTACCGATCCATCTTTAAAAGTTTGTACTTCGACTGATCCCTTCGGTGCCTGCTTGACCGACAGGTATGCAGTTAATATGGGGTTTGCCACCTATCTTTCGGCCAGAGTGCCTCGAGTGACAGCAAAATATTATCGAATTAGGTCTGGTGCACCTGCAGTTCCCGCCAGTGGTGGGGATGTAATTACTGTGCCTGGATACTGGACCGATCCACCTGCGGTCCCGGCCAGAGCATGCGCCTATTATAAAAACATCTCGAGTACTTCTGGAACATTTTATAGTCCCAATTCAGACAGTGAGTTTATTGCGAGTGGTTGGAAGACTGCAGCCAGCGGATCGACAAGCTGGTCCGACAATAGACTGCATACTGGTGTGAGTGTTGGGTACAGATTCGACAGGCTTTATTACGAGGGGAACTGCAGAGAGCAGACAATTCGATACTCTGTTACCTCGATCGACCCTGATCCAACTGACAGTCTGCCCAATCAGTATAAAATCACGGTGCAGAGTAGAACATCAGTGCCGGCGACGGAAGGAGGGTACTGGTCTGAAAGCTATCAATGCGCAAATGTTGCCAGTTGTGCCGCCCTTCCAGCAACCATCGGAGGAAGGCCCCGTATCCCAACTTCAGGAAGCTGCTACCCATGTAATTTCACGGCAGCCTATGATGACCCCCCATACTGGACCCCTGATTACACCTATACAACCCCAATAGTCCCCGCAACACCTGCGGCACCTGACTGGTACCAAACTACATATAGGGAAGTTTACGGGCGCTACAATATTGTCGACCCAAATACTCCTCAATATGTCGACCCGGCCACCAATCTCGTCAAACCATATAACGGATACAGTGGCAGTGGTTCGACACCGAAACTCGTTCCCAATCCTAATCTTCCTTCATCGGACTACACTCTTTTGACCGTAACAATACCTGGAGTTTCTTTAGACTACTATGGTACAACATCGGGCGATGTCGAACCAAATACCTTTGATACATCGTATTTCATGTATCCAGGCCTTGGTACCGCAGACAGACCGCATGGCTGGAGCTATAAAAAAACGTCGAGCCCCTGGATATACGGACAAAGTGATCAATGGACTAACTCTAATTACGGTAATTTCCCTAAAGCTGTTACCAATTGGAATTACATGGTACCCTATCCTTGGCCGGGAGCACCAACTATCCCCTTACCGAACGGAAGCTGGGATGCAAGTACCTGGGAGGATTCCATTCAGCCAAGCCCATATTTCCCGGCGGTAACAGGCGACGAGATGGCAAATTTCACCGGAAATGACCAGACAGTATTTGTTAACCTCCCGGTGTATAATGGAGCGTCCGCAACGTTCGGCGATGATACAGCGGGGGTTAGTATATCAAAAATACTGGAATATACTGACCTTGCCCGGGTGAATAGCCCAGATAATAAGGATTCATGGACGCAATATCATGACTATACCATTATGCCCTATTCAAAATCTATTGCACCCAATGCCTATTCAGCGTTGCAGGGGTCTGGTACACCCATAGCTGCGTCACTTCAGGATTTGAAAAAATACTATGATTCATACATACAACAGGATTCCGCCACTCAGGGTGGCTGTCGGAAGAATTATGTGATCTTTTTAACCGACGGTCTCGAAACCGGAGGTGGCGATCCGGTACAGGCAGCGCAAGATCTTTTGGAACTGCAGGTAAATGGTTCAGCCTACCCGATTTATACCTATGTTATCGGCTTCGGTCTGGACGCTGCCAGTCAAGCAACTCTTAATGCAATTGCCGCAGCTGGTGGAACTGGGCAAGCATATTTCGCCAATAACGTTGAAACTCTTGTGGATATCCTGGTCAACGAGATTACTTCCAGTATTATCGGAAACAGCTATAGTCGCTCGGCACCGGTAATTACCAGCTATGTCGCCGGTGAGGATTTACATCTTTTCACGACCCGCTTCGACTATCCTAAATGGCGTGGCCATTTATATGGATATAACGTGGATCCTGGAACAGTTGAGATTACCGGGCCGATTACTGGCTGGTTAAGTGATTGCGATGATGCAGATGCGCTGCCCGATGGCGACGCAGGTTGCGAAATGAAAGTTTACGGGCGCGCGGATGGTGATAAGAATAGAATATTTTCGAGTTATTATGATTCAGGTGATCTGACAAGAGTGGTCTTTGATCCGACAAATGCAACATCGGTAACAACGTTGAAAAAACTTGTCAACCCACTCAATCTTGATATTAACGGCATTGGTGGTGTTAATGCTCTTCCTGCTGTGGGTCCTTTTAACGATGCTGATGCGGCGACCGTTATGAGCTATGTCCTCAATTCTGGTTATGATGGTGGTAAATATCGCGGAGGTCGTGATGCAAACTGGCCTTTAGGCGATATATATCATTCTGGTACGGTTGTTGTCGGTCCACCCAGGTTTACTCCGCCTGCTGCCCCTGCAATCGGGGTTGATCCGTACGAAGGATATGTCGATTTCAAAGCTGCTGTGGCAATGAGAGAAACTCGTATCTATGTGGGTGCAAACGATGGCATGGTCCATGCTATTAAGGCTAGCAATGGCCGTGAGGACTGGGCGTATATTCCTAATAGCGTTCTCGGAAAACTCTATGAGTTTAGGGAAGGTCATAGATTCACGGTCGATCTTCCGATTAGGGCAGCTGACATTTATTCTCCAGGAGGGGCTGGTACAATCTGGACTGCGGTTGTTCTCGGAAGCGAAGATGATGGATGGCATACGATGATTACAAGCGGCTTGAGAGATGGTGGCTACAGTCTTTGGGCTCTTGATGTTACCGATCCCACAGACCCACAACCAGCCTGGGAAACCACTGATGGTGACGCAAATCCTGCAACAAGGGATATGGGGAAAACCTGGTCAACGCCGAATTTTGGCCGTGTCTTTATTGATGGTGTCAGCACCCATGTAGTCATTGCTGGCGGTGGTCTTTCTGCTGATGAAAATAGAGGCAACAACTTATATATCCTTGATGCCGGGTCTGGTGCTATTCTGAAGGAGATCGCAATTGGCAACAATACCAATCACGTCCCCTCTGAGATCCTCTTGGTTACTGATAACGACAAGAGCAGTCCGTATTTAGGACACACAAAAACAGCCTATTTCGGCGATACAAGCGGAGACCTCTGGAAACTCACGGGACTCAACGACGCGAAAGATGGGGCTGCATGGGATCCTCAGGCTGTGTTGCTTTTTGACGGTGTTGGAAAGGTTTTTCACAAACCTGCCATTGCGAATTCCAAAGGAGTTTGTAAGGTGACTGTTGGAGCGATTGAATACAATATTAATGTCGATACTACCTTTATCCTTTATGGTACTGGTGATGAGGAAAATCCTACCGATTTAGCCAGTACTGACCGGGTCTATGAGATAGCTGATCCTCCCCTTACGCCTGTAGTCATTACTGATCCGACTCTCACGAAGGTTTGGGAAGTTCCGTTCTTTGGTTCAGAAAAACTGTTAAGTGATCCGACAACCTACCTCAATACTTTCTATTTCGTCACCTACTCTCCCGAAGGTGGTTGTGCCCAGGGTGAGAGCTTTTACTGGGGGCTCACTGCCACCAAATGCGGCCAGGCGGGAAATACAGGAGGGATTATGTATGATCTTACAGGCAGTTCGGTTGGTGGACCTCATAGGAGACTTTCGTTAGGTGCTGGTATAACATCTTCAATTGTCGCGGCAGGCCCGAAGCTGCTCATTTCGGTTGCCGGGGGAGCTGGTGATCCTAACTCTGGTTCAAATGATGAAGATGATCTTCAGTCTATTGCAGCGCCAACTGTAAACAGGCTTGAATACTGGCGAGAAAACCTACAATAGCATGAGAACCGGGTTCGATCGGGACATCGAACCCTAACTGTCTAGAATGAACTTTTACGATATCAGGAAGCCAAAATCGATAAACCGGGATAACTGAAAAAAGCACAACAAAGGAGTACGCCCATGATACAAATATTTAAAAACAGTGGAGAGACGGCGATTCGAATATTGATCGTCATAAGCGTGATCTTCATGCCGTCTCTTTTGCTTGCAGCTACAACCGGAACTCCGTCAACAACCCCAATCGACACCACCACCCCAAGTAGCATGGCGCCATTTAATGAAATTGATTTTGATGGAAAGGGTTATCTCGAGCATGTCGATCAGATCATACAAGATTCAAAAGGGGACGATCAAAACTTTGCGTCTTCCGCGTCGGTAATCATTGATGGTCATCAGCAGGTTTTTTCCTCTAGCATTACACTGTATCATTATCTTTCGCGTCCAGTCACCGAAGATGATATCAAACCCGGTGCCTATGTCGGTTTCAAAAAAGATCCAGATGATAAAATTGCTGAATTATGGGTGTTAAAACCGGTTCCAAAGAAAGTGTTAGAACCGGAACCACAAATATCTGCAAAGGACCCAGCTCCTCCTCAAGGCAACACGAACCCGATTAAAAATGTGGATGGGATATGGACAAACTAAGTTGTTAAAACAAAACCCTTACTAAAACAGTAGCAAGCTGGTTGGTGAGTGTATCATCAACCAGCTGTTCTTTTTGAGAGTAGTACCTTTTTTTGTTCAAGTATCATCCATCTGATATTTTTTCTTATTGTTACTTCCTACCTGCACATCCTCCATGTCGCCTCTTCCAAAATAGTAAGTTTCCAAAATATTTCTGTGAAAATGAATTCTTATGGGAAATAAGTAAGATTCATTTTGTATCTTCCCTGCAATAGCTGGCAACGTTTATCAATTACTGGAAAGGGGGAGGCGAATGAAAAACGAAAATGGGGTAACTCTCGTTGAGGTTATGAGTTGTTTGGTAATCTTGAGTGTTCTTAGTGGAATAGCAACACCTCTATTTAAAGACATGATGTCAAAACAAGCCCTATATGGGGCAACCTCAATGTTGGTAAGTGAGCTGCATAAGGCTCGTTCCTACGCAATGAGAAGTAATTCCCATGTTGCTTTCTCATACACCGAAGATGGATACAAGGCTTTCATTGATGATGGTCAAGGCGGCGGGACAGAGGGAGATTGGATACAACAGCCAGGTGAACAGGTTTTGGCAAATGTTGACTTGTTAAAAGATCGATTGAAAATAGCAGTAGATGAAAGCACTTTTACAGCTCAGAGAACTCGCTTCTCAGGTAGACCAGGTATCAAGGCTGGTGCCATTGTTTTACAGGGAAACGATGGCCGAAAAAATAAAATCATAGTTAATTTCATTGGCAGAGTTCGAGTGGAAAAATTATGAGGGGAAAATTGGTATAAGCGAAATTCATTGCAACACATTCCTTTATTTTTTAAGGGTGAGCCAAGTTATCATGATGTGCAAATTGATTATCAGGTGGCAACCCACCACGCTTTTCTCTTGACTTTTCAGCGATTATTTTTATATATAAGTCCCTGTAAATGAATTGCCGTTCAGTATGCTGTACATCGTTGTGCGGCTTGAAGTTTTGTAATTATAAACCTTTAAAAAAAGAGGAACTCTATGTCTAAATTAGTTGCACCTCATGGTGGAAAAGGTCTGGTATGTGCTTTGCTTGAAGGCGCTGCTCGTGATGCAGAAATTAAAAAAGCAGCCGGCCTTAAGCAGATTGAGATTTCTGCCCGTGCCAAAGGCGACCTGATCATGATGGGAATTGGTGGTTTTTCACCTTTGTCCGGTTTCATGACAAAAGCTGATTGGAAAGGCGTTTGTGAGAATTTCCAGATGGCTGACGGCACCTTCTGGCCGGTACCCATCACCCTCGATGTCACCACTGCAGATGCTGCAGGCATTGCTGTTGGGCAAGAGGTTGCCCTGGTTCGCAAAGGTGAAGTTTACGCCACCATGAAGGTTACCGAGAAGTTTGAGATGACCGAAGCCGACAAACGCTATGAGTGCGAGAAGGTATTCAAAGGCGAGGGCGAGGAGTCTGTTGGTGACAAATTTTGGCAGATCGCTCCGAAGGATCATCCCGGCGTTATCATGGTTTTTGAGCAAAAAGACGTCAATCTGGCCGGTCCGGTAAAAGTTCTTTCTCAGGGCGAATACCCTGTAGAATATCCTGATGTTTACAAGACCCCTGCTCAGACCCGTGCTATGTTCGAAGAGCGTGGTTGGGCAAACGTTGCTGCTCTCCAGCTGCGTAACCCGATGCATCGTTCTCATGAGTTTCTTGCCAAGATTGCTGTTGAGGTATGTGACGGCGTACTGATCCATTCTTTGATCGGCAACCTCAAGCCCGGCGACATTCCTGCTCCTGTACGTGTTCATGCAATCGACGTTCTGATTGAGAAATACTTTGTTAAGCAGCATGTAATTTCTGCTGGATACCCACTCGATATGCGTTATGCCGGTCCCCGTGAGGGCCTGCTGCATGCGACTTTCCGTCAGAATTACGGCGTCAACAATATGTTGATCGGCCGTGACCATGCCGGTGTTGGCGATTTCTACGGTCTCTTCGAGGCTCAGACAATTTTCGATCGCATTCCGAAAACCGGAGATCCTAATAAAGATCTTCTCTGCAAACCGATGAAAATAGACTGGACCTTCTACTGCCATAAGTGTGACGGTATGGCTTCTCTGCGTACTTGTAACCACACCAAAGATGATCGCGTAATCCTTTCCGGAACAAAGCTTCGTAAAGCCCTCTCTGATGGCGCCGAGGTTGTTGACCATTTCGGTCGTGAAGAGGTTCTTGTTGTACTGCGCAAGTACTATGAAGGTTTGACCGAAAAAGTTGAAGTTAAAATGCAAGGTGCAGCCTCCGGCTCCGCCATGTAATTTCTGACCTCAATTAAGCATCCTAAGGAGATACTGCCATCTGGTGGTATCTCCTTTTTTTTTAAAAATATTTCCGGGATATTTTTATTAGCGGCTGTTGTTTGCTGAGATTAATGTTCTTTTATCTGCTGAGGGGCTTATGTCGGTATTACAGATTGATCTTGGCGATAGAAGTTATCCTATCATCATAAAAAGTGGTTATCTGACAGAAATTGGAAAGGATCTACAGGAAAGAAAGATCGGCGCTCGTTATGGCGTCATTGCCGATGACCATGTGGCCGACCTCTACGGTGATGCGTTTATGGCGATGCTCCGCTCATCCGGGATAACTGCAGAGCTTTTCACCTTTCCCTGCGGCGAGGCGAGTAAATCTCTCCAGACTGTCGGCAACCTCGCAGGTCTTCTGGCTCGCTTTGGATTTGATCGTAAAGATGCACTGATCGGTTTTGGCGGTGGAGTAACCGGTGATCTCACAGGATTTCTCGCCTCGGCGTATATGCGGGGAATTCCTTTTGTGCAGGTGCCGACAACGCTGTTGGCACAGGTAGACAGTTCGGTAGGTGGTAAAACCGGAGTGGATATCCCGGAAGGAAAAAACCTGGTTGGGGCATTCTATCAGCCTCAAGTGGTTTATATCGATATCGCACTGCTGAAAACGCTGCCATATGAAGAGTTGCTCGGAGGACTTGCCGAGGTAATAAAGTATGGGGTGATTCGGGATGCGCATTTCTTTCAATTTCTTTGCGACAATCGACAGAAAATTCTCCAGCTCGATGAAGAAGTAATTATCAAAACGGTCTATACCTGCTGCCAAATAAAGGCTGAAGTCGTTTCCCTGGATGAACGGGAAGGGGGACTCAGGCGAATTCTCAACTATGGTCATACCATAGGGCATGCGGTCGAAGGGGCGTCTGATTACACTATCATCCATGGTCTAGCCGTGGCCATAGGAATGGCCGCAGCAGCAAAATTGGCTGTACTTGCGGGCCTTCTGTCGTTTGAAATGGCCAAGAAAATTTCCGACACACTGATTGCTTTTGGGATGCCGATAGATATTCCAAAAAATCTTGATCGTCAAAGAATGAAAAAATATCTTTTGGCGGATAAAAAGACAGTCGGGGGAAAAGTGCATTATGTTCTGCCGACAGAAATCGGGAGCACATGTATTGTGGCCGATCTTGATGAAAAGTTGGTTGATAAGGTTCTAGGTTGAACGCACTCGATTTGATTTTCCGACCCTAGTAATAAAAGTCATTGCTCACGGTGTAATCCATGCCTATTTATGAATTTTTTTGTGATACATGTAATGTCATTTTTAATTTTTTTTCCCCACGGGTGAATACCACCAAAAAGCCTGATTGTCCACGATGCGGAAAAAGAGAGTTGGACAGGAGAATATCCTCCTTTGCTACCATTGGTAAAGCCAAGGAGGATAGTGGGGAACCGCTTGCCGGTCTTGATGAGACGAAGATGGAGCGTGCTTTTGAGTCACTGATGCGCGAAGCGGAACATGTGAATGAAGAAGATCCCAAACAGATGGCTGCTCTGATGCGAAAATTTACTTCCCAGACCGGTATCAATCTCGGTGGCCCGATGGAAGAGGCTATGTCGCGGATGGAAGCGGGGGAAGATCCGGAACAGGTTGAAAAAGAAATGGGTGATCTTTTTAATGAAGAAAACTTGAGCTTTGAGCAGATAAAAAAGAAAGGCATGCGGGACAACCGACCACCTGCCCATGACGAAAAACTTTATGAGCTGTAGTTGCGGGTAGTTGTCAGGTTTGCTCTTTTTAATGTATCGTCTCGTTACTGTCGTCACTTACAAAATGCAGTCCCGCAAATTCCGATTCTTTTTGTTTCAGCAACTCTCTGATATCTATTTCAGTAATATCCAAGGATTTTGCTAAATCTTTAATATCGTAGAAAGGTTGGCCGTCTGAAGTGTAATAACTCGGTTTCAACCCTGGAAATGATGTGCTGGTGGCAAGACTTGAGGCATCGAGCAGCAATTGGCGGATTTCCACCGGGCCATGCAGGATAAGCCATTTTACCGCTTCCGCCCACACCTTCCCGTCAACGGTTTCATGGGTAAGTATTTTCATTGCACTTTCCAGATCCCAGAGATCTTTGAACTCCATTGTTGACTTTCTCCTGCATAGATTGGATATATTTATGATATGATAGAATGCTAATACTATAAATGTTTTGGCAGACTGCGCAAGTCTTTGCCAGAAAAAGTAAAAGAAAAGGAGAGATCATGAATCGGTTTGATGGTGGAATATTTCTTGAAAATATTGAGTGGTTTGATGAAAGCGGCAAGGAACTGGTGCGTCGCCTACCCGAGCAAGGTTCCGGAGAGATCAAGCTTGGCGCCCAATTGACGGTTCGGGAAAGTCAGGCGGCAGTTCTGTTTTACCAAGGCAAGGCTTGTGACTGTTTTGGACCTGGAAGGCACACCTTGAAGACAGCCAATTTGCCGCTGCTGACCAAGATTCTTTCGATCCCGTGGCGTGGGGATAGCCCGCTCAGAGCCGAAATCTATATGGTTAATCTCAAATATTTTCCCAATCTCAAGTGGGGGACTCAGAATCCCGTAGCCTTCAGAGACAAGGAGTTGGGATTGATCCGCATCCGTGCCAACGGCATGTATACCATTCAAGTGGTCCAACCTGTGCTGTTTATTAACTCACTCGTTGGCACAATGGGCAAGATGGATACGGACGGCATCTCCGGCTATCTGAAAATGGTCATAGTCTCAAGGTTTAATGATTACTTGGGACAGACCCTTGATTCTCTCTTTGATTTGCCTGGAAAGTTTGATCAATTGTCGGATGAATTGCTCAAGCGTCTTGCCGAAGATTTTGGCAATTTCGGCCTTCGCCTCAGCCACCTGTATATTACATCAATCACCCCGCCCGATGAGGTGCAAACTGCCATAGACGACAGGAGTCGCATGGGCTTGATTCATGATATGGATAAACTATTAAAACTAAAGACAGCCATGGCAATGGAAAAGGCTGCCGAAACACAGGGCGAAGCCGGGGCAGGTCTTGGCATGGGGTTGGGCCTGATGATGCCTGGCATTTTTGCTATGCAGCAGAGGACACCAACCACCCCAACGAGTGAAAGTGAGCCTACTGTTGACAAGGTAAGCTGTCCCGACTGTAACCACAGTATCCCCGGAGATTCCAGATTCTGCCCGCTTTGCGGCCATCAACTTCTGCGACTGGTTCGTTGTACTGGTTGCGGGAAAAATCTAACCCCCAAAGCTAAATTTTGTTCCCAATGTGGACAGTCGACCGATCACAAGAAATCACCGAAAATTTGTCCCCAATGTCGTATGGAAAATCTTAGCGATTCGATCTTCTGTAATGATTGTGGACTTAAATTAGTACCTTAGAAATTCGTTTCTTGTTTTTATAAACGAATTTCGTGAAGGTACTTATCCCGTTTACCGGGGCTGGACTGATTCGTATGGATTTGACAATTGAACAAAACTGCCCGTCTTGTGGGGCCTCGATTGTTCTCCAAGAGGACGACAGGCTCATACGCTGTGGCTATTGCGATGTCAACAACTACCGGCTCGAAAGTGTGGCGGCAAGGTATTTGCTTCCCAGTAAACTTCCTGACTATATCGACCCGATGCAGCTTTTTTTTATTCCTTATCTTCGCTTTAAGGGCTCAATTTTTTATGTCTGTGCGGGCGAAGTCGGGCATAAAATCGTCGATGCCACGCAGATAGGGATTGATGAACAAAAATTGCCGATATCTCTAGGGCTGCGTCCCCAGGCCATGAAATTGACTCCAGTTACTGCTGCTGTTGATGGGGTATTTTTCCAACAAACGGTACTGACAAAATCGGCTTTCGTCCATGCGGCAAAGGTGACGGAACTATTCTCTGGAAAAAGTGAACAGTCCATTTACCATCGATCCTTTATAGGAGAGACACTCAGTCGCATTTATCAACCCTGCTATATCCATGAAGGAATGGTCTATGATGCAGTGCTCAACAAACTGCTGGGATCCGCGAAATGGATTGATAGGCATATGGATAAAACCTGTTCAAGTAAGATTTCCTGGGAACCACAGTTCATCTCAACAATTTGCCCTGAGTGCAGTGGGCTGCTTTCCGGGGAAACGGACGCCACTGTGCTGCATTGTCTGAATTGTGAATCGCTTTGGCATGAGAATACCAAGAAATTCCAACCGCTGTCTTGGCAGGTGGTAGAGTCTGATGATCCGTTGGCCCAATACCTGCCCTTTTGGCAGATAAGTTTTTCTGTAAAAGGATCGTCTTTGACGAGTTTTGGTGATTATCTCCGTTTTACCAACCAGCCACTTCTGATTACTAAAAAATTCGATTTGAAGCCGCTTACCTTTTGGGTTCCGGCATTCAAATTGAACCCTAAGTCTTTTTTGCAATTGTCGGCTCAGCTCACGGTATCCCAGTGGCGAATCCCGTCTGGGTGCAAACGGCGACTTGTTAATGACCATCCAGTAACCCTCAATCAAAAGGAAGCAGTACAGGCCATCAAAAGTGTTCTTGCTGTTAGCACCTTAAACAAAAGCAACAGGCTACCGCTTTTGCCGCAAATGACTATTGTTGATGCCAAGTGTGAGCTAACATATTTGCCATTTATTAAACAACCTCATGATTTTGTTCAGGAACATACATCTATAGCTGTTCTTGCAGCAGCATTGCGGTTCGGCAGAAAGCTGTAGTCGCGTTGTGGAAAGCCGTAAAAAGGCAAGGCGGAAAAATGAAAATACACAAAAAATTCATGGATGAGGCTTTACAGCAAGCACGCGATGCCCTGACTGCCGGCGATTTTCCGGTGGGCTGTGTTATCGAATATAACGGTGAAATTGTTGCCTCTGGTCGTCGCAGGCACAGTTTCGGCAAGGTCAACGAGATTGACCATGCTGAAATTACGGCGCTCAGGGAACTTTTGGCGGTCGATACTCAGGTGGAAATCGACAAGGTTACTGTGTATTCGACTATGGAGCCCTGTTTGATGTGTTTTTCGACCTTATTGGTTAATGGAGTGAGAAGATTTGTTTTTAGCTATGAAGATGCTATGGGCGGGGGAACCAACCTGCCTTTGCCGATGCTGTCGCCTCTTTACCGCGACTTGCAAATTACTATCGTAGGGTCCGTTCTGCGAGAGGAAAGCCTAGCACTTTTCAAAACATTTTTTTCATCTTCCAAATGTCAATATCTGAAAAATACCCTGCTGGCTACATACACTTTGCAACAGAAATAGTGGGGCAACCCCAGCAATTTAAATTTTCCCGACAATTCATTCTGATGAAGAATATTGCTCGAACAGTAGGTTTTAAACACGGTGAGCGAAACGTCTTTTTCCATATACTCACCGCCTGTAATCTGTCATGCCGCCACTGCTATATCAACAAAGAGCAGCATGGCGTCGAAATCTTGTCCAGAGAGCAGATGGAAAAATGGATGACTCTTTTTGCCGATCCCGGGAAAAAGACAAATCTTATTTTTCTCGGAGGTGAACCAACCTTACATCCTGATTTGTCTTTTGCGATAAAGAAAGCCAAGGAGTTGGGCTTCTTTGTGACCGTTGATTCGAACGGCTATCTGTTTCACGATCTTCTTGAAAAAACAACTCCTGATCTGGTAGATTTCCTCAGTTTTAGCCTTGACGGTCCCGATGCAGCAACCAACGATCCCTTGCGTGGGGTCGGGGTCTTCGATGTATGTGTCGGCAATATAGAACGTGCAGTTACAAAGGGTTTCAATGTCAGCGTCATCTACACTGTGAGTAAAAAAAATCTGCACTCACTTGTTGGAATGGTACCACTTCTTCTTAGGTTGAAGGTGAAAAAATTTTTTATTCAGGTAATAGGATTGCGGGGTAAATCGGCTCAAAACGATATTGAGGAAACAATGCAGGTGAACCAAGAACAGTGGCTTGGAACCGTTCCGGAGGTGGCCCGTCAGGCAGCCAAAAAAGGCATCCATGTTACCTATCCGCAGGTGTTTTTGGGTCCGGACGAGAAATTCGAATGTGCCGGCAATGTCTCTGAAAACTTCTTTATTTTTCCCAATGGCAGAGTGTATCAGTGCCCACTGTGCGAGGATCATCCGATTAATGCCTACCGGATTGAAGACAACCGTTTGGTGAAGAATGAAGGGCTAACAGAAAGAAAATTCTTTCGGCTAAATATCGTCGAAGGCTGTGTTATGAACAAATTGCTTCAGGCGGACAATATTGAATACGATGAGCAGGGAAAACCCTTGTATCAGATTTCCTGTTGTCTTCTGAAGCAGGAAATAGGGTGATTTTTTATCTGGCCGTAAAAAGGAAAAACCTGATGAAACTACTCGGTCTTTGCTTCAGATTTCTTTCGGTTAAAGAGGGCGGTCAGAAATATTCCCGCTTCATACAGGAGGAAGAGAGGAACGGCCAGCAGGACTGTTGCCATCAAGTCTCCAGCCGTGAGGAGGAAGGATAAAACAACGATCGCTATATAAAAATAGGTGCGTTTTTGTCTAAAATATGAAGCCTGGACAAAGCCCGCCTTACCGGAGGTGACCATTAGAAAAGGTATTTGAAAAGAGATGCCGAAGGCAAGAATCGTGCGGGCAACAAAAGTCAGGTAGAGACCGAGCTTTGGCAATGGCTCAAGATTTTCGTTGGCATAACTCATGAAATACATAAGCATCTTAGGCAAGACCACAAAAAAGGCTAAACATGCGCCACCGGTGAAAAGAAACATAGCCCAAAACACCACGGTTATTGCCAATCTTTTTTCATTTTTTTTAAGACCTGGGGAGATAAAAATCCAAAGCTGATAAAGAGCAACCGGCATGCTGGCAATGAGTCCCACCAGAAAAGCAAGTTTTATGTAGGCCATAAATGCTTCGGGAAGATGTGTGTAGACCAGGCGGTAAACGAGTGGGCTGGCTGCAAAAAGGGGGGCAATAAAAAGGGCGGCAATTTTTTCGGCAAAGATATAGGCTACGGCCGTGAAACCGACAACAGTGAGCGCAACTTTGAGTAGTCGTCGTCTCAACTCCAGGTGATGCGGTCGAAACACCGCGAGGCTTCTTTCGAGTGCTGGAATTGAACTTTGGAGATTGTAGTTACCCATTATTTGCCATGTGCTTAAAGCGTATTTTTCCCAGTCTCTAAGCTGACGTTGTTATCATCCGGTTTATCTGGGGCCTTGATTTGGCTTTTGTCCTGAACTGCAATCGCCGTTTCCTCGCTCATATTTTCAGGTACAGGCATTTTGCCGGTCTGTTTCATCAATTCCTGATATGCTTCAGCTGCCATGTGAGCGGAGCTTTTTTCATCGAGGTGGGTGCTCCTTTGTTCAAGCAATTGTGGGGGAGGATCCAGTAGATTAGTTTTTAGTGATTTTGCCGCTTCTTCAAGTTCCGGCCTAATTTCATCAAGAGGGTTGCCTTCTTCGGCAAAAGAAGTTTTCAGGCTCTCCGCGGTTTTTTTTAATTCCATCAGTCCTTTTGCTAAGGACCTGGCCAGATCAGGAAGTTTGTCCGGTCCGATGACTATAAGTGCCAGAGCCATGATGAGGATCATTTCCGGTAGACCAATACCAAACATAGCTCATACCTCATAGTATTGCCACCAGGTCCGTGGTCATGGCGCCTTGGTCGACAAGCGATCGCTAAAATGTTCTGAAACGAATATACAGCAGTGTCAGGGAACAGCACCCAGCCAGATTTGCTAAACTTCACGTTATAAAGCCCGAACAGCGTGTCAAATGTAAGGTATTTAGAATAGTGTGTCAATGCTTGAGGAGCGGTGACACACTAAAAATCCCGCATTTTTATGAAATAACTCATTGATAATGCGATGTTTAATAATGGTGGGGAGATCCTTGCTTGTGTTAAAAAATGTTGACAACATCTTGTGATTTTACTATATTTGCTGTTTTTGTCTTGCGCGGATTTGTCGTGAATTGTAAGTCACAATGTTCCCTTTCGCGGCAAATGTATACAAACCTCTGAGAGGAGAAGGTAGATGTCCAGTGTTGTGGTTGTTGGAACTCAATGGGGTGATGAAGGGAAGGGGAAGATTGTCGACTTGCTCACCCGTTATGCCGATTACGTTGTGCGATTTCAAGGGGGTAATAACGCCGGACACACCCTGGTGGTCGAAGGGAGAAAATTCATTTTCCATATTATTCCTTCGGGCATCCTTTATGAGGACAAGAAATGCATGATAGGTAATGGTGTCATTATTGACCCTGCCGTATTGATTAGTGAAATGGACAAGCTCCAGGACCAAGGTCTTGAGGTTACACCTGCTCGTCTCATGATCAGCGAGAGAGCACATCTTATAATGCCGTATCATGCCAGCCTCGACCAGGCTGGGGAAGCGGCACTGACCATCGAAAAGAAAATAGGCACCACCGGTCGTGGCATTGGGCCTTGCTATATGGATAAGGTCGGCAGGGTAGGTATAAGGGCCTGCGACTTACTTGATGATGTTCTTTTTCGTGAAAAACTTCAGGCAGTTGTTGCGGAGAAGAATTTTCTTTTCAGGCAAAAATTCAATTGTGCCCCTGCGGATTTTGAGCAGATTTATCGAGCATATAAAGAGTATGGTGAAAAACTGATACCATATTTGGGAAATGTATCGATTGAACTGGACAACGCAAGGAAAAATAACAACAATATCTTATTTGAAGGAGCGCAGGGTACTCATCTGGATATAGATCATGGTACCTATCCTTTTGTAACGTCGTCCAACACAATTGCTGGAAACGCCTGTAACGGAGCCGGGTTTGGTCCGGCCCATATTGATGCTGTCGTTGGTATTATGAAGGCTTACACAACTCGTGTTGGAGCTGGGCCCTTCCCCACTGAGTTGTCTGACGAAACCGGTAATCGTTTGCAGGAGAAGGGGCATGAGTTCGGCGCAACAACCGGCAGGCGACGCAGGTGTGGTTGGCTTGATGGGGTGGTCGTCAGCGATGCTACCAGGCTGAACGGGTTGACCGGGCTGGCTATTACCAAGCTTGATGTGCTGAGTGGGCAAAAGACTATCAAATTCGCTACGTCCTATGATCTTGCAGGAAAAAGGCTTATAGCTATGCCCTCGAACATTCGACAAGCGACGGAGCTCTCGCCTGTTTATGAAAGCCTTGAAGGTTGGCAGGAAGATATAGAAAAAATACGGGAATATGACGACCTTCCCATGCAGGCCAAAGAATACATAAAACGCATCGAAGATTTTGCAGGAATTCCTGCAAATATTGTATCGGTAGGACCCGATCGGGCAGAAACCCTGCTCTTGCGGAATCCTTTCGAAAAGCATTCTGCTTAATGGTACAATGAATCATAAAAGAGGTTATTAATGTCAAGAATTACCTGTGAAGATTGTTTGGAAGCAGTGGGTAAGCAGAATCGGTTCAAGTTGATCCATCTCGCCGTTCAGCGGGTGAGGCAGCATCGCCAGGGTGAACCATTCCTTGTTGAAGGGAAAAACAAGGAGATTGTCATGACTCTAAGAGAAATCGCCGCTTCCAAGGTCACTTTTGCAAATATTGACAAGTTGCCCGAAGGCTCAGATACCCCGAAGAAAAAGAGAGAAATTGAGAATGTGCCTGAATTGGCCCTTTCGTGATAATTCCAGCGCCACCGGTAAACTATGAGTAACGATTATTACGAGATATTATCTGTAGGCAGAAATGCTTCTGCCGGTGATATCAAAAAAGCGTATCGTAAACTAGCAATGAAATATCATCCGGACCGCAATCCCGATGATAAAGCGGCTGAAGAAAAGTTCAAATCCTGCACCGAGGCCTATGAAGTACTGAGCGACGAGAAAAAGAGGAAAATCTACGACACCTATGGCCATGATGGCCTGAAAAACAGTGGCTATCGAGGTCCGGGTAGTGCCGACGATATTTTCTCAAGCTTTGGCGATATTTTTGGAGATATCTTCGGTTTTGGCGGTGGCAGCCGAGGCGGCGCCAGAAGAGACGGCCCCATTCCCGGTAATGATCTCCGTTATGATGTGGAAGTCACCTTTATGGAGGCAGTACACGGGGTTTCCAAAGAGGTGCAACTCACCCGCCGCGATACTTGTTGGACCTGCGAAGGAACGGGAAGCAGACCCGGATATCAAAAACAGACTTGTCCGAGTTGTAATGGTCGTGGCCAGGTAGTGCGATCGCAGGGGTTTTTTCAGATGAGTTCTACTTGTCCGCAGTGTCATGGCGAGGGGGCAATGGTCACAAATCCCTGCAATGATTGTCATGGAACCGGGCTTGTTGAAAAGACTAAGAAAGTTGCTCTGAAGATTCCGGCAGGTGTTGATACTGGTGCCCGTATGCGATTGCGGGGAGAGGGTGAGGGTGGACGTCGGGGGGGAGCATCGGGTGATCTGTATGTCATAGTACATGTTCGGGAACATGATTTTTTTAAGCGGGAAGGCGATACCATTTACTGCCGGTATCCGGTTTCCATGGCCAAAGCTGCCCTTGGAACGACTGTCGAAATCCCTACTGTGCATGGCAAAAAAAATCTCGGTATTCCTGCAGGAAGTCAGTCCGGCGAACTCTTTACTCTGCGGAATGAAGGCGTGCCCAGCCTTCGTGGAAGGGCGAGAGGTGATATGATAGTCGAACTTCAGGTATTGACTCCAACCAATCTGTGCGAAGAGCAGAAGAAGATTCTGCAAGAATTCGACACACTCTGCATAAAACATGGTCAGCATCAGGAGGAAGAAGGATTTTTCAAAAGGCTGTTCAATGAGGTGCTTGGTAAAAACTGAGTTTTGGGACCCGAAAATAATGGCAGACG
Organism: Pseudomonadota bacterium; assembly: GCA_018821785.1. Taxonomy (GTDB): domain Bacteria; phylum Desulfobacterota; class Desulfobulbia; order Desulfobulbales; family Desulfocapsaceae; genus Desulforhopalus_A. The sequence continues at coordinate 41,632 of JAHJLI010000006.1, forward strand.
AAAACAAAGCAATCTTCACTCACTTTGATACAGAAGGCAATGCCCGGATGGTGGATGTCGGCGAAAAGGTTGAAACTATTCGTGTCGCTGAGGCTTCTGGAAATATCAGGATGTCTAAACAGGCCTTTGGACTCGTTAAAAGTGGTTCTATGGCCAAGGGTGATGTATTGGGAATTGCTAGGGTTGCCGGTATCATGGCAGCTAAAAAAGTCGATGAACTTATTCCATTGACCCATCCGCTTCTGATTAACAAGGTGGATATCTCTTTTGATCTTCGTTCCGAGGATGCATCCATCGATATCTATGCCAAAGTTGGTATAACCGGCAAAACCGGCGTGGAGATGGAGGCACTCATGGCTGTTTCAATTGCTGCCTTGACTATATATGATATGTGCAAAGCTGTTGATAAATCGATGGTTATCAGTAATATTCGTCTTCTTATGAAGACCGGTGGCAAAAGTGGTACCTACATTCGGGGATAGTTGGTTCCGGATGGTATTTGCGTGATATTTAAGTGTATGAAGGAGATTCTCAATGAACAAAGAGCAACTTGAATTATTTCGGACACAGTTGTTGCTGAAAAAACAGGAAATTCATACTGATGCCGGAAAGACCATGACTGAAATGACCGATCAAACTACCAATGTGCCTGACCCAAACGACAGAGCCACATTGGAATCGGGAAGAAGTTTCGAATTGAGAATCCGTGATAGAGAGCGGAAGCTCCTTACAAAAATCGACGAAGCCATTGCTCGGATTGAGGATGGGAGTTATGGTATGTGCGAAGATTGCGGTGAAGAAATCGGACTAAAAAGGTTGGAAGCCAGGCCGGTAACCACACTTTGCATTGATTGTAAAACCATCCAGGAAACTCGTGAAAAGTCAGTAGGACAATAACCCGCATGCCGGAACTTCGCAAAGATCCTATTCTTGGACGATGGATAATCATTTCCAAGGAGAGAAGGAAAAGGCCTACTGATTTTCCGGTTGAAGTTTCAACTGGAATCGGAGGGTTTTGTCCTCTTTGTCCGGGGAATGAGTCTTCCACACCTCCAGAGGTCCTGGCCTTTCGAGATGGTAGTTTGCCTGCCAACGGGCCTGGATGGAATGTAAGGGTTGTGCCCAATAAGTTTCCGGCATTAATTATCGAAGGCAATCTCTCAAAAGAGGGGATAGGGCTATACGATCGTATGAACGGTATCGGCGCCCATGAAGTGATCGTCGAGAGTCCCAATCACGATCATAATTTTGCCGATTTTATCCCGGTTGAGATGGCTTTGGTCTTTAAGGCCTATAAAGAAAGAATTATTGATCTGGAAAAAGATCAACGTTTTCGATATGTCATGGTGTTTAAGAACCATGGGAGAGCGGCGGGTGCCTCACTGGAGCACTCGCACTCCCAACTTATCGCATTGCCAATTCTTCCGCGAATGATTGTATCCGAACTGGAAGGAGCGAAGTCTCATTATAAATACAAAGAACGGTGTATATTCTGCGATATTATTCGCCAGGAATTGCAGCAAAAGGAACGGGTTGTATGTGAAAATGATCGGTTTATCACCATTATGCCGTTCGCGCCACGAACACCTTTTGAAATGTGGATCCTGCCTAAGCGGCATTCTTCTTCGTTTTATTTCCAAGATGATGACGAGATTCATGCCTTGGCTGAACTCTTTTCTGAATCGTTGCAACGGCTCTGCAATTGCATCCCCAATGTTCCTTACAATTATGTGCTTCATACCGATCCACTTCGTTCTGGTGGGCTCGAATATTACCACTGGCATTTCGAAATAGTTCCGACGCTGACCTCGATTGCAGGTTTTGAGTGGGGATCCGGTTTTTATATAAACCCAATGCCGCCGGAAGAGGCTGCTCAATTTTTACGTGAATCTCTGACGATACCCTGAAAAGGAGAAAAAGTGAAAAAGCTACTCCTGGTCGATGATGACGAAGCAATTCAGATGATCTATCGCGAAGAGTTTGAGAGTGAAGGCTATCAAGTAGTATCTGCTCTTAATGGTCAAAGCGGTCTTGATACATTCAAGGAAGAAAACCCCGATCTGGTCATTCTGGACATTCAAATGCCTGGCATGAACGGAGTTGAAGTGCTTCGCCAGATGAAAATGATAAACCCTTCTGTGCCTGTTATTCTTAGTAGTGCCTACCAGGAATTCAAGCGGGATCTCGGCACTTGGGCCTCCGATGATTACGTCGTCAAATCAGGTGACCTTGCTGATCTGAAAGAAACGGTTCGGAGGCTTTTAGAGACTTAAAATTTTGTGGTTTGCATCGAATGAAAGATATTCAAAGTCAAATGGACAGCCGGAGAATCAATATAAAAAAAGTCGGCGTTAAGACCATTTCTTACCCCATCACCGTGCGTGACAAGGCACAAAAAAGACAGCACACTGTGGCCACTGTGAATATGTATGTCAATTTGCCACACAAATTCAAAGGTACGCATATGAGCAGATTCGTTGAGATACTCAACGAATTTCATGGAGAAATTGATATTAATAGTTTTCACACGGTGCTGGAAAAAATGAAGGACCGTCTTGAAGCTGAAGCATCACACCTCGAAATCGATTTCCCGTATTTTCTCCACAAGGTAAGAAATGGCGAATCCGGGCATCTGGCCCACTATCGGTGTCAAATGCACGGATCTCTAGAACAAGATGATGACTTGAAACTGAGCGTCGAAGTGCCGATCAGTCTACCTATTACCGATAAAACGCCTCATCGACTGCCAGGATCTCTAGGAAGATGGGGCAAAGCAGAAGTCAGCCTGCGGTTTCGCCAATTTTATTGGATTGAAGATATAATCCTGCTTATTGAAGAAGCGGTTGAAGAAGAACTGGCAAGCCTTGCTTTAAAAGAACGAAAAGTACTTTCAGTGGAGGCACTTACTCGAAGAGTCGGAGCTCTTCTTGTAAAAATTCAAGCTATTAAATGGTTTTCAGTAGGTATTCATAACTTTGGAGATGAATGCTCTACTTTTGCAGCCATGGAATCCTGTTAACGGTTGCACCAAAAATAAAATTTCCATTACAATGCTGGAGACGACAAAAGGAATCGAAAGGAAATGTCAAAAAACGGCCATTTCCTTTTCTGACGGTTCCTAAGCTGCTCTGACAGTATTTATCAACAATCAAACCTTATATTCACAAAATATCCTTATGCGAGATCTACTCTTTGAAATTGGAACGGAAGAGATACCGGCAAGTTTCCTTGAACCGGCACTTGCTCACTTGCAAAAAAGGTTTATCGAGAAAGCGGCGGAGTTGAAGTTGAGTTGTGGCGCTCCAAGGGTGTTGGGAACGCCAAGACGTCTCACGCTCATGGTACAGGATGTTGCTGAAAAGCAGGAAGATATAACCGAAGAGCTGCTTGGTCCGTCAAAGGATGCCGGTTTTGATGCTCACGGAAAAGCCACCAGGGCAGCGGAAGGTTTTGCCAAATCAAAAGGTGCAGATGTCGGTGATTTGCAGGTGGTGTCGACTGCAAAGGGCGAATATCTTATGCTGATACGTCAGCAAAAAGGTGTGGCTGCAACGGTATTGCTACCGGAACTTTTGCACGGTTTACTTCTCGATCTGCCGTTTACCAAATCTATGCGATGGGGGAGTAACCGCCATCCTTTTGCCCGGCCAATCCAGTGGCTGTTGGCAATTTTTGGTGAAGAAGTGATACAATTCAGCCATGAAGGAATTGTATCTTCGAACAGCAGTGGTGGACACAGGTTTCTTGCCAATAAACGATTCCAGATTGAATCTGCTGCAACCTATGAACAGCAATTAGCTGATCGATTTGTGCTGGTTGACCCAGTCAAGAGAAGATCCCGTGTGGTATCGGAAATTCGAGATGCTGTTGCCCAGTCCGGCGAATGGAAGGATGGCCATGTGGCTATTGATGAAGCCTTGGTTGATACCGTAACTAATCTTGTTGAAATGCCCTATGGGATTTGCGGGGTGTTTGACGAGAAATTTCTGCAACTTCCGGCAGAGGTGCTCATTACCTCGATGCGTGAGCATCAGAAGTATTTTCCGGTGGTCGATTCATCTGGTAAATTGCTGCCTGGATTTGTCGCAGTCAACAATACCAAGGTAAATGATGCGGCAGTTACCCGTAAAGGCCACCAGCGTGTTCTTCGGGCGAGACTGGAAGACGCCTTGTTTTTTTTCAACCTCGACCGAGAAATTAGACTTGAAGATAGCACCTCTAACCTGAACGGTATTATCTTTCAAGCAAAACTTGGAACCATGCTGGAAAAAAAGGACAGAATGGTCAAGTTGGTAAAAACACTGGTGGAAAAAATTGATCCCGCGCTTGCTGACGACGGATGTCGGGCTGCGTTTCTATGCAAGGCTGATCTATTGTCTAATATGGTAGGTGAATTCCCATCTCTCCAAGGGATTATGGGGGGAGCCTATGCCCTACACGACGGAGAATCAAACGACGTAGCTACAGCAATAATCGAACATTATATGCCAAAGCGGGCCGGGGCTGAGATTCCCTCTACCGATTTAGGTGCATTAGTTGCCTTGGCCGATCGATTTGATACCTTGGCCGGATGTTTCGGAATTGGCCAAGTCCCTTCCGGGACCGCTGATCCTTTTGGTTTGAGGCGTATTTCACTGGCCATTCTACACATCATTGAAGGGAAGGGTTATTCTGTTTCACTGTACGAGCTGGTGCATAAAGCCCTCGCCCTGTATGGCGACAAGGTGGCCGGCGGTAAGGAAACGGTTGCAGCCGTTATCAATTTTATTAAGGGACGGTTCGCCAATGACTGCATTAGTCGCGGCTTGGCTGCTGATGCCGTAGATGCCGCCGTCACGGTAAATTTTGACGATGTGAATGAATGCCTGTTGCGCATTCATGCGATTCTTCAGCTTCGCAAGGAACCGGCATTTAAAGTGCTCGCTGCTTCGTGCAAAAGAGTGAAGAATATC